>CAZSXS010000022.1:0-45258 GCA_964611385.1 uncultured Defluviitaleaceae bacterium
TTTTTGTCCGGTTTTTTATTCCGATGTTTTTACACCACTACTTGAGATTATAACTCTCATCACGAGGCGTTTTGCTATTATGTATCCATATCTTGCAGTTACGACGCGCATCAACGAATGGCTGCTTTTTCAGTATAATGCGAATTTTTTTATAGAAAACAAAAGAATTTAACTTTTCAAATTTTTCGATTTCATTCCAATCAAAAACATGGTAAATCTCTTGTTTAAATGCACCATAGTATTTATAAGTTAATCCTTTTAAGGACAATATAATATAACGTTCTCTTAAATCACATAAAAAAATGATAAAACTGTTAAATCCAAGTCCAAATACCCAATTCAAAAAATAACTTGTATTTTTAGACATGCCATCTTTACCAAGTATTTTTTCAATGATCATTGCACTAATACACAATAATACAGATATTCCTATTTTTATTGATATAAGGATTTTGTTACTGCCAAATCGTAATTCTGAATCTTCAGTACTCATTTTATCACCTTTTGTAATCTAAGACAAGAAAATCCTCAACCTTATGAGAATTAAGAACACCGAACCACCATTATATGCTTCGCTCTAATTTCAATTCATACTTAGGCTTGGTGATATATTCCAAATATTGTATCTCCCCTTGAAAAGTTAAATAGGCTTTGAATCGCTCAATTAAATTTGGAACAGTGATATAATCCAAAACCTTTGCTTTATCAACCCATAGGGTTTCTGATGTTTCATCGGAAGTACATAATTCGCCGCCTAAATATTTGCATGTAAACCCAAACATCACTTTAGTTGGAATAGTCCCATATCCATTATAACCCTGATAGGTGCAAGTATTGGAGGAAACACAGATCAGTTTGTTTACTTCGACCATAACTCCTGTCTCTTCTTTTATTTCCCGCCTTAAAGCGTCTATAAGATTTTCACCAATCTCAACTTGCCCACCAGGAACTGTATAGACTCCATGATGTCTGTGCTTCACTAAAAGGATTTCATTGTTTTCATTTTCAATAATGCCATCTACTGCAACGATGTGTGTTGGAAATTGCTTCATTTTTCCTCAAACTCCTTTCAACCAGTTTCTTTCTCTGCCTCCAAGGCAGTAATTTTTTACGGCTGGTAAATCGCCCTAACCACCTGTTCCATCTGAATCTCTGTAATCGAAAGATCCGTGATTTCCATTTTGCTTCCGATGAAGGAAATAAATTCATTCATGGGCAGGAGGTCAATGTCCACCTCCAAAGTGAGCTTGCCGCCCTTTTCTTCCAGAAGACGAATGCCTTCTCGGAGAAGAGAGGCTTCAAAGGGGCGGGGGCTTTGAATGCTCACGGTCTTTTTGTTTCCCAGGTGCTTCTTGAGTGTAGGTAGGGAGCCGTCAAAGACGATTATACCCTTATCGATAATGATAGCTCGGTTCACCAGGCTTTCGATGTCGCCCAGGTCATGGGTGGTTAGGATAAAGGTGACACCCTTTTCGTTCATTTCCTTGATAAAACTTCGTATGCTGTCCTTTGCAATCACATCCAAGCCAATGGTAGGTTCGTCTAGAAAGACAACCTTGGGGTTATGTAGGAGGGCAATGATAAACTCACATTTCATGCGTTCCCCCAGAGATAAAACCCTTGTGGGCTTCGTCAGCAGCTCTTGGGCGTTTAAGAGCTTTGTTAAGAGGTCTAGTTGCTTTTTATAGTCCTCATCCTTGATGCCATAGATCGCCTTATTCATAGCAAAGGAGTCTATGGGAGGAATGTCCCAGATGAGTTGCGATTTTTGGCCAAACATAGCGCCAATGTTGGAGACGTAGCGGGTTCGCTTTTTATAGGGGTCAAAGCCTAAAACTCGGACACTCCCAGAGCTAGGCGTGAGTACCCCTGTCAGCATTTTAATGGTGGTGGATTTACCAGCACCGTTTGGCCCTAACATGCCTACGATCTCCCCGGTAGCTATGTCAAAGCTGATGTCGTTCACAGCCTTTACGATGACCTTTTCTCGGTGGAAAAGGCTTTTGACCGCTTCGGACATAGAGCTTCCCCGGCGGTAGGTAAGGTATTCCTTGGTAAGATTTTTGACCTCAATCAGGGCAGACATGGCTCAACCTCCTGCGCTTTGGTATGCGCCAACCATTTTCTGAAACACAAGAATCCCCAGTATGGCAAACAAGGCACAGGGGAGGGCAATCAAAAGCATAGAGGGCTTAAAGCCGCCCAGTAAGCTTGAGGCGGGAAAAAATCCCAAGGCAGCGATGGGAAAAACAGTGGTAAGGATTCCCAGCAACCACTTTGGGAAAATCGTATGAGGATAACGACCAAAGCCCGTGGCTACGTGGAACATTTCAAAGATCCGGCTGTTACCCACCCAGCGAAAGGTAATTGCTGCCATTAGGCAGATAGCGCCAAAGAGCATCAGTACGGCGCAGAGGATAAAATAAGCAAAGCTAAGCCAAGCAGACAGACCTTGGGGCGGGAGCTTGGAGACCGAGAAGATAAACAGGGTAAGCCCACCCAAGAGCGAACCTACATTGTCCAGCTCGAAGGAGAAGGCCATGGTCGTAATGAGCACGGGGCAAGGCTTAATCAGCAAAAGGTCATAGTTGCCCTCTCTAATATTGCTCATGGTGACCCAAACCATATTAAAGAAGAAGGGGGAACAAAGGCCGGTAGAGAGCATGTAGCAGGACTGAAACAAAAGAGCCTCATACAGCGTCCAACCGGGAATCTCTGCCCCAGAACCATAGATCAAAAGGGTAACGATGGGCATAAGCAAATTGCTGACAAAGACAATGAGCAGGTACAGCAGAAAATTAAAGCGGTAAGCCATGGCAGAGGAAAGGGCTGTTTTAATGGAAACCTTATACATGGAAAAAACTTGAGTCAGCAAGGACTTCATGCACCCACCCCCGAAAAGCGTTTGTGTCCAAAATACGATAAAAGTTCAGAAAGGAAAAAAGCCAGGAGTACATAAGCGCCTTGTATCAGCAAGAGTACAGAAGGCGAAACGACCTTTCCGGCCAAAAGGGTACTACCCGTCCAAAGCATAGCTGGAACATAGGTAATATATTGAAAGGGAAGAAAAACCAAAATATCCTGAACCACCTGCGGAAAAAAGGCCAGCGGGATCAGGGCACCAGAAAAGACGCTCAGAAGCAAAGAATAGACGCTTCGCAAGCCGCCAGTCTGGGTAAACCAAAAGCCTGTAAGGCCAATGGAATAATTTACATAGAAATTAATCAAAAAACTAAAGGCAACGGAAAGGGCAGTAAAGAGCCAGTTGGCGGGTTCCAAAGGGACTCTGAAAACAAAAACGAAAATCAAGGCCACCGGCAAAAATTCATACAAAAGTCCCAGCGTCCGATGCCCCAGCTTTTGGGAAAGGGCAAAGAAGCGGTGATTCATGGGCTTTAGGGCAAAGTTCAAATACTTGCCGGTACGAATGAGCATTTGCAGGTTCCAATCCGCAAAATCCATAGTCAGATACCCGATCAGGGCTGCTGCCCCATAATAGCGCAGCAGCTCGTTTAAGCCCAGTCCATGCAGTTCAGCCCTGTTGGTATAAATCGCCGTCCAGATAAAAATTTGCACAAGATAATACACAGGCCCCACAAAAATCGAAACCATGGAGTGGGTACGGTAGGCCGCCCATTCCTTGTAGGTAACAGCGGCCACCGCCCAAGCAATTTTCAGCTTATGGTTCAGGAATCGGATCACGACACCCACCTACACAAGTGCAGAATACAAAATATTGGTGATGGCCCACAGCCGGTTCTGCTCTGTGGGGACTGTGTTGTTCACGCCAAAGATGGCAATGGAGAGTTCGTTCTTTGCGTCAATGATAATCTTTGTACCCCCGAAGCCGCCATGATCCAGACAGGTAGCCGGGCGCAGAATGCCTGTATCATCCAGCTTTTTGCCCCGGTAGTTAAAACCTAAAGCCCAAGAGTCAAAGGGACTGGGCATATTAAAGTTATAGTCTTGTGCCATGGCTTCAACGGAAATTCGGGACAAAATTCTGGCTCCATTATAACTGCCACCAAGGCGTATCATTTCACAGAATTTCAGCATATCGTTAGCCGTACTTTTCAGCCCACCGGAACCAGATTCGCTCTTATAGGAATCCGGCTGATTATACCAAGGATAACCCGCCATGCCCTCTTTACGCCGGACGATGTTTTTCCACTTTTCTTCCGGCACAACAAAGTGTGTATTGATCATCCCCAGGGGCTTAAAAATCTTTTGTTGGGCAATTTCTTCCACCGGTTGTTTATAGATCTCTGCTACGGCTTTCAGCAAAAGCTGATAACCGGTGTTACAATAGCTCATTAGTTCCTTGGGCTTATGTTGCAGCGGAACCTTATGCTTTATGTAGTCATGGGTTTCGTGAGCCGCTTCCTCACGGTTTTCTATCTCCGGCAGTTTCAGGATTTCTCTGGCCTGTACCAGAGCATCTACCCATTGCTCATAGCTGGCATCCTTCTCAATTTGGACGCCAAGGCTTTGAACATGCTCTTTCACGCTATTGGAAAGCTCCTCATCCACCAAACCGCTGGAGTGCGTCAAAAGGTGGATAAAGTTAATGTCCTTTCTTCCTCCCTCCGAAAAATACGGCAAATAGTCAGAAACGCTGTGATGCAAGCTCAAGGCTCCGTCCTCTTGAAGCTGCATTAGAAGGGTGGCAACCACAGGCTTTGTGACGGAAGCCACTTGCATAATGGAATCACAGTTGATTTCAGGGGCATCTTCTTCCGGCCCCATAGGGCCATAGCTGCCCTCAAAAACAGGTACGCCCTTAAACAATGCCTTAACGGCAATGCATTGGCGCAGACCGTCCTCCACATAGCTTGCAAGCTTTTTGTCCAGAACAGAAAGCCGCTCAGGATAAATACCAAGGGCCAAGGCCTGCTCCGGTGTTAAGGATTTAAACGACATAAACTTACCTCCTTTTAATTTTGGGTTTTATAGGCTTGGGGAAAGTTGAAGCTACGCAGTAATCGCAAGACCCCGAGCTTTTTGTAGCGTACAGGAAAAGGTTTCAATAGTCAACAAATAAAAATTAAAGTTGGGTTAAAAATCGGTTACAAAAACATTTGGTAAAAAGAACAAGCTGTCAAGACGCTTTTAAATTGAGCTATTCCACCATTTCGGGCAAGCGGTGTTTGTTCGCTTCTGTTGTTGGTGCAAAGGTGTCGAAAGCATCTTGCAAGGCACGGAGCGTTTTGTCAACTGTAATTTTCTTTATATTGATGTACTCTTAAGAAATCAACTATAGGTTGTTATATCAACAACCAATTGCTTATTGATTCTATTTAATCTATTTAATAAAATATTGTTACAAGCGCTTGAAAAAAACGAATGGAGGATTCTTTATGACTATAAAAATAGGTGAAAAAATCAAAGAGTTGCGTAAAAAGGCTGATGTTAAGCAAGAAAGATTTGCTGAATATTTAGGCGTTTCGGCACAGGCAGTGAGCAAATGGGAAGTCGAAGGTTGCTATCCTGATATAGAACTTTTGCCTTCCATCGCAAACTTTTTCAACATTAGCATAAACGAGCTGATGTGTTTTGACGTTATGAAAAATCAAGAAAAAATCAGCGCGATTATTCAACAAGCAGGAGCTGAGAGGAGTAAAAAATGGTACAACGCCTCAATGATTGAAACACTCAGAAATGCCATTCAAGAGTTTCCGAACAATTATGATTTATTGTATAGTCTCGCAAAAACTTTATGTTTTACACGAAAACCATATGTGTCCTTTGATGAGGAAGAAAGACAAAAAAATTTGCGGGAAGCAATATCCATCTGTATACGCATTTTAGGCGACTGCACGGATGACAACCTTCGGTTTCGTTCGCTCCGAGTGCTTACCCAAGCTTATAAAAACATAGGTCAAAATAAACAAGCTGTGGAAACAGCAAACAAACTGCCGCTTGCGCGTGATTCTCGTGATATGGTGCTTACGGAAATACTTGATGGAGAAGCAAAATCCAAACAAATCATTCAAAACATATGGCTACTGTCAGATATGTTTGAACATTCAATAAAAAATCTTGCCGATTCCAAATATAAGGATAGCCCAGAAAAGAGGGTTGAATTATTCAAAAAACTCGTAAGCTTTGAAGAATTACTGCACGAGGATAATGACTACATCCACGAATCTTTAAGGTTACGTGCCGTTCATTTCTGGATTACGGAAGATTATATGAAACTTAAGGATTATGAGAATGCGCTTACCAGTATAGAGAAATTTGCGGAATATAGCATAAGATTCGACGCTCTACCTGAAGTGTCCACTTACACGTCGGTTATTTATCAAGGCGAAGCTTGCCCGAAAAATAAAGACTTTGGGGATTACGCAAACACAACCTTAGGCGCAAGGCAAATCTTAATGTCAAGGGAAATCTTTATACCAATACGCGAACACGCAAGGTTTATAGCTGTTATTGCTGAGCTTGAGAAACACATAAAATAATCACTGCCATATGATTTCTAAGTTTTTCAGGCGCCGGCAGGCGTCAAGCCCAATACCTACGTGCAACACAGGCACTTCAATGTTTCTTCTGACGCAAAAAATGCCCATGATCCGATCGGGTTGATGGTTCAGCATCCCAGCGACAAGCGCATGTGGGGAGTCCGAAACGAGACAAATACGGAATGGGCTTTTGTCAATGCCAGGAACGAAACGATCAAAGTGCCTCCCGGCCGTAGTGTTCCTGCAGTTGCAGGAAATGTGGTGGACTTTAAAAACAACTATATCGGAGAATTTGAGGTGTAAAAATCAAGGAACCAGCATACAAATGAAAGACTTCCACAGAATCTAAAAACGGTCACTCTTCCCTAACTCGGACAGTGACCGTTTTTTTATTTTCAAGAAATATACTTCTTAATATTCTTTAATGCACTTTTCTCGAGGCGTGAGACCTGAGCCTGAGAAATGCCGATTTCATCGGCTACTTCCATCTGAGTCTTCCCTTCAAAAAAACGCAGATCTAAAATATGTTTTTCCCTTTCGTTCAGTCGCTTGAGGCCTTCCGATAGGGAAAGGTTTTCCAGCCAGTTGATGTCTGTGTTCTTTTCATCACTTACCTGATCCATTACAAAGACGGCGTCAGCCCCGTCATGGTACACCGGTTCAAATAAAGAAATGGGGTCTTGAATGGCATCCAGGGCATAAAGAAGCTCCTGCTTGGAAATCTCCAGCTCCTTGGCTATTTCCTCTACCGTTGGCTCCTTCGAATTTTGATTAATCAGCTTGTCCTTAACCTGCAAGGCGCGGTAAGCCGTGTCGCGTAGGGAACGGCTGACGCGTATGCTGTTGTTGTCCCGTAAATACCGCCGGATTTCACCGATAATCATGGGTACGGCATAGGTTGAAAACTGTACCCCCTGTGTCACGTCAAAATTGTCGATTGCCTTGATCAGGCCGATACAGCCAACCTGAAAAATATCATCGGCGTATTCGCCGCGGTTGTTAAAACGTTGAATGATACTAAGTACTAATCGTAGATTGCCATAAATATATTTTTCACGAGCCTCTGAGTCGCCCTTTAATATTCTTTCAAAGAGTTCTTTTTTTTCTTCACTTTTTAAAACCGGAAGTTTTGCCGTATTCACGCCGCATATTTCTACCTTGTTATTGAGCATAAAAAAATTCCCTCCGAGATGAAATGAGATGAATGTTTGGCAAAAATCTGCATGATTGTGCAAATTTAACCGTATTGATACATTCATCTTTTCCCGTGGGAAATTTTTTATACTGGAAATTTTATACATTTATAGATTTTATTTTCTTTAAACTTCATACCTCGCTGTACAATTATTTTGACAGAAAAGTGTCCATAAATTCGATTGTTTATGACTTCAAGCCTGTTTAACATTTCTAATTTCAAGCAAAATGAGATATAATCCTTGCAAAGGTGAAAGGCTTAGAACCGATTCTCTATCGAATAAGTATGTAGCCTAAATAACCTAGATAACACACTACCATGCAAGCTCCCTCTTTTCGGTTAATAACTTGATTTGTTGCAGCGAAAATATAAGAAATGATAGATACAACTGTCATAATGATAACATCATAAAACACATAGCCGCTTACTGGAAGCGGAGCAATTGCAGCGGAAATACCTAATACAAAGAAAATATTGAATATATTCGAGCCTACAACGTTGCCAAGAGCAATATCGCTTTCGCCTTTTTTAATAGCAACTAAAGAGGTTACAAGCTCCGGTAATGAAGTTCCTGCGGCAACAATGGTCAGTCCAATAATGCTTTCACTAATATTAAGAGATTGTGCAATAGAAACTGCATTGTCTACAACAACTCTGCCACCTAGAATAATACAGACAAGACCGCCTACCGTTTTAACTAGGTTTATAGCAATCGGTATGCGCTGATTTGAAGCCTCCCGATCAGGGGCTTTCTGCGAATTTAGAGCAAATATTATAAGTGAATAAATAAAAATACCAAACACCATTAACAGAATTAGGCCGTCAGCTCTGTCCAGTAAATCTACCGTTTGTTGATTGAAAATATTGTCAAAGGATAAAACAAACAGCATAAAGCAAGCCAATATAGCAAAAGGAAGTTCTTTGATGATAACAGACTTATGTACCCCCATAGGCCTGATGATTGAAACAATTCCTACTGTTGCTAAAAGATTAAAAACATTTGATCCAATTACATTGGCAATAGCGATATCATTTTGTCCCTTAATAGAAGCCAATATGCTTACTGCCGCTTCCGGTGCGCTTGTACCAAACGCAACGATAGTCAAACCAATGATAAGCTTCGGAATTTTTAGCCTTTCAGCAATTTTTGAACTCCCTTCAACAAAAAAATCAGCTCCCTTTATTAAGAAAACCAAGCCAACAATAAACAGTAAATAATTCATCCCTTTTCCTCTTTCTTAAAAATAGTATTTGCTTGGCTCTATTGTATTCCATACTTAGTTCTAAGGCAAGAATAATCCAAAAATCAATGTTTTAATCATTTTCTGCGTGCGCCAGAGACGCAAATTCCGGTTAAAATACAAAAAGGATGTTAATAAGCGGTTATTAACATCCTTTTTGCCTTACACTTTTTTAGTGATGAAGTTCTCCTGCGTGGTTGCTGTGGCCATCTAAGGCATAGTGCAGATCATCATGGCTACTATGACCATCGCCATAATAGTGTAAATCATCATGATAATCATGGCCGTCCCCTGCATAGTGCCAGTCGCTATGGTAAGTATGACCATCTCCGAGATAGTGACTGCCTTCATACGTTACGCCGTCAGCCGATAATGGGATTATAGATTTCACTTTAGTGGATGTGGTCGTTCTTGTACTGCTGTGATGACTTCCAGCAAATGCATTCACAGACATAGATGCAACAAGTAACGCTGAAACAACTGCTGCTGATAAAATACGTTTAGCTTTCATTTTAAGCTCCCCTTTTTTTAAAAAGTCATGTTTGGCTTGTTGTAATAAAAGAATACGAAGGCGTGTATTCAAAAACGTAGGGTATGAAAAAAATATTTTACACCCTATAAAATAAAACAGCTCTTACGTACTCTTCTATAAATAGGAGGTAAGATCGTGAATGATTTACAAAATAGAATCGAAATTGCAAAACAAAGCAATGCGGAATTAGAAAAACTTTTGATCGATTACCTGCCATTCATCAAGAAGCAGCTTGCTGTCATAATTGGTTTAGAATATGATGATAAATTAAGTCTTGCAATGATAACCTTCATCAATTGTATCAAACAATATGATAATGATAAGGGTAATTTTTTAAAGTTTGTCCAAGTTAGTATCAAGAACAGAATGATTGATGAACTACGGAAAGAGCAGAGGCATTCAAAAAAGATGATCTCAATGCAAAATGATGATAGTACCCTTTCATCCATAGAATACAGTTCTTCTCTTTTAAACTACAATCATGAGCTTGAAAAGCAAGCCATATCGGATGAGATTGATCGTCTAAGCATGGAATTAAAATGTTTTAATATAGCCTTTCATGAGCTTCCTAAAATCTGCCCAAAGCAGAATAGAACAAAAGAACAATGTATTCAGATTGCTAAAGCCATTATAGCAAATGATAAGATGAAAGCAATGTTTATTGGGCAGCATAAAATACCTCAAAGTGAGCTTGCCGAACTATATAAAATTTCAAGCAAAACAATTGAAAAGCATAGAAAATACATAGTGACCTTATCGGTTATACTGCTTGGTGAGTATCCATGTATAAGCGCATTTTTGCCACAATATGGGAAGGTGAAATCATGAAAACAGGGATTGTATTTGAAATTAAAAACGGCAAGGCTACCATTCTGAAATCAGGTGGCGAATTTATAACGATTCCTGCCAAAGCGCATTGGAAAAAAGGCGACATTGTTCGTGCTGAAAGTAATAGACTCAACTTAAAATTAGTGTACAGCGTAGCGGCCTGTTTTCTTCTTTTTATTTCAGCCGCAACCTTTGCACATTCATTGTATTTCAATGAGATCGCTCTGATCAGCTTGGATATAAACCCATCAATTGAGCTGGGTATCAATGTATTTGACCGAGTCATTTTTGTTTCTGCTCTAAATCATGATGCTGTTATTCTCATCAATGACTCTAAAATCAAGAATCGGAAAATAGATAAGGCTATTGAAGCCTTGCACAACAATGGACTTGAAAGCTACATTTCAGATAATTCTTATATTATTTTTACCATATTTTCGGAAAGTTCCGATAAAGAAAGTTATCTGTTGAAAGAATTAAAAGATACGACCGACACCTTACTACGATCCCGTCATGAAGCAACGAAAGTGGAATTATATAGTGTAGGAAAGGATCTGGTGGAAGAAGCTCATGAAAACCATGTTACTGCTGGTAAATATATGACCTTGTTACAGCTTAAAGAAGTTCTGCCGGGTATGGATATTAATGAGTATTCGCATCATAGCATAGGAGAGATTAAAGCGGAAATAAATAAACATAGCCTCGAGCATAGTATTAAGCATAGTGTCGATCATAACGCTTCGACGCAACTGAATAAGCCTAAAGACAGTGAAAAGAATCATCATGAGACAGAACATTAGAAATCATTCCTACCTATGAGTGGCGATGTTCGAGTTTCAAATGTAAAAAACACAGTCGCCAACGTTAAGTTCAATTTGTTGGCGGCTGTGTTTTTTAGTTTTTATTCACGTTAACAAGTACTAGTCATTAAATCCTTTGGTCAATCTTCGTGGTATCCACCACTAAATCACAACGGCTTTGTATTTTTGCCTTTTCAAAATAAGTATCTTCAAGGGGAAACCATTCCTGTTGAAAGCGTTTCAACATCCCTTCACCGTTTCGCTTCAAAATCCGTCTTTCCTTTTCTGTCTGTTCCACCGACAAAAAGACCTTGAGATCATAAAAATCCTCCAGGCAGTCATGAAGGCTATAAACCCCTTCAACTATGTTCAAGTATTTGGGGCAGACCGGCTGCGAAGCATAAAAGCTGTCCGTACTGCAATCATAAATATCATATGTAAAAACTTGACCTTTAAGGATGGCTTTCAGTAAATCCAAAAGCCTTTCATAATGCACATTACCCCCTGTTTCGGCAAAGCGCTCCGGTTTGCGTAAGGCACAGGGCAGGAAAAAGTCGTCTGTATGAAATACATTGCAATCAAAGTGAGCTTTCAACTTCTCAGACAATTGACTCTTGCCGCTCCCACTGTTGCCGTCAATGGCCACCAGCAACTTGCCCGGCGACTTTTCAGGAAAGGGGTCTTTTAACGCATTTTCAATCAGCTTGAATACTTCATCCATTTAAAAAAGTCCTCCAGCTATCTTTATTTATGGTTCTTTGAGTTCCATTGTTCAGTGAGTTCTTTGAGTTCCTTAGCGTTATTAATGGTTGCTTCTGACTACCATCGTATTCTTCAACACCAAAATCAGCGCGGGAATCACAACAATCTGCACCGCCATACCCGGCAAGGCCGTAACAAAGGCAGAGCTTAAGAAGGCATTAAAGGCAAAACCCTTTTCGCCAAACCCAAGGATACAGATTTGAGCAAGGGCAAGCACAATGCGACCGCCCAACATGGCGCAAACCAGAGCCAGCACAACCCCAACACTCTTAAAGCTTTTCTCTAGAGGCTTCAGCAAGAAGCCACAGAGAAACCCGTAAGCCGCAAGCTCAAAAAGCATATAGGTAGCCACAGGGTACAGGGGAGGCATGCCCGTAAAGATGGAGGAAAGCAGAGGCGTTAATACCCCACAAAGAAGACCGAAGCCCGGCCCGCAAATAAACCCGCATAGCATAACCGGCAGATGCATGGGCAAGAATATAAAGGATGAAATCCCAATCCAGTGAAAGAGAATGGGAAAAAACACCCCCATGGCAATGAAAAAAGCAGATAAAATCATTTTTCTGACACGCATAAAACCCTCCTGTTTTTTAAAATAAAAAAACCACAAAGATAAAGCCCAGGCCGGACAATCTCTTGTCTCGACATGAGCATTACCTTCGTGGTAATCATCGTTTGAAAAGTATAACAGAAATACGCAAAGCTGTCAATTAGCGAACCAGCCAGCCGCCGTCGATTGCCAGTACATGACCGGTAACATAGTCAGAAGCCCTACTGGACAAGAAGACGATAGCGCCCATCAAGTCAAAAGGCTGACCCCAGCGGCCTGCGGGAATGCGGCCCAAGATTTCGGAAGCCCGGCCCTCGTCGGCTCGGATTGGAGCCGTATTAGCGGTGGCTATGTAACCTGGGGCCACGGCATTGACCTGAATATTTTCTGCTGCCAGCTCATTAGCAAAGGCCTTTGTAACACCCACAACCCCATGCTTTGAAGCGGTATAGGGAGGAACAAACTTACCGCCCTGGAAGGACAGCATGGAAGCCACGTTGATAATTTTGCCTGACTTTTGTTTTGCCATGACCTTAGCAACAGCATGACTTAGGTAATACACGGCATTCAAATTCACATCAAGGACGGCCTGCCAGTCTTCGTCCTTATACTCAAGCAAGGGTGCGCGCTTAATGATCCCTGCATTATTGACCAAGATATCAATCCGGCCAAAATTCTCCACTGCGGCAGCCACAATCGGATCAATACTGTCACGCTGGGAGAGGTCAGCTTGAAAGAACACAACCTTTCTACCCTCAGCTTCAATCAGTGCTTTTGTTTCATCCCAGGCCGTATCATAGGTAACGATAAACAAATCCGCTCCGGCCTTTGCCAGGGCCAAGGCATAGCCTTGACCCAGGCCTGTATTTCCGCCAGTCACAAGGGCTACCTTGCCGTCCAGCCTAAAAAAATCCATCGAAAAATCCTTTAACGAAAAATCCATTGGTGCCTCCTATAATGAAAAATATTAAAGCCATTTTTACCTTAAATCACAGGTTTTAATCGCGTCCATGTCGGTAAAGGTCTGGTTTTCGCCTACCATGCCCCAAATAAAGGTATAGTTCGCAGAACCGACTCCAGAATGAATGGACCAGGAAGGGGAAATAACCGCTTCCTCATTGCGGACAACCAGGTGGCGGGTTTCTTGAGGCTCACCCATCAGGTGGAAAACCACATTATCATTCATGTTAAAGTATAAGTAAACTTCCATGCGCCTGTCATGCGTGTGACAAGGAAGGGTATTCCAAATGCTGCCGGGTTCCAGAATGGTCATACCCATGACCAGCTGGCAGCTCTTACAAACGGCCGGATGAACGTATTGATTAATGGTTCTCTTGTTGCATTCCAGTTCAGAACCCAGATGAACCTTGTTGGCCTTTTCAAGGCTGATTAAGGTTGTGGGGTAGCTTTCATGAGCCGTGCCGCTATTCATATAGAACTTAGCAGGCTGACCAGCCTCCTTGCTCTCAAACTGGATTTCCTTTACACCCTTGCCTACATAGATGCCATCGCTATTGCTCAGCTCATACTTGGTTCCGTCCAGCGTGATAAAACCTGGACCACCTATGTTGATTACACCCATCTCCCGGCGCTCTAAAAAGTACTCCGAAGCGATAGCCTTCCCGGCTTCTAGGGGGACAGGCTTGTCCGTAGGCATAATACCGCCCACGATAATGCGATCATAGTGGCTGTAAGTCAGCTTGGCTTCTCCTGGGGTAAACAAGTCTGTTATTAAAAAATGCCGTCTGAGGGTTTCTGTATCATAGTGTTTTACGTCCTCATGATGGTGCGAATATCTAATATCCATATAAATTCCTCCTTTTTAGCAAATTATAACATTGTTGTATTTCTAGTTCAAGGGTGATATACTCCAAATGACTCCAAACGGTTTCAATACGATGTATTTTAACTGAAATTCAATCTAAAAGATAAGACCAATAGACATATTCATCATCGGAGGCCCCATGAACCAGGAACACGCTATAAAATTTAAAGAAGCTTGCAAGCGGGTCATTCTTGATAAACACGACAATCCCGAAGAAACTGAAAAAACCATTGGCTTATTAAACGAAAAAGCCTTGCATTCTATTTGCAAATATTATTTTGAGCCAGACGCACGCTATCATGAGATCAAAATCGGGAGAAGGATCGCGGATATTTATAATGCACAAGGGGATATCATTGAAATCCAAACACGAAGCTTGGGTAAAATTAAGGATAAACTATCTATCCTACTGGAGTCCCATCGGGTGACCCTGGTTTATCCTATGGCCGCTAAGAAGTGGATTCGATGGGTGAACCCGGAGACGGGGGAATTAGGCAAAGCCCATGTCTCCCCCAAGAAGGTTACCCTCCATGATGCTTTGTTTGAGCTGGTCAGCATACGGGAACTGACGTCTCATGAAAATTTGAGATTGATCATTTTGCTGCTGGAGGTCAACGAATACCGCTATCTAAACGGCACCTCCGGTAATAAGAAACGGGGCTCCAAACGCTGCAATACCATCCCCATAAGCTTGCTGGACGAGGTACATATAAAAAAAACCGGAGACTATCGGGTTTTTCTACCTGATACTCTTCCGGAAAAATTTACATCAAAGGACTTAATAAAGGAAAATATCTCTCCCAAAAAAGCATCGCTTACTTTAAACTTCCTAAGAAAGCAAGGACTGATACAAAGCATAGGCAAGCGAGGTCGTTGTATTGAGTATGTGCGGTACTTTTAAGGTTCCAGGATTTCCCTAGCCAAGGCCACATTTTCTTCCTCCAGCTTAATCATATCTTCCAACAAGCAGATTTGCTCCCGACGCAAGTCAGGCGTTGAAGCACCACTGGAGATTGGTCCGCTGCTTGCCATTTCTGTATCATAACAAAAGGGTACCCGACTCCAAAACTCGGAAAGACTTCTATGCATGACACCATAGTTGTCTGCAATCTTTGTCAGTAGGCTTTGCTTCTCCGCTGGCAGGAGTGTAACGCACTCCCGTAGGTAGCCTTCGGCACTGCGCCTTGCATCAATCAGATTGAACAGCATACTATCATTGACTCCCAACCGCCGACAGATACTCTCCTTATCCTTGCCCGAAAAATTTTCTTCCTTGGACAGACCCTGAATCCAGGCCTCGTAGGCTTCCTTGCCTTGGGTATAACCTCGGTTTTGGGGCGCAATAAAGGACTGAATAAGCGTATGCAGAGAAGCGATCAGGTTTTCCAAATCAGATGGCTTTTCTTTTTTTGTGCCGAAATGGATGATCAGGAAAGGCCAAAAATCATTGACGAGATACCCACCTGTCTCCTTGCAAAATTCCGAATCCTCCTTATGAGCCTCAAAAATCTCCTTATCAAAATAGGTACGGCAGAGAAAGGCGTTCCCATTCTCTATATAACCCGTGATCACGCCCCACTCAGGAGCCACCCGCAAATTGATGGCCAAGACGGGCTTGCCGTTTTGGATATCCTTCACGATGGCTTGCCGTTCCGCTTTCCGCTGGCCTTTCTCAAGGCGGTTCGCCCAAACAGCCTCATAGCCGATGGCCTTAAACAAAGGCTCCCAATACGGAAAGGACACCAGAGCATCCGTGCAGCTCCAATCCCACACATCCACAAAGCAAACCCGGTAACAAGCCCCAGACAGCCCCATCAGCTGTGTGTAACTGTAGTTCTCACCCATATACTGCAAGGAGGCATAAAGCGCACCTGCCCAAGGGCATTCCATCCCCTCGCCCCATTGCAGCCGCATAATGTCCAGCAGGATCTGACCTTTCTCCTCCTTCAGATAAAGGCTCGTTCTGTCTTCACTATAATAAATCCTGTCGTTTTCCTCACAGCTGATGACATGGACGCCTTTTTTGTTCAGGTAAACCAGCGTAAGGTATTCAGGATCATCAGAAGCGGTCAGACTGGGGAAGGTTTCATGGTTAACATGGATGATCTTCCATTGAAAATACGCATAGTGCTCCATTTTCCGAAGCGCACAGCTAAATTCCTTTTCGTTGCCATAGTAAGCCCCAAGGATGGTAAAGTCCTCAGCAGCAGCGCCTGTGCTATTCAAGTCTACCGTCAAGTCTTCATTTTGGAGTGCATAGGTGTAAAAAACTCCCTTCGATGATTGAACCTTGAGCGTCAGGAGCTTGAGCCGATTGCCTTCAAGGCTTTCGGGGATCCAATGGCTGTTTACACAAAGGTGCAGCCTGTTGCCATGAACCAGATTATTGATCATCTGCGTAAGATCCTTGGCACTTTGTCCGTCGGTGTAAATGGCCTCCAGGATCATCAGCTCCCTGGGCATCAGTAGCGAATCTATGGAGCAACCCAAGACCTTAGCTAAGCCTGGAAGCAAGGCTGTTTCCGGCAAGCACTTTCCGGTTTCCCATTTGGAAACAGCTTGGGGGCTTACCTGCAAAAGCTCCGATAGCTTCTCTCCTGTCAGTCCCTTTTCTTTTCTGAGCAAGGCGATCTGCTTGCCAATTTGTTCATAATCTAACATAAATTCCTCCTTAATGAATGCGTTTTCTCTAATTCTGTGTTGTGCGAGTCGTGTTTTATTGTTTGCTTTGTCGTTCTACAACGTCCAGCTGTCGTACCTGTGCTGTACTGCAAGTATAAGCCAATTGCCCTACCGAATCCATACATTCAGATTGAAAGAAAAAAGAAAAAAATCAACCTGTAGTTTATACCCAGTTAGGTTCAGCGTTTACAGAGCCGCTGCAAAAAGCAATAGAGTTCATCTGGGCTTATGGAGACAACTTGATAAACGTTTAGACACTGAGAATAGAATACTCTCAATGAAGCTATCACAGGTCAACATCCGTATGTTGAAATATATATATATTTGTTGACTTACCAAGACAGAAACTTTATAATAAAAAAGGAAGTATCCGGCGGGAAGTGCAATTTTGAGACAACAGAATTGAAGGAGGTTCCTATGCTTGCAAACGAAAGACGACGTATCATCACAGAAAGAGCCATGAAGGAAGGTCAGGTTTTGGTAAACCGCCTGAGCGAAGAGCTAAATGTATCCGACCAGACCATCCGGCGTGACATCCAATACCTGAACGACAATCATGTAATCAAAAAGGTGCATGGGGGAGCTGTGCCCATCACAAAGAACCAACAAGCTTCTCAACCAAGTGCGCAACAAGCTTCACAACAGCGTTGGGAACAGTACAAAAAAGAAAGAGAACAACTAGGAAAGTATAGCGCACAATTTATTGAGGACAATGATGTCATCGCTTTGGATACGGGTGCGACCATTGATTGGCTTGCAAAGGCTGTCCTCGCTGTACGTAATGTTACTATACTCATCAGCTCTGTTACCGCTCTGAATTTTTTGTTGCAAAAGGTGAGCAGTGGCGATTTGGATTGCAAAATCATTTTTCTTGGGGGAGAGATCAACCCAAAGACTCAGTCTGCCCAAGGCAACTTGACCTTAGATCTGTTGAAACGCTTTTCCATCAATAAATGTTTTATCACGAGCACTTCTGTTTCCACAGCTGGTATTCATATGAATGAAGTCAGCGACGAAGCCCTAACGGCTCTTTTGATTCAAAGATCCTCCGAAGTATACTATGTCGGCATTAGCGAAAAATTCGGACGGGAAGCTTTGATTAAGGTCTGCGAACTTCAACAGGTACAGCACTTTATTACCGACACAGTGAATCCCATTCCCCAAGATCTCCGTGAGGCTATAGAAAACGCAGGTGCGAAGCTTCATTTGGTGGAATGCTAATGCTAGGCCAGTGCAATTTGCAACTGAGCTAGAGCCAACAAGGCCTGCCATTTTACCTCAAAAAAACTTTGTCTCAATGAAATTTTGGCGCTTAAGCGTACATAATAAGCACGAAAAAAGCCCCTCGCAAAATAACTTTGCGAGGGGCTTTTTGAAGCCCAAGATTATCTCTTGCTGAACTGAGGCGCACGCCTTGCACCCTTTAATCCGTACTTCTTTCTTTCCTTCATACGAGGGTCGCGTGTCAAGAAACCGGCTTTCTTAAGCACGGGTCTTAATTCAGTATCTGCATCCAATAAGGCTCTTGAAATGCCGTGACGAATGGCTCCGGCCTGTCCGGTAAAACCGCCGCCGTATACATTCACCCGAACATCATATCTGGAAAGCGTACCTGTTAATTCAAGGGGTTGCTTAATGATGAGCTTTAAGGTTTCGAGGCCGAAATATTCATCTATGTCTCTTTTGTTGACTGTAATTTTACCGTTTCCGGGAACAAGGTAAACCCTAGCTACAGAACTTTTTCTTCTGCCTGTGCCATAATAACGTGCTACTGTCATTCTTTATACTCCTTCCTATTAATAACGAATGGTTAAAGCTTCTGGTTTTTGGGCCTGGTGCTTGTGCTCAGGGCCAGCAAAAATATGAAGCTTTGACAGGGTTTGTCTTCCCATAACATTTTTGGGAAGCATGCCCTTTACGGCAAGATAAAGAACGTTTTCAGGCTTTGTCATGATCATGTTACGAAGGCTCGTCTCCTTCAGGCCGCCTGTGTATCCTGTATGTCTTCTATACACTTTTTGATCCAGCTTTTTGCCAGTAACCTTTATTTTATCGGCATTGATTACAATGACGTTATCACCGACATCGGTGTTGGGGCTGAAGATGGGTTTATTTTTTCCACGAAGAATGGTGGCAATCTCTGAAGCCAAGCGTCCTAAGGTATGACCGCTAGCATCCACAACGAACCACTTTCTTTCGATATCCTCTTGTTTTGTGATATAAGTCGTTCTCACGAATAGACCTCCTTGGGGGCTTTTAACTGAAATAATGAGTAAACAATATTCAAACCGATAAATCCGGGGCTAACGGATTTTATGCGTGAGAATTATAAGATAAAAAGATTTTATTGTCAACAACAAGTTTCATTTTCACAAAAAATTCAAAGAACAATCAGCAAACGTTCAGCTTGGGCCTGTATGCTGTAGCCTGATATAAGAGCTGTGGAGAGAAATAAAGGATCAAGATTGATGAAGGATATACTCGCAAGCACCCAGGGCGGCAACTGTTCCGTCGGCGGTGGCGGTGGATAACTGTCTGATGGTTTTCGTCCGACAATCTCCTGCCGCAAAAATGCCGGGGATATTGGTCCTGCAATCCTCAGCAGCAATCAAATACCCACTTTTGTCCAATTGAACAGGGGGTGCAAAATCTTCATTCTGAGGCATCTGGCCAATAGCTACAAACAGCCCCTCTACTGCAAGCGTACTCTTCAGATTTGTCTTTGTGTGCAAGCATTCAATCGCTTCTAGGGGTTCTCCGATTAACTTTGTAACGACTGTATCCAACACAAATTCCAGATTCGCTTTTCCTTTGAGGACTGATACGAGCTTGTCCTCTCCCCTGAAAGTATCTCGCCGATGGATCACGTACACCTTTTTACAGTATTCCGTTAAGAAGGCAGCATCTTCAAGAGCGGTATTCCCACCTCCTACAACAGCCACTGTCTTATCCTTATAAAAATTGCCGTCGCAGGTCGCACAATAGGAAACGCCCCTCCCTGTCAGTTCACTTTCCCGCTCCAGGCCAAGAGGACGATTCTTAGCTCCTGTGGCTAAGATGATGGTCTTGCAAGGATAAACCTTTTCATTAGCAAGGACTGCCTTTTGGCCTGGGTCTTGATTCATGCTTTCTTGAATTCCAGTTACCTTAGCAAATTCCACCTTGGCACCAGCCTCACTGGCCTGTTCATACAGCTGGACTGCAAAGTCCACCCCAGAAACCCTTTTAATTCCTGGATAGTTTTCTACCTCTGGTGAGCTAACAATCTGCCCCCCATAGGTGGCGTTTTCAAACACCAAAACGCTTTTCCCGGCTCGTACACCATAAATTGCTGCGGTAAGCCCAGCTGTTCCAGCTCCTACTATAATAATGTCATGCATGATTTTTTCTCCTACCAACACTTGTATTGTACTTTTGTTTTTGCATCATTCGATCATTCAATCATTGGATCTTTGGATTTAATATTGTCAATATAATTTTTTTCATGCATCAAAGCAAATCATATAAAAAACACCCTGCCAAAGTAACCCAGCAGGGTGTTTTTTATTGAATAGTAAACTCAAAGTCCTCCTCTTTAAAAGGCAAGCTATAGTCCATAATTCCCACATCCAAGTCCGTTGTATCAGGGGTCACAGCTGTGCTCAGTACCGATCCACGAAGGGTTAGACCATGAGTGCCAATAGCTTTATCCGGTTTATGAAAAATAACCATACTGATACAGGTGGATTTTGAAACCTCCATGGATGGGGAAAAGGTTTCCTCTGGTGAAGATGAAGCCGCTACGGTTGAGGCAGAAGCTTCCTCTGATGATAAAGCCACTGTGGATGAGGCTAAGGATTCCTTTGATAATGATGATACTTCCTGTATCAAGGATGGTCCCGCGTTGAATGAAGAAGATTCTGCAAAGAACGTATCTAAGTATTCCGAGGTACAGAAGTGCACGCTAGCGGCTTCCGTCTCATACTCTATGACGGGGTAGAGCATTCCGTCCGGGCAAATCTGGCGGATATGGTGCAAGCTTTCTTCTTTCATGCGCTCGACCTCTTCTGCTGGGTACTGATCCAAAAGTTTCGGTTGTGAAAAACTTTTAAGCATTTCTTCCTGCAAATCCATTAAAAACACTCGATTGATATGGACTTGGAAGGCATCTTTCCCCTTGCCACAGATAAAGGTTGGTTGGGAGTCTGTTCCGATCTTCAACTTAAACTTTTTATAAAACGGATAAAACTTAGCACTGATGCTTCGTGTGAAGTGAATGTGCTTGCTGTTCTTTGTTACTGGAAATTCTTCAAAATGGCCATCAAATATTACTTCTGTAAATATCATTGCTTCGAATGCAAGTTGC
Organism: uncultured Defluviitaleaceae bacterium; assembly: GCA_964611385.1. Classification (GTDB taxonomy): domain Bacteria; phylum Bacillota; class Clostridia; order Lachnospirales; family CAYPQA01; genus CAZSXS01. Next base: position 21,222 of record CAZSXS010000022.1, read on the forward strand.
GCAAAGTCTTGATTCGGCACAAGGCCATGTTTGAGAAATTCATTGATCAACAAAATATCCTGTGAAGCACAGTTAAAAATACAGCTCGTGTTCGTGCCGCTGATATTCAATTCCTGTCCATCCACAGTCATCATTCTAATTCTTTGTAGAGGAACATCGCGGTTAAGATCATATAGCTGCTTATTATGTTTGCTTACCTTATGAAGCAGTTCCGAAGGAAGCTCCTCTGCTTCACATTCTACTTCAGACTTCTTTTCCTGGGTTGACTGATCCCATTGAAGGGCATAGAGTGACAGCTTGCCCGCCTTTAGAAGAAAGCCCAAAAATTGGATCAGGACACCATCCTTTTCCTGAAACTGGTTAAAGATCTGTAAGTGGTCATATTTCGGTTGAATCTCTTGAAGATAATTCAAATTCATTTTCTAAAACCTCCTATTCTGAATTCTCTCTTAGGTGCTGAACCCATTCCCCACCACCTCACGGACATCGGCCACGATAACAAAGGCATTGGGATCGGCTTTTTGAACCAAAGCTTTGAGGCTGACAATTTGCTTCTTGGAGACTACGCAGAGGGCCACGTTTTTGGCCTTTCCTGTATACATGCCTTTGCCAGAAAGGCTGGTCACACCCCGATCCATTTCAATCAGAAGTATCTTAGCGATTTCTTCTGAATGGTCGGAGATAATAAAGGCGGCCTTGGCGAAGGAAAGCCCTTCCAGAATACCGTCAATAACCTTCGTGGCAACAAAAACCGCAATGATGGCATACATGGCATTTACAGGGCCGAAAACAAAAAGGCCGACCAGAATGATACAGGAATCCAGTACAAACATGATCCGAGAGACGGAAACGTAGTTAATATAGTTGTGAATGAGACTTGCTGCCAGATCGGTGCCACCAGTGGTGGCCATAGAGCGAAAGACTAGCCCCAAGCCAAAGCCACCGATGGCCCCGCCAAAAATGGCAGCTAGGGTCAAGTCAGATTCGAAGCCAGGCAAAAAGTCGGTAAGGTACAGCGCAAGGGAAAGCATAGCAGTGGCATAGAGAGTGCGGAGTAAAAAATCCCGCCCTCTTATTTTTATGCCCAGCAGAAAAAGCGGCAGATTCAATAGAATGTTGGTCAGCCAGATGGGTAACTGAAAAAGTTCCTGAAAGACTATGGCCAAGCCCGTCACACCGCCAGTGACCATTTGGTGTACAGAATAAAATTTGTTAATCCCAATGGCCATAAAGAAAACGCCGATGGTGATCAAGCCGTAATCAATAAAAAAACGTTTTTTCATAACGACCTCCCGTTCTTGGACTGTGTTCATATCTTTATTCGAAGTGCATTTGCTTGCACAACAAAGTATGATTCATCTTATCCCGCCGTTTGTTCTTTTATTCCTATTAAAACATTTTCTAAGCCACCTTCATTCAGCTTTGATCAGCTCTATTGTTTTGTGTGGTGGCTTTTCAAAGCTAAGAGGCACTGAGTATAACAGTCACATTTCAACCTGCAAAGCCGCAGAATGAATCTCAAAATCACGCTTTGCAAGTAGGCGAATGGGTAGCACTTTTGAGGCATCACAGATTTCCCTGAGATCCGGCTTTAAATGTACGTTTAACTCTTGCTCTACCGCATAAGTCACCCTTAGCAAAGTGGCTTCCTCATAACGGCGAGCCATCCAATAGCAATCCATTGGTAGTTTGTCCTGCCGCTGTCCGATGGGAATGATCATACTGGGGAACCCAGTAAAGGGAGCAGCGATCGTATTGAAGGTTTCACACAGGATTAGGTCTATATTGTATGTTGAAAAAACTTGGTCGAAGGAGGTGATTGCCGCTTCTCGTTCTGCAAGTGCTTGTAAATATTCAGGTTCCGTCATTGTACCTGAACTTTTGTTCTCAACCTCCAAGAAGGTGCTTTGCCCATATTTCAGCGCCCTTTCTGCATGCGCCTCGTTATAGGCGATAATCTCTCCAAGCGTTTTAACACCAGCACTTCCGTTTAAGCTAGACAGATAATAATTTATGCTTGATTTGAACTCGTTGCGCGTCATTTTCCACATATTAAAATGAAGCTTGATCTCAATAGGGTCAATCAAAATCGCTCCGGCCTCCGTAAGCATTTGGCAAAGGGCGCCAAACCGCTCCCTTCCTTCTTCTGTGATGGCATCTTCCTTGGTTTTAGGACGGTAGATGCCAATTCTGACTCCTTGGAGTCCGTTGTTTTTCAGAGTGGATGTAAAATTCACTTGCGTCTGCGCCTGCATTTGTATCTGAATCTGTGCAAGTGCTTGTGTCGCTGGGTCATCAGGGTCAATACCTGCTATGACGCTGAGCAGAATCGCAGCATCTTCAACGGTTCTTGTCATAGGGCCTGCGGTGTCAAAGGAGCCCGCAATGGGGATGATTCCACTACGCCCCACAAGACCCAGTGTCGGCTTTATGCCCACAATGCCGTTTTGTCCGGCTGGGTTGACAATGGAGCCGCAGGTTTCGGTTCCGATCGCCGCCGTGCACAGGCCCGCTGCCACCGCCACAGCCGAACCTGAGCTTGAGCCGCTGGGTGTCTTGTCACGGTTATACGGATTGAACACTTGCCCACCCCGGGAACTGTATCCATCTGGCATTTCGCCATCTGTGATAAAGTTCGCAAATTCGGTCATGTTTGCTTTGCCCAGAATCACAGCGCCAGCCTGCCGTAGCTTTTTCACTATGAATGCATCATAGGGCGCATAGTTATTCTGAAGGGCAAGGGATCCCGCACTGGTATGCATACGGTCTGCGGTGTTAATGTTATCTTTGAGCAAGATGGGTATACCAAACAATGGTCCAAGCGCTTCTCCAGCTTGCAGTTTTTGATCCAATGAATCAGCAATAAACAGTACATCAGGATTGATTTCCAAAACAGAATGGAGGCCCTTTTCGCTTTGGTCGATTTCGGCTATTCGAGACAAAAAAAGTAGAACAAGCTTTCGCACAGTAAGCTTCTTTTCTCGAAAGGCTTGATGGAGCTGTGGAATGGTGGCATAGTGGTACTCTAGATTCATCAATACTATTCCCTCCTTTTATAATACTCCTCAGTCATGTTCATCTTTGTATTGTTTAGAGACGCGAATCGCCCTACTTCAAGCTACACATCCTTTGTCTATCTATAAAATACCGAGCACTGTGTCCTGCCTCAGACATACCACAGCGTTTATAGAATTCAAAAGCTCCTGGGTTGTGATCGACTACGTACAAGCAGATATCACCCTCTCGATACGAAAACGCATTTTGTATAGCAGTGTAAAGCAGAGCATAACCAAGTCCCTTGCCCCGGTGCTGTTGGTCAATTGCTAGCGTATTAATTTCGCCGCCCTCTGAGTAACAAACCCCCACAAGAGCAGTATCTGCTATCATTGCATGAAATCGCTTTTCCTGATCGAGCGTAGTAAAGAACGATTTTAAGCTTTCAGAACGGTTTAAATAAGGTGTTGTACCCGGAGGCGATACATGTCGCATGGCTTGCTCCAACAGTTGAATATACTCATCATGTCTTGAAGCATCATAGCTACAAATATGATAAGGCAGCGGTAAATACGGAGCTTTCCATGCTGAAAAGCCGATCTTTGAAATGCTCATTTCATGAGAGGCATAGTCGAGTGACACTTGAAATGTATTCTCAATTATTCGGCGCAAGTTCGTGTTTTCATTTTTGCACCAAAAATATGTATTCTGCTCTGTTGACTTTACTGTATCCAACAACAATTGTGCCGTGATTTCTTCGGCCTTGACAGGTAAATCATCCTGAAACGCAATGCTGATTCGCAGATGCTCTCTGTAAATAGCGGCACTGATCACTCCGATCCCATTATCTGCATCTAAGATTTTATTACAGACAAAAGCACGGAAATCACTGTCTTTATCGCTATGTTCAAAAATCCAACGCTCCCCTGAATCAATCGTTCCGATTAGTTCGGCAGCCCTTTGTTGATAACCGTGGTTCAAATCTTGCCATTCCATAAACTCATCTCCTAGTCTTATAGACTCAATCTCTTAATCATTTACCAAGCCGCTAGGTATATCACAGCACGTGCCAAGTAACAAGGCAATCCACGTCCAAGCCTCAGAAGGGACACCGCCCTCCATTAGTGCTGATCGCAAGCCATTTCGGGCGGTATCCCTTCTGAGGCTTTCATCGGATCGCTTTGTGCAGCGGCTTTGCAAAGCTGAACGTGACTGAGTATAGATTATAAAGTTTTCAAATTCCAAAAAGGCTGCCATACACCGAAAGAACGATGTAATAGCAGCCTCCGTTTTTTATAAGCCCATCGAAAGATTCTCCATGATCGCCTTCCACAAAAAAACAGGAAGCTGCTTCATCCGTTCGAATTGGCGGTAGCGTAACAAGCGGTAAAACCATTCCAGCCCGAGCTTGATAAAAATTTTGGGGGCACGCTTCATACGCCCGGCAAAGTGGTCTATACTGCCTCCAACCCCCGCACTGATCTTTACCGGAAGATCCCTGTGCTTGTAAATCCATTTTTCCTGCTTGGCCATGCCAAAACAAACCAATAAAATGTCCGGCTTCAAGGTTTTGATTTCGGAAAGAATCTGTTTTTCTTCCTCTTCGTTGAAATACCTGTGATGCGTGCCCACTATGTGGGTATTGTACTTTTCCTTCAAGCGAAGTGCCGCCTCATCAGGTACTCCAGACTGTCCACCCAACAGGTAACGGGTACACCGTTTTGCTGTTGCCTACCTTTTCTAATATTGTGCTAGTTAAATCACAGCCACCAACCCGCTCTTGGATTCTATCTTTTTTATTCTTCCGAAGCCTGGTAGCCAAAACCAGCCCAATTCCGTCTGGTACAATCAAATCGCCCTTGTTGATGATCTCTCTAAACTCCTTATCCTTACCCGCCAAAACAACATGTTCCGGGTTCGGTGTAAAAAGCATATGATTTTTGTTCGTATTTAAGTAACCCAAGCACCTTGCAACCGCCTCATCAAAGCTGAGGTTGTCCACAGGTACCCCAAGGATTTGTACTCTCATGTGACCCTCTTTCCTCCTTGATCCATGAAAAATTTTGAAGCTCAGTCCTGTCGGCTATGCAATGCAATCTGTGAACATTGATTGCTCACAGCATAGGCACGACGATACCTATCACCAACCATCGTGATGATCGAAGCCAAAGCCGAATGGAATGAAACCCATTTTATCATAAGCGGGAGGCCCATACAAGGGAATTCTTTGATCACTTAACCTCCACCACAGAACGAGTTTCCATGCTTCGATCTCCGACAAAGGCTGTCAGACTGGAAACATACCCATCCCAGGCCTGATTGATGGGCGTACTGCTACAGGAGTGGAGGAAATGCTCAATCAGCAAGCTATCTCCACCGCCATGACCGGAGCTTGTGGCCTTCAGCTCATAAAGGACTGCTTCTCCACCTAATGCTGCAACTCGAATCGTGTTACGCAGAAAATCCAGCTTTAAGGTAGCCTTGGTACCATGGATACTCATCTTACGATTGGGCTCAGCACTAAAGAGACAGAGCTCAAATTGCCCTACCACCCCGTTTTCGTAGTGGATAATCATGACCTCATGGTCGCAAATCTCATACTCGCTATTATAAACACAAAAATCCTTTGCGCAGGAGAGATTCTGAATGCTATCATAATTCGTATAATCAAAGGCATAAATACAGCTGTCTTTGGCTTTACAGTCACAGCAATGCAAAGCATATTCCTTATTCTCCACAAAGATTCTGTTTCCACCGAAGGCAGCGACCTGTCGGGCATCGCTGCCCACAAAGTAGCGAAGGATATCCATGTCATGACAACACTTGGTATTCATAATGCCGCCAGAGTTTTTATTGAAGCGGTGCCAGCGTCTGGCATAGCTAGCAGCATGGTCAATGGCGAGCTTTTCCACGGCCTGAATGGACACAATGGTACCCAGGGTTCCCGCGTCAATAATTTCCTTGGCCCTACTGAAAACAAGCGCAAAGCGCAGCACAAAGCCCATCATAAAGGTTTTGTCATAGTCCTTCGCTGCTTCAAAGATGGCAGTCGCCCTTTCCTTTGAGCTTTCCATAGGCTTCTCCAACAAAATATGTTTACCAGCTCTTATGGCAGCAAGAGCGACCTCTTGATGCTGGAAGTCACAGGTAGCAATGATTACCGCCTCTATATCCTTTCTGGCCAAAAGCTGCTCATAGTCGGAATAAAAATCTGGCTGATTTTCTCCCGTAAAAATCGTTGCCCTATAGGCCTCAAACTTTCTTGCATCCATATCACAGAATGCAGCCAAGGGATACTCCTTGTTTCCATAAAAATACTTTGCGTAGACTGAGCCACGCGAACCTGCTCCGATTAAACCAATTTTCATTACACCTATACCCGTTGCACCCGGCGGGATTCCTCCAAGACTGAGAACGCTGAGCTGCGAATACATTGCCCTTACCCAGACAGACTGCTTGGGCGGCTGGTTGACAGCTACGGATAAAGAGGAAGTCAAAATTATCAGTGACATGCACAAGGCAGCAGGACGGAAATATACCTTGGGTATTGAAGGGCTTATTTCACCCTTGCGTTTTAATCCGGTTATCTTTGACACCTACTTTGACTGGTGTGACGACAAGGAGATTGAAATGGGCGTGATGGGCGGCATTCCCATGGCGGGCACTACGGCACCTCTACCCTACCCGGCAAACCTGATTTTGGCTCTGGCCGAAGCCATAGCCTTGGATTATATCATGCAGGCACTTTCCGACGGAAAAATTCAATTCTTTGGTCTGCGTCTGGAGCTTGCCGACATGCGGACGGCCAACCTGTCTTACGGCAGCCCAGAGCATTGTCTTTTGATTCAAACTGTACAAGAGCTACAGGAAGGGCTTTTGGGCTTCGCCGGTAGCGGCGGCTGTTTCCGCACCAATGGGAAAATTGTGGAGGCTCAGTCCATTCTGGAGCATAGCCTTTCCTTTATATGGCAGGCTGCTTTAGGTAAGAGAAAATTCAGCTCTGTTGGGCAAATGTCCGTCGATGAGGTTTACAGCCCCGTAATGGCTGTGATTGACGGAGAGATTTTGCGCTATGGTCAGCGCTTGTTACAAAGCATGGAGGCTGGGCGGCACGACTTTGATCCTGTGGAGCTGATTCGGGAAGGCATAGAGGAAGGGAATTTTTTAACCCATGAGACGACTGTCTCCACCTTCCGCTCTCTTTTCGATCTGGAAAGTATGCGGGAGGCATCCTTCCTGTCAGCCTGGCGAGACGGTGGCAGCAAAACCCTAGAGCAAAAAGCTTGGGAGAAGGCAGAGGGGATCATAAAATCCTACACCTTTACGCCTAGCCCCGAGGCGAAGCGGGATTTGGATGCCTTGTATGCCTATGCCCAGAAGAAATTTAGCTGATTCAACAGAGAAAGTTCTATACTCAGTCTCTAAAACATTTTCTAAGACGCCTTCATTCAGCCTTGATAATTCTATTGTTTTGTGTGGCAGCTTTGCAAAGTTTAACGGTACTGAGTATAGAAAGCTTGCAAAATCAATTTCAAGCAAAGTAGGAGGTTTTTATGACCCGTAAGGAAGTAGTCAAACTGGCTGTTGAGAGGAAATCCCCTCCCTGAACGCCATTACTGTTTTTTAACAAAGACTTTCACAAGTCGGACATCATCATCCTTCAATATGACAAGCCGTTGTCCTTTCCGACCGAGGACGAGAGCCTATCCGAGTGGGGTTTTCGGTGGCATAGCCACGATAACACCATGGGGCAGCCCAAGGAGCCTCCGTTAAAGACATGGGAGGACTTTGCAAGCTACAAAGCACCCGACCCCGACGACGAATCCCGCTACAGAAACCTAAAAGCGCAAATGGAGGAATACAAAGACTGCTACCTTATAGGCGGACTTGGGATTACGGGCTTTAACATAGTAACCTTCATCCGTGGCTTTGAAGAAACGCTAGAGGATTTATACACAGAGCGGGAACAAATCGAAAAACTAACGGATCTGGTCATGGATTTTGAGTGCGGTGTCATTCGAAACTATGCAAAGCTGGGGTTCGATGCCATTTATTTTGGTGACGACTGGGGCACTCAAAATAGCCTAATGATTTCCCCAACCATGTGGAGAGAAATCTTCAAGCCCCGCTACCAAAGACAATTTAAACTGGCTCACGATTTAGGTATGTCTGTTTATTTCCACTGCTGTGGGTACATTTGGGACATCATTCCCGATCTAATTGAAATTGGTGTGGACATTTTGAATTTGAATCAACCGGATATCTTTGGTGTAGAAGTCCTGGGAGAAGCTTTCGCCGGTAAAGTCTGCTTGAACTGCCCCGTGGATCATCAGACTCTTGCCGTACAAGGAACCAAGGACGAAATCTTTGACTATGTGCGAAGGCTTAAAAAGCACCTGGGCCAAAATGGCGGTGGTTTCATTGGGTACATTGAAGAATACTCTAGCATAGGAATGAGCCCGGAAAATTATCAGTATATCTCAGAGGCTTTTGAGACGGAGTGATACAGCAGCAGAGGATTTATTGAAACGGATAGATCTACCCATGAGATTCACGCAAGGATATTAAGTCAGGATATCGTATTAAATCAGGATACAAAAAACCGTTAGGACAATGATGTCTTAACGGTTTTTATTTGCAAGAAAACTGTTTACTGACCCAAACTTTGACTATGCTTAATTATTCGCAAGGTGCTATACTCAGTTTCTAAAATATTTTCTAAGCCATCTTCATTCAGCCTTGATCAATTCTATTGTTTTGTATGGCGGCTTTGCAAACAATGTAATCATATACTCAAACTTGAGAAAGAGCCCCATAATCTCCGTTAAACCTTTTTGTAGGATGAGGGCAAGTGCAAAATTAAGTACGTTTGACATTCAAACTAAAAACTGCTACACTCAAAAAACATTTATATGTATGTATTAGGACAAAGGAGATTCTATATGGCTAGAAACAAATTTCCCGAAATCACCGAACAAAGGATTTTAGATTCAGCGTACAACTTATTTATCAAAAAAGGTTGGGAGAATACAACCATACAAGACATAATTGATGACCTGGGAGATCTGACTAGGGGGGCATTCTATCATCATTTTAAGTCTAAAGAGGATATTATTGATGCAGTTACTTCAAGGATTTTTACAAGTAATAATCCCTTTGAGCATGTTGAAAAGGATCATTTAACTAATGGGCTGGATAAGCTAAAAAAAGTCTTAATTCTGTTTCTGACAAACGAAAACACTATTGAGCTGGTACGAAAACTTCCCAACACTGTGAGGGATAGTCCCCAACTTGTTGCTAAACAAGTTTATGAAAGCAAGGTGATCTTAGCCCCTTGTTTTCATAAACTGATTGAAGGTGGCGTTACAGATGGTTCAATTCATGTCGAGCATCCAAAACAAGTAGCCGAAATGCTTAGCTTTTTACTTACGCTTTGGGTATCGCCAAAATATGCAGACTCAGATGAAACGGAATTTATAAATGTTATTGATGCATTTTCCGCTGTTCTCATGGGAGTAGGATTGCCTCTAATTGATAAAGAAATTCGAGAGTTGAGCATTCAAATCTTTAGGAGAATTGCGGTTAAAGAATAAAAAACGACTGCCTTTAATGGCAGTTTATTTTTGGAGATATACATACATATATATGAATTTAAGCTGCTAAGCACAAGTATGGAACTAAGATGTATGATACTTAGGAATTAATACGAAAACACAGAAACTATGACCACCAAATGTACGTTTGGGTTTACATGTATGGTGAAGAATGAGAGTAGTCAGAGATTGTTGGAAGGAAGTGGTGTAAGAAATGGGACTAGAATTGAAGATTGAAAACGGCAGGATGAATCCGCCAGGCACAATGGTGATTGTAAACAATCATAAAATGCATGTATACAAAAAAGGTGAAGGTGAGAACATTCTTGTGTTTATGGCTGGTGGTGGAACTTGCTGCCCTATGATTGACTTTAAACCAATATGGTTGCCTCTATCAAAAAAGTACACGATTGTTGTTGTCGAAAAAGCTGGGTACGGCTGGAGTGAAACGGCTAAAGTACCACGAGACATAGGTACAATGCTAAATGAAACCCGTACCGCATTGACTCATGCCAACCTACGTCCGCCATATATTTTGGTTCCACATTCTATGTCGGGGATAGAGGCCTTAGCGTGGGCAATCCACTTTTCAGAAGAAGTACGGGCAATCATTGGCTTAGATGCTGCTGTTCCAGAGTGTTATGATCAGTTTAAAACTTTTAAGACTGCATGGTATACAATCTTATATCAGCTTTTATCAATTATTGCCCGTCTTGGATTGTTGCGGCTTGTTACCAAAGCAGCAGCAAAACCAATTGAAGCTTGTGGGCAGTTTTCTGAAAACGATATGAGCGTATATAAGCAAATGTTTATCAACAACAGCTTTACAGCTAATATGATTGAGGAAGTAAGATGCGCTTATAAGAATGCGCAAAAGATAAAGGGCTTAGGCTATCCAAAATCAAAGCCCTATTTATCCTTTATTGCGAACGGCAAAGAAACTGGTGGATCAAATTGGCGACAACTACTAATTGAATATGTTTCTAAGATGCAGAACGGTAGATATGTACCTTTAGATTGTGGACACTATGTTCATCACTATCAACCTCAAACCATTGCTCACGAAATAGAAAAATTCATTTCCACCCTATGAAATCATAGTTAAGTCAAATTTTCATTTTCCAGAGCAAATGGAAAAGTATAGGCAAAAGCCCCTGCTGAGCCCCCAAACTCTTATTGCATTTTTGAAATAAATCGTATACAATGAATAAAGAAAATGAAATTTTCTTTACGTATATTCAGTCCCCTTTAGCTTTATGAAGCCACCACTAAAAACGTTAGAATTTATCTGGGTTGCCTGAGGGCGGCTTGGTAAATGTTTAAGCTTGGTAAATGTTTATGAGACTGAGTATAGTTTCAGCCACATCAACTTTGCATAGCGATACTAAACAATGTATATTTATAAGTTTTTTCATGGTGGCTTGGAAGAATGAGTTAGACTGAGTATACCTTTTGGAGTGTACGGAGGATAAATAATATGAGTAGACTGTTGGTTGTTGACGACGAGGATAAGATACGGCTGGTCATTAGGGAGTACGCTGAGTTCGAGGGCTATGAGGTACTTGAAGCCAAGGATGGCATGGAAGCGGTCAACTTGGCCAAGGAAGAAGACTTTGACCTGATTATTATGGACGTGATGATGCCGAGGTTAGATGGGTTCTCTGCCTGTAAAGAAATCCTTAAGAATAAATTTATTCCTATATTAATGCTGTCTGCCAGAAGCGACGAGTTTGATAAGCTCTTTGGCTTTGAGCTGGGGATTGATGACTATGTGATTAAGCCCTTTTCACCTAAGGAGCTTATGGCTAGGGCCAAGGTGATTATTAATCGGAATAATCGGGCCAAGCAAGGCCAAAACGGCGAAAGTAAAAATGGCAGTGCTGCGAATACCCATAATGGGACTAAAGGTGCTAACGGGCTGAATGCCTTGAGTAATACTGCAAGTGGAATGAAAGATACAACTACGCCTCAAGCCGAGGCAGTTCAAAACACCCTGACCCTGGATCTGGAAGCCAAGACAGTCTCTGTAAATGGTACAAGGCTGGATTTGACCCCCAAGGAGTCGGAAATTCTTTTTTACTTGGCGAGAAACAACACTTACTGTGTCAGTAAGACAGATATCATAAAAAATGTCTGGGGCAATAGCTTTTTTGGCAGCGAAAAAACCTTGGACGCACAAATCAGAATGCTGCGAGCCAGTCTTTCCCCTTGTAATCCTATTTCGAATTGTGAAAAGGGCTACAAGTTTCAATGGGATCTCTCCGCTGAGTAAGGAGTTATACGCTATGCTCAGTCTCTAAAACATTTTCTATACTCAATCACGTTCAGCTTTGCAAAGCCGCCTCTCAAAGCAATAGAGTTTAAGCGGGTTGAATAATGGCGGCTTGGCAAATGTTTAAGAGACTGAGTATAGCCACCTTCATTCAATCTTGATCAATTCTATTGTTTTGTGTGGCGGCTTTGTAAAGCTAAACGGTACTGAGTATAGGAGGATAGGGATGGAATTTACACTGAAACAAAAGCTGTGGCAGTACCTTAGCGTTTTTGCCTCCTCACTGATGCTCATTCTTTGGCTTTTTGAAATCATTTTTTTGAAGACCTATTATGAGGGCATGAAGGTTCGGGAAATTGAGCGGATCGGAAACCAGCTGGTTTCCGAATATGGCCGGGACGGCTTTGATTCCTTGGTTTATCAGTTCTCCTATAGCTATGGGTTGATGGTACGACTTTTTGACGAGCAGGGGAATGTTCTCTTGATTTCCAACAACTTTGGGGAATATACCCAAAACTCTGAAATAAAACAACCCATGTGGGAGGTCATTCGGAACACTTTGGATTTTAAAGTCATAAAAACTGCCGTCGATAACTTGGATGAGGATAGCAAAGGCTACGTGGCTTTTACGAAAGACTCCGATAATATTCGAATCAGCATTGCTGTTTACGGCTCTAAGCTGTTGCTGCCGGACGGAAAGAGCATTTATTTTTTGATCAATTCCCCCATTACGCAAATGGAAGCCACCACCAGTATCCTTCAAACTCAACTAATCATGGTTACCATCATTGCCTTGTTTTTTGCCTTGATCCTTTCCTACTTTATCGCCAAGCGTCTGTCTACCCCCATTGCCAGCATTACTCAAGCTGCGAAAAAGCTTGGGCAAGGGGACTATAGTGTGGAGTTTAAGGAAGGCGGTTTCAGTGAGGTTGATGAGTTGGCCAAGGTCTTGAACTATACCACGAAGGAACTTTCAAGAACCGATGAACTCCGGCGGGATCTGATGGCCAATGTTACGCACGATCTGCGTACACCTTTGACGATTATCAAGTCTTATGCGGAGATGATTCGGGATATCTCCGGCGAGAATAAGGAAAAACGCTTGGAACATACTAAAGTCATCATTGACGAGGCTGATCGGCTGACGATGCTGGTCAACGATATTCTGGATCTTTCCAAGCTAGAGGCTGGTACGGAAAAGTTGAGTTATTCTGAATTTAACATTTCTGATACGGTAAAGAGCATCCTGCTTCGCTTTAACTATTTGGCAGAATGTAAGGGTTATACGATTCATATGGACATTGCTCAAGATTGTAGAATCCTGGGGGACGAGCGCAAGCTGGAGCAGGTAATTTACAACTTAATTGGAAACGCCATTAACTATACAGGGCCGGACAAGAGTGTGAGCGTGCAGCTCAAAAAGCTGGATGGGAAGGTGAAATTTTCCGTAACCGACACGGGAAAGGGGATTGCAAAAGAAGATCTGAGCCGGGTGTGGGAGCGCTATTACACCAAAAGCCACAAGCATACCCGAAGCGGCTTTGAATCCTTTGGAACAGGCGTGGGCTTATCCATTGTGAAAAGCATACTGAGTGCGCATCATGCCGAATTTGGTGTCGAAAGCACTTTGGGCGTCGGTTCGACTTTTTGGTTCATGATTGAATAAATGAAGGGGGAATACACTTGCAACTGGTGTTTTTTGAGCTTGCGGAAGCCACAATGAAGATTGTTACGGAGAATAAGGAGTTATACACGGCCATCTCTATGAATATCATCGACGAGCTTTATGCCCTGTTCTTTGATAGAAAAAAGGATTTGATCGGAATTAATTCCCGCATTAAATCCCCAGAGAGCCTTAAAGAGAAGATCATCCGTAAGAAACTGTACAAGACCTTTACTTCCGCCGAAGAGCTTTTGGACAATATGCCCGACGTCATTGGAATCATGATCGAATGCGAATTTATTGAAGACGAAGAGCTTTTGTTTAACGTGATCAAGGATCACTTTTACTTGAAGCACGATAACGGCTATTCTTATAATGAAAACACCCGAAACTTGTTTGTCAATCTGGAGATGCAACAGCCCATCATTCAAAAAAACGGTAATGAGCTCTATAAGCTGGACTGTTATTATCAAAACGGAGATATCAAGGTAAACTTTGAGCTTCAGATCAAGTCTTTGGTTAACTCCTTCTGGTGTGAAGTGGAGCACAATATCGTTTACAAAAATGACTACTACATCCCCAACGACGAATATATCAAAGAAATGCTCTCAGCAATCCGAATTAACCTGATCAGCTTGGATAAAATGCTCCACCTCTTAAGCAATCGGGTCAACACCATTGCGGCTCATGAAAGCACCTATTACAGCAAGTTGATTGAGGACACCATCAAACAATATTTCAGCAACAGCTTTAATACGAAAATGCTTTGCGACATTGGCTTTACCATAGACATCAATCGTCCTAGGGACTTGTTGTCACGCTATGTGTTAAGCCGCATCGGGGGCATCTATGAGGTTGCTGACTTGCTGATGAAGTCTGAGCTGAACGGTGAGGATGAGGCTGATTCTTATTTTAGCGATCATTTGTTTTTGGAAAGCGAGTTTGAGTCGGACAGTATCTTTTCCCAGATGGTTGGAAACAAGCTGCTGACCTTAATTAACAAGGATTTTGAGTGGCATACCTTCTTTGCTATGCTTTTTATAACCGTTTCAAGACGCACTCGGCTTGAAAATTTTAATAATTTTGTCACCTTTATTAAAAACCTTTATATCAACTATGACTTGTTCAAAACCTTATCCCAAAGGGGCTTTTCCGAAGATGAAATCGTGATTATGCGAGAGGAAACAGAAATGTTCATTGGGGAAGCAATTTGTACGGTGATGGAAAGCGGCATCATGCCTGAGAGCTTTTACAATAAAATCAACAAGGATGTTGAAGAGTTTTTAACCTATACTATTAACTGTATGGATAACTTTTCTGAATGGGTGAAAAAACGAAGTGCCTTGCAGTCCGTGCTTTATAAGAGTATAACCAGAAGCATTGATTAAGGCCTAGATTGGAGTAAATAAAATGAGGAAGAAACGGATTCTGTTCCTAATTGTTTTGGCTTTTTTGTTCCTGCCTACCCTTTTTCAGGTGGAAGCGTATGCCATAGAATTGAGCCAAAAACCGGCTATAGAGGCCATAACAGGCATTTTGATGGAAAGATCAACAGGAAGGGTTATCTACAATAAGGATGCGGACGCAAGAATGTACCCGGCCAGTATGACAAAAATTCTGACCGCAATGTTGGTTCTGGATAACTTTTCACCGGACGAGATTATCAGCATGGGACGGGAAGTAAACGAAGTTCCTATTGACTCCAGCAAGGCCGGTCATAAGCCAGGTGAATTGATATCAGTCGAAAACCTCATCCGGGCTTTGATCATCCCTTCCGGCAACGAAAGCGGCAATGTTTCCGCTGCTGCAACTTACACAAAACAAAAAGGCTCAGCTCCCCCTTCCTATAAGGAAGCGGAACGTTATTTTGCCCAGCTTATGAACGAAAAGGCAAAATCCCTTGGTGCAGTGAATTCAAATTTTGTAAATCCCCACGGCTACCATGATCCCGAGCACTATTCCACAGCCAGAGACATCGCCATTCTTTCCAGTGCCTCCTTAAACTACCCCTTACTGAAGCAGATTATCGCGGAGGAACGCTTTGAAGGCTACGGATTGGGCAAGGAGCCGGAAAAGGATCAGCTTTCTCAGCTTTACAATTGGAAGTCTCACAACCTTTTAATCACGAGCGGAGACTACTACTACCCTTATGCGAAGGGGATTAAAACCGGTTATACGACTCCGGCAGGTTCTTGCGTGGCTTCTTATGCCATAAAGGATGGAGTAGAGCTGATTGGTGTCATTATGAAGGCTTCCGACAGGGGGCGTTGGACAGACAGTATTTCCTTGCTTAGTTATGGGTACAACAATTTTAGCTTTAAAACAGTAGTACAAGATACAGAACTGATCGGGGAAGTTTCCCTGTCTAATCAAATGCTGGGGCAAAAAGAGCTTCTACCTGTTTACCCCATGGAAAGCTATCTGGGTTTTTATAATGATGCTGAATTACCCTTTATTGAAAAAAGAATAGAAATATCCCCCGACCTATTGGAGACAAACTCTAAACTTATATCTCAGGGCGAACAAAAATTGCTGGCTCCCGTAAGCAAGGGTGATGCGGTAGGAACTGTGACCCTTTTATTTGAAGGCCAAGAGGTATTCAAAACCTCTTTGATCGCCTCCGAAGACATTGGAGCCAGAAGCTTTAAAAGCGATATGGCTTATTATTTCAAAATTGCTTTGAGTTTTATTTTTAGCGTTGATGCGCTGCCGTACTGGATTGGCTTTGTGGCACTGGTTCTCATCATTGCCATCATTGTTAGTTTGCTTTCCAAGCGGCAGAGAAAGAGCGGGTTTCGGTTTAAGTAGGGGTTTTCAAATGAAAGCGAGCGACTAAAAGGGCGTGCAGCCATCGGAGATTCTTTCTCAAGTTTGAGTATAACGCAAAACGCACAAAAAAAGCAGGCTATTGAATAGCCTGTTTTTTTTTGTGTTCAAAAAACTTGGAGATAGACTACAGTTCTACGACTGGCTTTTTCTTTTGCCGCTTTGATAACTGTGGCAATAGGCGGCCTACTTATTTTCATGATCAACTTTGTTCAAAAATTTGAAAAAACTTCTTGACTTAATATTATCATTATGATAAAATAATCACATCGATAATATTCGGAGGTAATCACATGGAAACCAAACTCATGGAAGCCCTACGGAATCCAATTCAAAGCAAGCTTCTTCTCAACATACAAGCAAGCGGACAGTCAACGGCAAAGCAACTATTGGAAGCCAACAAGGACATACCGCAAGCGACGATTTACCGGCACTTAAATAAACTGACAAACGATGGTATCATCAAGGTTGTTCAAGAGAACCGGATTCGGGGTGTAATAGAAAAGGTCTACGCTTTGGCTGTGGAGCTTTCGCAAAATAATTCACTGGAGCACTTATCCGGCGATGCGTACATGAATCTGTTTACGGAGTATATGATGGGGATTATGCAGGAATTTAGGGCTTACACAGCACAGGAAAATATTGATATTGCCGGAGATGGTTCTGGGTTCTCATTGATTCCCATCTATGCCACAAAAGCTGAGCTGGCAGAAGTTGGTGCTAAAATCACAGAACTGCTACTGCCGCTTTCAAAAAATCCGCCTACGCCGGAACGCCGTTACAGAAATATCGGATTGATTGTAACACCACCTCAAATAATTGAATAAAGAAAGGGAAATGAGTATGTTGACCATTAAAAATCTTACAAAAACCTATCCTAACGGCAAGAAAGCCGTTGATAATTTAAGTCTAAGCATCCAAGCAGGCGATATTTACGGCTTTATCGGTTCAAACGGCGCAGGCAAAACCACCACCATTAAGTCTGTGGTGGGGATTCATGACTTTGATAGCGGTGAAATTACTATAGACGGAATGAGTGTCGTAGCCGAGCCAATAAAGTGCAAGAGCATATTATCCTACATTCCTGACAATCCTGACCTTTACGAGCATTTGACAGGGATGCAGTTCATCAACTTCATTGCCGATCTTTACCGTGTACCGCTTGCCGAGCGTACTCTTCGTATTAAAAAGTATGGGGATCTCTTTGAAATGACCCCACATTTGGGGAACGTCATATCTTCCTACTCACATGGCATGAAGCAGCGGGTAGCCATCATTGCTGCTATCGTTCATAAGCCAAGATTATTGATTTTAGATGAACCTTTTGTGGGGCTCGACCCCAATGCCGCATTTCTGCTCAAACAGACCATGCAGGAGATTTGCAAAGAGGGTGGTGCGATTTTCTTCTCTACCCATGTTCTTGATGTTGCGGAAAAGATTTGCAATAAAATAGCTATTATCAAAGGTGGGAAATTGGTGGCAAGTGGCGAAACCAAAGCTGTTATTGGCAATCGTTCACTTGAAGAAGTTTTTATGGAGGTGCAGGCTCATGCGTGACACACTTTTATTGTTAAAAGCACAACTCATCAATACCTACTCCATCAATGAGATCCTTAAGCCCAAAAGCAGAAACCGTAAAAGTGCAATGCTCATGGCCTTTGCTATTCTAACTGTTGGCATCGGTATGGCGGCCTATATTTCGATTACAGCCGTATCCCTCATCCAGATGGAGCTGGCTGACATCATTCCGGCCTACATGGTCACGGTAACCAGCTTTGCGATTCTGTTCTTGACGTGCTTTAAGGTAAACGGATCGTTCTTCGGCAACAAAGACCATGAAATGCTGATGTCCTTGCCTGTAAAACCGGGAGCCATCTTTGCCAGCCGTTTTTTAAATCTGTATATATTAAATCTGGGTTTAAATCTTGTTTTTGTAGTGCCGAGCAGTGTTGTTTGGGCGCTTCATGTAGCAAATGGGTTTGTGTTTCTGCCGCTTTTGCTGATCAACGCTCTGCTGCTGCCACTTATTCCTATGTGTATTGCTTCTTTACTGGGTATTGCGATTATCGTGCTGTCCTCGAAATTTAGGTATGGTAATTTAGTATCTCTGGTTCTGTCCTTTCTACTGATTGGTAGCTTGGTGTATCTTTCTTTAAGTGCAAATAGCGCTGGGCAGGATATCACGGCGTTAAGCGTAGCACTCGCAAAGAGTATATACAAAATGTACCCTTTTGCTATGTTGTTCTCTACTACCTTTGTGCTCGGTCAGTGGTTTGGTATGCTGGGATATGCTCTCCTATCAGTCGTACTGTTACTTGTATTTATTAAGCTCCTTGCTCCCCGTTATGCTGCGATTAATCGCATGGTTACAGCTCGATCGAAGGTTGTTCATAGGCATGGCACCAAAATCACTGTCAACACGCCATTCATGGCACTGTATAAAAAAGAATTTAAACGTTACTTCGGCTCTTACCTTTACATGCTCAATGCCGGTTTTGGACTTTTTGCGCTTATTGCTTTAAGCGTGGCTTGCCTTTTTATTCCACTGGAAACAATTGGTACTATGATTGGGATGCCTAATATTGCAGAAATGCTGAAACAATATGCGCCCTTTCTGATCGCAGCTTGTATAGCTCTCAGCTGCCCAGCAGCTTCAGCCATATCCCTCGAGGGGAACAATCTGTGGATTTTGCAGTCTACACCGATTTCAAAGAAAGCCGTCATTAACAGCAAAATTGCCGTTAGCCTGAGCTTATACGCTGTAAGCATTGCCGTTAGCACATTGGTCTTTGCTTACAAGATCGGTTTTTCAGCTTTGGATACGGTCTTACTTGTAGCATTTCCTGTCTGTTACGCCCTGTTGACAGCGATATTTGGTATTACAATGAACAACAAATTCCCCAATTTTAACTGGTCATCCGAAATGCAGATTATTAAGCAAAGCACACCTGTAACCCTATCAAGCATTGTATTGATGATAAGCGTTATCGCATCCTTTTTAATGCTAAATGCTCTGCCAAGCGTATATAGGAGTATTGGTATGATCAGTGTATGTGTAGTTCTACTGATTGCTGCTAGTGTGATGTATCAGAGTGTGGTGAAGGTAAAGGTATTGAGGTATTGAGTCTATCTACTTCTTCCAACTAACTGAGCACGAGAGGGCTACAGATTCCACAAATAATAAGCAAAAGGCTTTTGTGCATTGTTTTCATGCCCAAAAGCCTTTTGTATTTGAGGTGGTGTTTTTAAACATTATTTCTTTACTTACCATAGACTTAAGGCAACTTTTTTGGGGAACCTTAAAGGTAAAGCAAACAAGGAGGACATATGAGAAAAGTTATACTATACATTGCAATGAGTTTAGATGGTTTTATTGCTGATGAGAAGGGTAGTGTTCATTGGCTTGCCGGTGATGGAAGTGATAAGGACAATCCGGGAAGCTACAACGATTTTATTCAGACGATTGACACCGTTATTTTAGGCTACAAAACCTATCAGCAAATCGTCACGGAACTATCCCCTACCACCTGGGTTTATACAGGCAAAAAAAGTTATGTACTGACCCATACACAGCAGAAATCATCCGACGAAATAATCTTCACGGACAAAGAATTAGATGTTCTTATCCGTGAGCTGAAAAGTGAAGAGGGCAAAGATATTTGGGTTTGTGGAGGTGCTTCCATCGTCAATCAACTGATTGACTTGGATTTGATTGACCGCTTTTACATCAATATGATACCAACTATTTTGGGTTCTGGAATTCGCCTATTTACAAGCAAGGAAAAAATAATGCAATTGAGGCTTATCTCGACCAAAAGTTATAATGGAATAACCGATTTGGTTTATGAACGCAGAAAATAAGCAATTGCCCATAAAAAGCGAGTGCTCAGAGTAGAAGCACTCGCTTTATATTTGCAAAGAAAAGCTGTAACCTTCTGAAGGATTTAACGTGTAAGAGATATAGGGATTGGAGGTGAGCATTTTTGCATGATGACAATGACAATACATTGATGGAATTAACGCAGAGCGGGGACAAAAAAGCTTACGAAGAACTTGTCTTAAAGCATAGAGTGAAGGCAATCGAATTTGCAAATAGCTTTGTATTCAATTATTATACCGCAGAGGATATTGTTCAGGAATGCTTTGCAAAAATATATATCAGCAGGCAAAGGTATAAACCATCTTTCACATTCAAAACTTACCTGTTTACTGTCATCCGCAATCGCTGTATTGATGAGTTAAGGAGAGCTAAGCCCTTAAGTCCAATCAATTTTGACGAGGAGTTTGAGATAAGCGATTTGAACACACCGGAAAAAATGATGGTCGAAAGGGAACGATATCAAACCATATTTGCAAATCTAAACGGCTTACAAGATGCGTATAAAACGGCTCTTTATCTCTATGCCGTAGAAGAAATGAGTTATAAGCAGATTGCAGAGATTATGCAAAAATCAATGTTACAAACAAAGATCCTTATTTACAGAGCAAGGAAAAAGCTAAAAACCTTATGTAAAGGAGCCGGTATTCGTGAAAACTGAGCAAGAGTTCTTAATTTCGATGTGGCAAACGGTTTCAGACATTGAATTTGAAGAAAGACAAAAAGAAATTGCAAAGCTAAAAAATCGTCAATTGATCAAACAAACGATTCTGATATACGGCAGTATGCTTGTTGTCTTTGTTTTTTTAATTCTAGGTTTAAGATCCTTTTCATTGCTACTAAACTACAGCTACAGCATTTGCCTTGTGGCTATCGCTTGCGGTTATTTTACAGACAGTTTTTTCCTTGCAAGACACAAAAACAGGAGGGCTTATCTTGAAAGCAGAAATTAATATTCAAAACTTAACAAAATCTTTTGGGCCAACAAAAGCGTTAAATGGGGTGTCCTTGCAGCTTGAAAAGGGGATGTTTGGACTACTTGGACGCAATGGAGCCGGAAAAACAACCCTTATGCGTATACTCACTACCCTGCTCAATCCTTCAAGCGGGACCGTAAGCGTCTGTGGTATTCCTATACACCAGGCAAAGGAAGTTCGTGGGTTGATCGGCTATCTTCCACAGGACTTTTCAATGTATCCGAGTATGAGCGTTTATGAAGCGATGGACTACCTTGGTGTTTTATCAAATCTTTCAAAAAACACCCGTTATGAGCGCATAGCCCATTTACTTCAAATGGTGAACCTGCATGATTGCAAAAAAATTAAGGTGAAGGCTTTGTCTGGGGGCATGAGGCGCCGACTTGGAATTGCACAAGCCATTTTGCATGACCCCAAGGTTCTCATTGTAGATGAACCAACGGCCGGACTTGATCCTGAGGAAAGGGTACGCTTTCGCAATTTGCTTTGTGATATTGCTGAGGATAGAATTGTTATGCTATCGACACATATTGTCGAAGACATTGAAAAAACCTGTGAAAACATAGCTATTCTAGACAAGGGTAGCCTTATTTATAACGGAACACTGAAAGCCTTTATTGGTACAGAAGATGGACTTGAAGCGGCCTATATGAAACAGATGGGAGGGCAAAAACAATGAGCCTTTTCTTCAAAGAATGTAAGCTCATAGCAAGAAGTATCATTTATTTTGTTTTCATTGCTGTTATGATTCTTTTTTACATTTCACAGCTTGGCAACTATGCAGGTGTTGACATCAAGCAAGTACAAGACAATGCAGCGTATTCATACTCGAATCCGCTTATGGAACCACCAATAGATGCAGAGTTTTACGGCACAAAGCAGGCAGAAATACCCGAGCAGATTATGCCTAGTGCGATTCTTTCACTGGTTCAGGAATATTTAGCAAATAAGTATACTACCTATCCCCTTGGATTTTATAAAAATGTTAAGCTGAATGAAAAAGACCAGCTCAAAGTTGCAAACAAGATAGAAGAGCTAACCAACGCAAGGCCCGAAGAGCTAGTGAACAGTCTTGAAGAATTTGCCAAGCTCCGATCAAATGCTTATCTGAGCGGAACAGAACCTCCAAAAGCAGAAGAATTTGTATCTATTTTTGTTACATATGATGTTTTTAAGGAAAAAATGGCAGAGATAGATCAAATTTTAGGGGGTGGCTCTCAGTATTCTAGTGAGTGGTTATTAAAGAATGGAAGAGTTCCTCTTACTTATGAAGAAAAACTTACAAATTATACGGCTTTCATAAGGGAGGATCAAATCACGGGCGCATATGCAAGGCTTTTTTGCGACTATATGGGGATCGTCATTTCCTTATTCAGTATTTTTGTACCCGTAGCCTTTTTAATGCGAGATCGAAGAGCGAATATGAACGAACTGCTTTATTCCCGCAAAAAAGGATCAGCTTCACTTGTTTTTTTACGATATGGCGCCGTTGTTTTTATGATGCTCCTTCCCTTTTTACTTCTGTCTATCATACCCACTGTCCAGCTTGTTCAATATGGGGCTTCAATGGATCTAAGCGTTGATGCATTTGCTTTCCTTAAGTATATCCTAAGCTGGCTCCTTCCAACATTGATGACAACAACAGCTATTGGATTTATCTTTACTATTTTAACGGATACACCAATTGCAATCGCAATACAGCTCTTGTGGGGGTATTTTTTCGATTTGATGCTTAGTTTTCAACGAATGCAAGGAGGAAACTATGGCTTTGAGCTTGTCATACGCCATAATATTCTTGGCAATCTGCAAGAGGTCAAGGATGGAATGAATGCACTTGTGATTAACAGAAGTTTCTATGTCATTGTATCCTTAGTCCTCATTGTGATAAGCTCCTTGATTTATGATCAAAAAAGAAGGGGGCGACTTGATTTTGGCGGCAGCTTACAGAAAATCTTTAGACCTAGCAAAAGTACAAATTAAGCACTGTATAGGCATAAGCGCATTGCTGGCTCTCCTTATGACAGCAGCTACACCTATCCTTTTTGGTATCAATGATCTGGACAGCATGGCTTCAAGCTTTATACTTGAACGATATGTTGCACTCATTGGTATTATCCTTTTTACACCCTTGTTTTCCCCCGAGGGGGATAAAAATGTTCAGGAGCTGATTGAAAGCAAGTATACTTCGCCCACGCTTGTGCTTATGATCCGACTTTGCTTGTCAAGCATCGTCGTGCTTGCTTTGATTGGTGGATGTATTGCTCTGATGCAAGTAAATCACTGCTTGTTTCAGGTGCCGCAATTTATATTCGGTACAGTGGCCTCTGCATTGTTTTTAGGCTCCTTAGGCTTTTTGGCTCACTCCATTTCAAATAATATTGTGGTTGGATATATGCTGCCTGTTTTCTTTTATATACTGAACCAATTTCTCGGTGAAAAGCTTAAGCTGTTATACTTGTTCTCTTTAGTGAGAGACAGTATTCATGAGAAATACTTTCTATTTGCTGGAGCTATCCTTCTCTTTGGGCTTGGGTTACTGTTTAGATATGGACTTAGGAGGATAAGGTGAGCGTAAAGCTCAGATTTTTTCGCAAAATGATCTAAGGGTCAGGAAGGTGCACTGTATTTTTGTATTGCAAAAGCAGTCTTACTCTGTTAATATTATTGAACAGTGCATAACGTTGTGTGAATGATGATAGAAAGGAAAACCCCTGCCTAAGCTGTGATGTAACTCAAACACTTGCAGAAGGACATGAATATTGTATTCATAAGATTTATATAAAATAAAATGATAATAAAGATAGCTCATGTACAAAAATCACGAACGATGGTATA
>CAZSXS010000023.1:0-44821 GCA_964611385.1 uncultured Defluviitaleaceae bacterium
TATTCTAATATCAGAGAAGCTATTTTACACCATTTTCAATAGAAAGCACTATACTGAATACTACATAAAAGCCGATTTGATTGTTGAGGGTGGGACAGGATACGAGACGAAGCATGTTTTACCACCAATGATAGAGCATATTATGCCTGACTACAGCCTGTATCCACAACACGAAGAGGCCTATGGGTTCCTATCAAGAGGATGCCCAAGAAAATGTAAATTCTGTATTGTGAGTGAAAAAGAAGGCTGCCAATCAATAAAGGTAGCTGATTTAAGCGAATTTTATGCAGGGCAAAAGACAATCAAACTATTGGATCCAAATATATTGGCATGTAAAGAACGGGAATCACTATTAGAACAACTGGTAAGATCAAAGGCTTGGGTAGATTTTACTCAGGGAATAGATATTAGGCTGATTGACAGGGAAATCATTAGAATAATAAACAAGTTGAAAGTAAAAATGATACACTTCGCATGGGATAATCCGAGTGAAGATTTAATAAAGAATTTTGAAATGTTTGACAAGTACTCGTGCATAAGAGATTACAGGAAAAGAGGCGTATACGTTCTGGCAAATTTCAACACAACATTACAAGAGGATTTATACAGAATTTATAAGCTTCGAGAGCTAAACTTTGATCCGTATGTAATGATTTTTGATAAGGAAAACGCATCGAAAGAAAAGCGATACTTGCAACGGTGGGTAAACAATAAAAGGATTTTTAGGAGTTGCATGAAGTTTGAAGAGTATGATTATAAGAGAGGATAAAATTTAAACGGAATGAGGTTTAAAAATGGAAAAGAGTAAAGCACAATTTGATAGTGTAGAAATAACAGTAAAATTTGGAAACGGAACAAAAGGAATTTACCAAACAGAGTGTACAGAAGCACAAATAATGGCTGAAAACATTTGTGAAACGGATAAGCAAACAAATATGGTTTACGCAAAAGCCAAAGATGGTGGATATATAGTTATAAATTTAAACCATGTAACACATATTTTGATTAAGGATGTAAATAAGGGGAATAAACTGGAAGCCTTAAAGGTAACGAGAGCAAAGTACATTGAACGTGAATTATCAATTGAAAGATATAACAAGTTTATAGAAGAATTGATAGCAGAAAACGATTTTGAACATCCAAATTATGAACAATGGCGTAAGGAAATTGAAGCAGACATCATCGAAGAGGCAAACGAAAAACAAAGAAAAGGAGAATTTTTACTATGAAAACAATATCGTTTATCAACCTGAAAGGCGGGGTGGGAAAAACCATTTCGGCAATAAATTTTGCACACATTTTAGCACATGTCCACAACAAAAGAGTGTTGCTTGTGGACAATGACAAGCAGGGGAATGCATCTAAATTTTTCGGAGTATATGACTATGATGTAAAAACCATAAGCGATATTATGACCGAACCGGAACTGAACCCGAAAGAATGTATCTACAAGACGGAATATGAAAGACTTGATATTATGCCAGCGAATATGCTTCTACTTACAGCCATTCAGAGGGTTACAAACGACAAGGGGAACCCTCAGCAAGTTCGACTTGCAAGGGCATTGGATAGGATACAGGAAATCTATGACTACTGTATAATTGATAATCCACCGGATGTTAATATCTCCGTTATTAATGCGCTTATTGCCACTCAAGAAGTATTGGTTCCGGTGAAGGCAGACCAGTTTTCAATTGATGGTCTTGAAACCATAATCGAACAAACAGAAAGCATAAAAAAGATGAATAAAGACATCAACTTTAAGGGATGCTTCTTGACTATGTATCAACGAAACAGTATCAATAATCAAGCGATTGAGCGGCTAAAAGGTAATTCAGAGTATAAGGTTTTTGATACAGTCATACGCAATTCAACCAAAGTGGCAGAAACCACACACACAAGAAAACCGATAGCAATTCAATCAAAAAAAAGCAATCCGTCAAAGGATTTTACAGCACTGGTGAATGAATATTTGTCAAAATGAAGTGACCGAATCGGACACAGAAAGAGGATGATGAATTGAGCAACAAAAGCAAATTCAACATATTTGACATGCTTAATGATGCATCAAAAGCGGAGATGAGCCAAAATAGCTTTAACATAGAATTCATCGACATTAAAAAAATAATTCCATCACAGAAGAATTTCTATTCGGTTGAAGATGTAGAAGAACTCAAGGAGAGCATCAAGATATACGGACTACAGCAAAACTTACTGATCAGAAAAATGTCAGGTCATGATTTTTATGAGTTGCTGAGCGGGGAACGGAGATATACAGCCTTAAAGTCATTAGTACAAGAAGGACGGGAAGACTTGAGAAGTGTGCCTTGTAAGGTAGAGTACAACATAGACGATATTCGGGCAGAGCTACAGCTTATATTTGCAAACTCCACGAATCGGATAATATCTGATTATGAGAAAATGCAACAAGCTACAAAGCTAAAGGAACTTTTAAGGGAACTTAAAAAGACAGGAGTGGAGCTTTCAGGACGCTTAAGAGATATTGTGGCTGAGAGCCTCAATATATCATCGACACAGGTGGCAAGGTTCGAGAGCATCAATAATAATTTAAACCAGGAATTCAAGGAAGAATTCAAAAATGAGAATATAGGAGTGTCAACCGCTTCCGAATTGGCTGCATTACCGGAAGAAACCCAAAAAGAAGCCTATGAGGAATACAAAGTGGTTAAAAAGTTTGCAATTAAGGATGCAAAAAAATTGAAAACAAGGGAAACATCGTCAACAGAAGATGCAATGATGGAAGGCCAAAATAAAATGCCGGAAGTAAAGGAAAACAAAGGCCTAGCGGAACCGACTGAACCCATGGAATACAAAGAAACAAAATGCATAGACAAGTGTATTTGCTGCTATTGTGGCAATGTATTTGATGGGCTTGAAGCGTCTAACTGGAATATTCGTATGAGAGCCGTAAATTGCTCTTTCTGCGGGAGACGAATGAAAGTAACAGTAAATATTGAATTCAAGTGCAAGCCCATAGAAGATGTTAGTAATTGTTAGTATGAATATTATTCAAAGCGGGTGATTAAACTGATTAAGGGAGAAAAAGAAATCATAGCGGATATCGTGAAGGAAACGATAAAAGAACTTCAACAAGGCGGCAATATTAAGTACGGATCAAGCTATTTTCAAAAAACAGAAAAGCTTCTGCACAATTACAAGGCACTAAAAGCGGCTATACATCAAAAGGAAACTGAATTAACTGAATTAAAGTGCCTTGAAGAAAACGAGAAGGAAGATTCAAAGTCTATCATTGTGTTTAATGGTGAAGAATATGTTGAGCGGGAAGAAGGCTACAAGCGGTCAAAGAAGCTAACCGAATGGCTAGTTAAAAAAATTGATCGTGCTTTAGATACAATAAAAAATGACAAGTACTTTTTCATCGTGGAAGAAAAATACTTCAAGAAGGCATCCAATGAAGACCTTTCAGAGCGACTTGAATCACTGCAAGAAAGCACTAAAATAGGAAGCAGCGAAAGAACCATACAAAGAAACAAAAAGCGCATGATTCAAAAGGTTGCAGTGACACTTTTCGGGGCAGGTGCGTTGGAGGATATTTGTAGAGATATCATATAATCTACTTGTCGTTTTAGTGTCGCTTTCATGTCCTTCACAAGACAGATATAATATGATAATATGATACCGAGAAAATTTATAATTAAATAATCAAACACAAAAGCAGGGATTTACTCCTTGCTTTTTTTTTATGCAATTCAAAAATCAAGAGGTAGGTGGTGATGATGGGAAAGTTAAAAAACAAAAAGCGTGAAATGTTTTGTCAAGAGTGGATAATAGACCTCAACGCTACACAGGCAGCCAAGAGAGCGGGATATAGTGAAAAGACGGTCAACGAACAAGGGGCAAGGCTACTAACCTGTTCAGAGGTGCAAGTAAGAATATCTGAGATTATGGAGGAAAGGTCAAAGCGGCTACAGATCACGCAGGACAGGGTGATAGAAGAGCTTTCTGTCATTGCCTTCTCAAAGATCACGGACTATCTAAAAGTTGAGGATACAGAAATAGTCATTGACTATGAAAAGGATGAGGATGGGAACGAAGATAGAAGCAAGCCTATTATCAAAAAAGCCAAAAGGGTTACTATATTCGATACAGATAGTATACCAAAGGAGAAACTAGGGGCTATAGCTCAAATAAGAGAAACTCGTGAGGGGATAGCAGTGAAGCTATATGACAAGGTGAAAGCCCTGGAAGACCTGGGGAAGCATCTTGGAATGTTTGCTGACAAAGAAACATTGGAATTAAAAAAGAAAGAGCTTGAAATGAAAGAAGGGTGGTAACATGTGGAAAAGCATAAAGGCTTTCTATGATTCAAAGGAATGGGAACTATTCAGAAAGCAATATATACTTAGCCATAGTAAGGAAAAGGGAGTTATTTGCTCTAGGTGTGGAGAACCAATAGCAACATCAAAGCACATTATTTTACATCACACACCAATTGAATTGTCATTAGAGAACGTAAATGACTACAATGTTTCTCTAAATAAGGACAATGTGAGAATAGACTGCTTTGATTGTCACAACAAGGATCATGAACGATTTGGGCATGGAAACAGTTATTTTAAGAAACGGCATAACGGTATTTATATTGTCTATGGGCCGCCGCTTTCAGGGAAAACAACATTCGTACTAAATAGCATAAACCCTGGTGATTTAGTTGTAGATATGGATCGCCTGTATGAAGCAGTAAGCTTTCAGCCGATTTACTGCAAGCCGGATAATCTCAAATTTAATGTATTGGCTTTGCGCAATATGCTGATTGATAATATAAAAACAAGATTCGGAATGTTCAATGCTGCATATATCATAGGCGGTTACCCAAAATTATTCGATAGGGAAAGGTTAGCGAAAACCATAGGAGCCGAACTTGTATTCATAGAAGCCACGAAAGAAAAATGCATGAAAAGGCTTGAAAGCTGTAAAGACAGAAACGTTGCAGAATGGCGGGAATATATAGAGAGGTGGTTTGCAGAATATACAAAGTAAAAATTTATCCCCCCCGATCACTGACCACCATGAACCCCGGGAGACCGTTGGAGTGGACTTCCCTTTCACATGAACCCAAAAATTTGAAATTGCCTGGAGGTATTTTGAAAAATGACAAAAGGATCAGAATATGAAGCAGAGTTAATAAAATTGCTTGAAATCTTCAAGGATGTGGAAGAACCCAAAAAGAAGCTGGTTGAAGGGTTAATTCAAGAGGCAGCCTTCCTCTATGCGGAAAACGTTCATTTAAAAGGAATGATTGAAAAAACAGGAATGGTAAAGGTTCATCCCAAAAATGAAGGATTGCAAAAACCAACGGAAGCCGCCAAACAGTATCTAAAGAATTTGAACAGCTATTCTGTAGTCATAAAAACGCTCAATAGCGTCCTAGGGAAGAATACGGTAGATGACGATGATGAATTTGATAATTGGATTGCATCCAAACGGGAGGCCATTGATGAATGAAAAGAAATACACGAATCACAATTGTCGATCTAAAGAGTTGCACAATAAACGGTAGACATTCGTGGCTACTGGAATACTATGAGGCCGCTATGGCGGGAGAAATAATCATGGGTGAAGAGCTTAAAGCTTGCCTTGGAAACTTGCTTCAAGAACTTTCAAATGAGCTATTCTATTATGATACTTCCGAGGCTGATTTAAGAATTGAATTTATACAGGCGTTTTGCAAGCATACCAAAAGCCCCTTTCATGGTATGCCTTTTTTATTGGAACTTTGGGAGAAGGCTTTAATCGAAGCCTTTTATTCCTTCCGTTGGAGAGAAACAGGATTACGAAGATTCAAAAAGCTTATATTGTTGATTGCGCGTAAGAATGGGAAAAGTACACTTTGCGCTGCTCTGTGCCTGTCCGAATTGATGGTTGGTAACGGTGGATCAGATATCATATGTTCAAGTAATGATGATGCGCAGGCAAGTATCATATTCGATGAAATCAACAATATGCGTGAGCAATTCGACAGGAAAGACAAACGTACCTATAAAAACTTGAAGGGAATATTCGGACGGAAGAATAAATCGACAATTAAAAAACTGTCTGAAAAAACCCAAAACAAAGAAGGACGGAACATTGACTTTGCAATCTTAGATGAATCCCATGAAATGAAGGATAACGTTATCGCCAAGTCTATTGAGCAATCTCAATCAACAAAAGATGAACCGGTATTCATAAACATAACAACAGAAGGATTCATAAATGATGGGTATCTTGATAAAGAGCTTATCTATGCAAGAGAAGTACTCAACGGAGAGAGAGAAGACTATGAGGTATTGGCGTGGCTTTACACGCAGGACTCAGAGCTAGAAATCTATCAGGACAAAAGCTCATGGAAAAAGTCCAATCCGTCATTAGGTATGATAAAAAAAGCATCCTACATAGAAGGGCAGCTAAGAAAGGCCCAAGCACAAAAATCAGAAAGGGTTTTCACTCTAGCCAAAGATTTCAACATCAAGCAGAATAACGCGGAGGCATGGCTAAGTGAAGATGAAATCAAGAACGATGAAACATTTAACATAGAGGAATTCAGGGGATGTATAGGCATTGGAGCTGTAGACTTGGCAGACACAACAGACCTTGCAAGTGCAAAGGTCATGATTATGAAAAAAGGAAGTAGTAAAAAGTACATTCTCCAAAAATACTTCATACCGGAGGCCAAAGTCGAAAAGGGAAGTAAGGAAGATAAAAAGGACTACTTGGAATGGGCAATGCAAGAGTATATATTTATTTGCCCAGGTAATGAAAATGATTTCAGCTACATTACACGGTGGTTTGTTAATCTGTTCAAAGAGTTTGAAATTAAGATATTTATGACGGGGTATGACAATTGGCATTCAAAGTACTGGGCAAAGGACATGAACGATTACGGATATGACACAGAGAGGGTAAACCAGGATTTTGACACCATGTCAAACGCAATGAAACTTGTAGAGGCCGACTTACAAAGCAAATTGATAGTATACAATGATAACCCGATTGATAAATGGTGCTTGGAAAATACGGCAATTCAAGTGAATAAGCTTGGGCAAGTAATGCCGTGCAAAGTAAAGGATGAAAAAAACAGGCGTATTGACGGGGCTGTATCCTTAATCATCCTATATGTTATTTACAGTAGGTATAGGACAGAATTTTTGCAGATGGTGAAATAAAGGGGGTGAAATATGGCCTTGTTAGATTTTTTGAGAAACTTGAACCAGGGTAAAAAAAACAAGCAGTATAACATGATGTTAGACGGATTCGTACCGGTATTCACAAGCTTTGGAGAGAATATTTATACCTCCGATATAGTCAAGAACTGCATCAGAGCAATAGCGGGGGAAATATCCAAGTTGCAGCCAAAACACATAAGAACAGAAAATACTGGTATGCAGCTCACAGTAAACAGTGAAATAAATCGAATTCTTACGCTTTACCCGAATCCATTAATGACCATGAAGGACTTTTTAGAAAAAATCATATGGCTAAGGGAACTTACTAATAATGTTTTCATATACCCGGAATACAAACTAAAGCCAGACTTCTCTAAAGAGTATACGGCCATCTATCCATTGAATCCAATTAACGCGGAATTTCAAGAAAACGAATGGGGAGACATCATTGTACAGTTGACTTTCAAGAACGGAAACAGCTATACAATAAAATATGATAACCTTATTCATATCCGAAAGGATTATTCCCTTTCGGAATTGATGGGTGGAGATCAAAACGGGCAGCCAAGCAACAGGTATTTGCTTAAGACACTGGAATCTATTCACACAAGTACGGAGGGAATCAATAACGCAATCAAAACCAGCCTTGCAGTACGCGGAATATTAAAGACAAACACCATGCTTAGTGATGAAAAACTTGAAAAGGAAAGACAAAAATTTATTGAGGATATCAAGCGCAGTGATTCGGCCATCATAGCAATGGACTTGAAAAATGAGTATGTTCCGATAACAGTCGATTCAAAATTTATTGAGCCGGAATTGCTTAAAATGCTTGAATCCAAGATTCTTTACTACTTTGGTGTTTCATGGCCCATCATAAGCGGGGATTTTACGGACGAACAATACCAGGCTTTCTATGAAAAAACATTAGAACCTATCATCATAGCTTTGGGGCAGGCCTTTAGCAAAACATTGTTTACAGACAGAGAACTTCAAGTTGGGAATCAGATTATCTTTTACCCGCAAAAGCTTCTATACACAAACACCAAAAATCGAATTGCCGTTGCCGACATACTTGGAAATCGTGGAGCATTGACAGATAACGAGCTTTTGGAGCTTTTCGGATATCCACCATTTGAAGGGGGTGATACCCGTCATATGAGCTTGAACTTCATTGATAGAAAGATTGCATCACAGTATCAATTAAGCAAATTGGAGGGTGAGAAAAAGTAATGGTCAATGAGATCGTAAAAAGAAGCTATAACGTAACCAATTTTACCGCCTTGGATGAAAACAGGGTTGAAGGTCATGCAGCTGTATTCGGTGTAAGAACGAATATCGCCAATTTCTTTTTCGAAGTAATCGAAAGAGGGGCATTCGATAAGGCCGACTTATCCGATGTGGCTTTATTTGTGAATCATGATGATTCAAAGATACCGCTTGCACGCTACCGCAAGGATAAGGGAAATTCAACAATGGAAATTGGCATAGATGAAAAAGGGCTTACGGTAAATGCAGGGCTTGATCCAGAAAATGTTGAGGCAAAAAGCCTGTACTCAGCTATCAAGCGGGGAGATATTGACGGAATGAGCTTCTGCTTTCGTGTAAAAGGGGAACGCTGGGAAGGGCTTGATACGGATATGCCGACAAGGTACATTTCAGACATAGCTAAGGTATTTGAAGTAAGTGCGGTAACATACCCGGCCTATGGAGACACAGACATAAAGGCCAGAAGCATGGAAGCAGCTAAAAAGGAGCTGGAACAAGCCAAGGAAATAGAAAGGAATAAAAACCCAACAAGTAACGAACTTGAAGTTGAAAGATTAAAAATTCAAATAAATTTAAAAAGGAGCATGGAAGAATGAAAGATAAGTTAATGAAAATGTTGACTGATAAGGAAGCTCAAAGAAGTCAATTGGTTGAAAAGTCAAAAACATCTCAAGATGTGAACGAACTCAGGAGCATAAGCACAAACTTAGACGGGCTGAATGCAGAAATCAAAGAACTTAGAGAAATGTTGACATCATTGGAGGGCAGCGGGTTTAGGCCAATGGGAAGCTACGGAATGAACCCGGAGGGAGAGCAAAGAGAAGAAGGAAAAGATAGTGAGGATATATATTCATCCTTAGAGTACCGCCAAGCCTTCAAGGACTACGTAACAAAAAATAAGCCTATACCAGATCAGTTTAAGGCAAGCAGAGCGGAACCGGCCACGGTATTGGCAGACATTGGGGCAGTCATTCCGACAACCATCATGAATAGGGTGATTGAGGAATCAAAGGCCTACGGTATGATTCTTTCAAGGGTTACACAGTCAAATTATGTGGGAGGGGTTGAAATCCCTATATCCGAATTGAGGCCGACAGCCACATGGATAAATGAAACAACACCATCTAATGATAAAAAAATGGACTTTAGCGATAAAATAACATTCGGGTATCACTTGCTTGAGTGCAGAGTATCACTGGGGTTGATTTCAGCAACCGTTTCCTTACCGATTTTTGAGCAAACCATAATCAAGAACATTAAGGAAGCAATGATTATTGCCCAAGAGAATGCCATTATCAACGGAAGCGGAAACGGGCAGCCAAAAGGGATTTTAATGGAAACAATAGCCAGTGAAAGACAATTATCTTTAGATGGAACAGAGATTAAAACGGTAGAGGGCTGGGCAAAAGCAGAGGCGGCCTTACCGCTTGCCTATGAGGGCAATTCAGTCTATATTATGGCGAAAAGCACATGGGAAAAATATCTAAACGGGGCCACGGACACAAGCGGCCAGAAGTTAGGATTTATAAGCATTTCGGATAATCAAAAACGCATCCTGAACGGACGTGAAGTGATTTTGACTGATTACATCAAGGGATATGATACGGCAACTACAGGGGACGTTGTTGCCGTTATAGTTGACCTAGAAAACTATTTCCTTAATTCAAATATGACTATGTCTTACAAGAGATACTTTGACGAGGACAACAATAAATATGTTCACAAGGCCATAGCCATTGTAGATGGCAAAATGGCCGACAAAAATGGTTTAATTTTAATCAAAAAAGGTTAATTGGTGATTGAATGCTAGAGGATATAAAAAAAATCTTAGGCATTACATCGGATGATGAAGACATTAACCGGCAATTGGAGCTTAAAATTAATGCCGTTGTAGATTACCTTGCCAATGCAGGGGCAAGTTACAGTGCCATTCAATCAAATGCCGGAATAACCTGTGTAGCCTTGGGCGTGAATGATTTATTAAACAATAAGGCCGGAGAGACAAAACTATCTCCGGCTTTTAACATTTTTGCCCTTCAAATAACAAGGGGGTAAGCAATGAACCAATATTTAACAGTGTTCTATCTTGTGTCCGAATCGGACACAGGACGGGAAGAGGAAACAAACGAATACGGAGACAGAATTGTTGCTACCCCTATCGAAATAAAAGTTATAGGAAAAAAACTGAATATCACTCAAAATGAATTCTATCAGGCTCAAGCCGCTGGATTCAAGCCGGAACTTAAGCTTGAAATGCGGTCTTTTGAATACAAAGATGAACAAAAGCTTAAGTATGCAGGAAAATTATATACCATTAAGAGAGCCTACACAGATGGAGGTAAGACAGAATTGACTTGCTACACAGAAGTGAACACGGGGGGATGAGCTTGGCTATACCTTCGCCGGTTAAGATAACAAAAAACAATGTAGAGTACATCAGCAAGGTTGAAAGAAGCAAATATCTTTTGGAAGAACTCATTAGAGCAGCCTTGAAAGATGTGGGAAAGCTCATAGTCAATCGAATAAGGCAAAAGATTAAACGGCGTACCGGAAGACTTGCAAAAAACATTCAATTTTGGGTGCGAAAGCAAAGCGGTGATCTTCAAATCGGAATTAAGCCGGGTGGATTTTATGGAGGATTCCAGGAGCTGGGAACATCAAAGCAGCCAAAAATAGGAGCCTTGAGCGAAACGGTACAGGAAAATATAGATGAAATCAGGCGTATAGAAGGAGAGTACATCCAGGCCATTGAGGACGAAAATAGAGCTTTGGGACTGATTGATGAAAGTGAGGGAATCGGCGGGGATGAGTAAGACATTAAGGATAAGAACTGCTATAACCAGCCTTCTAAAATCCGTGCACCCAAGAGTGTATTTTGAGGATGCGAAAGATAGTGCTCAATTTCCTTACGTTATCTTTGAATACTGGACAAACAGCAGTGAGAATAAGGAAATAGGAATGCTTGAGGTCAATGTATGGGATAGTGGAACTGATACTTCGCAAATAGAAATGCTTGCTGATAGGGTTCAAGAAGCATTGGATAGGTACAAATATCATGATGATTATGTCTTCATGAGCATTTATAAAGCACAAAGAAGCAGCGTACGGGATGAAAATAAGTCCATCAAGCGGAGAAGATTAACATTTGAAATCCAAATATTTGAAGGGAGAAAAGAATAATGGGAAAAGGAAAGACCTACAGTGGGTACACTGAAAAAACAATTAACAGCATTATTATGGATTCGGGGGCATTTTTTAAAAATTTTGACGTGGAAACCGATACCTATGATTCGGCAGTCCAAGGGGGAAAATTGATAGGTGCCACAAGAGGCGGTGGGGGATTCACCGCAAAGGCAACCTACAGAACCATTGAGATTGATGGGGTAAAAGGTGCGGCTAAAGGCCTACAAGCACTGGATGCCTGGGAAGTTACCATTCAAGCCAATGTGTTGGAAATCAAGAAAGAAACCATTCAAATGGCATTGGGTACCGGGATAATAGAAGAAACCGATAAATATACAGTTGTTTCGGCAAGAAACTATGTTGAAGATGTTGATTACATTGAAAACATTACCTGGGTAGGCCGCATCAACCAAACAGAGGAACCGATTGTAATTCAAATTTACAATGCATTCAGCACAGACGGATTCGCTATAACAACCAAGGATAAGGGAGAGGCGGTAATCAGCCTAAAATTTACTGCGCATTACGATGCAGAGAACCTTGATAATCCACCATTTAAAATTTATTACCCGAAAGTAATCTCTGCAAGATAATGCTTTGCAATGCTAATTGATTCCCGGAAAAGAATTTCCGGGAATTTTTATTTTGAGGAGGAAAAAAGAGTGAGAAAAATTAACATTACAGATGTTTTTAAGTTTTCAAGAATCATCAAAAAGTCAGGAATCCGGGAAGACCTGAAAGACATGTTTAACCTGGGAAAAAATTCTGATAATAATGAAAACGATATCAAAGAACTTGGTATCAATGTGGCTTTTACTATTATTGAAAATTTTTCGGATGAAAAAATCGAAAAGGAATTTTATGAGCTGCTAGCTTCTATTGCCGAAAAGGAAACGGAAACAATCAAAAATCAGTCATTAGAGACAACAATCAGCATGATTGTAGACATTTCAAAAGAAAACAACCTGGTTATTTTTTTCAAGGAAGCATTTCGGTTTCAGATGAAGTAATCGAAATGCTTTTGTACCGTTATAAAAGCCTTGATTATATTCTATCGCTAGACTTGGAATCGGCATTTGATTTTATCTTAACTGCCATGAAAAAAGACCGAGAAGAAAAAAACATGTTCAGGTGGATAGTGGGAGGATATGAAAAGGTATACAGTTTCAATGATTTTATAAACATTATTGATAACTGTAATGAAAATGAGAATTACGGTTCAAGCTCAACAGATAAAAAAACAAAAAACAATATTTTGATTGATGTAAGAAATATTATTGTAAACTTAAGGGGGTGATAGTATAGAACTATTCAAGCTTTTTGGTTCAATTTTTGTTGAAAACAAAGAAGCAAATAAAAACATTGATGAAACCGGAAGCAAAAGTGAAGGGCTTACTGGGATTTTCAGCAAAATAGGAGAATCAGCCGGAAAAGTTGGCCTTGCGGTTGGTGCTGGTTTTGCGGCGGTAGGTGCTGCAGTGGGTACTGTAGCCGTGCAAGCGTTTAATTCTGCTAAAGAATTTGGAACAGGTATAGCAAATGTATCTACGCTACTTGATGGCACAGCAGAGGAAGCTAAAGAAAAAGCTAAGAGTTATGGAGAAGAAGTAAAGAAATTGATGAAAGAAACCGGAAGTGAAATGAAAGGGTTAAATGATGGATTATATCAGGTCATTTCTACTTTTGGAGATGCTCCAGACACTATAAAACAACTTGAAATTGCAACAAAAGCGGCTACAGCCGGAGGTGCAGAAACAAAAGATGCAATAAATTTGCTTGGAGCTGTAACTAAAGGTTATGGAGATATTTCAGCAGAGGCTTCTCAAAAAGCAGCGGACTTAGCTTTCACAACTGCCAAATTGGGAGTAACTTCATTTCCGGAACTGGCTGCAAGCATGGGTAAAGTTATACCATTAGCCGGAGCGATGAAAGTATCACAAGAAGAACTATTCGGAGCAACTGCAACATTGACGGGGGTAACTGGAAACACAGCAGAGGTAGTTACTCAACTTCGAGGTACTATTCAAGGGTTTATGCAGCCATCCAAAGAAATGGCAGCTGCATTACAAGCTATTGGTTATGAAAATGGTCAAGTAGCTATTGAATCAGAAGGACTTGGAGGAATACTCAATAAGTTAAAAGAGCATGTTGGAGGGAATGAAATTGCTTTTGCTGGTTTATTTGGTTCTGTAGAAGCTAAAAGTGCAGTTTTAGCTTTAACAGGTTCACAAGCAGAGGCTTTAACAGAAAAAACCTTGGCAATGAAAGAGGCTACTGGGGCTGCTGATGAAGCATTTAAAAAATCACAAAACACAACAGAAGCCTATATGAAAAAAATAGGTGCATCAATAGAGGTTGTAAAAATAAATCTTGGTGAAAAACTATTACCAGTAGTAAACCAATTATTAGATTGGGTTGTAGAAAACATTCCTCTTATTTCTGATTTTTTTGAAGAAGCTTTCAATTCAATTGGTGATGCAGTAAGTTCTTTAATACCTATTATTGAAGATATATTTACTGGATTACAACCATTATTTGAAGGTGCATTTAAAATTATTGTTGAAGTTATTAAAAACTTTTCGGATGTAGTACAAAAGATTTTTAATGGTTTAAAAGATTTTTGGGAAGAGAACGGAAAAGAAATAACTGAAATTATTACAACAGCATGGGAATCAATATGGTCTACAATTGAAGCCATATGGAATACTCTGTCGGAAGTAGCCCAATCTATATTTAATAGCCTTCAAAAGTTTTGGGATGAATGGGGTGACAAAATTATTGCTTCATTCAAAATTGCGTTTGAAACTATATCATCAATTTTTGAAGCAGCATTTAAAGTGATCGAAGGGGTTTGGAAAGTATTTCAAGGAGCATTTAGCGGTGACTGGTCTCAAATGTGGGAAGGAATAAAACAAACATTTTCAGGGATTTGGGATGCAATTGTAGCCTATTTCAAAGGATTAGGAGGAATATTTAATACTATAGGCAAAGATATCATTGCCGGGATGGTTAATGGAATCAAAGAAAAAGTATCATATGCTGTTGATGCAATGAAAGATGTTGGGAATACAATAATAAGCGTTGTGAAGGGCATATTCAAGCAAAATTCACCTTCAAAAGTTTTTGAAGAAATATTCGAAAATAATATGCTTGGAGCGGTTTCAGGTATCGAAAAGAACAAAGGCAAAGTAACAAAATCAGCAACGGATATGTCAAAAGAAACGTTTTCAAATGCTAAAATTTGGATTGAAAATTATAAAAATTCATCTGATTATTTAGCAAGTGAAGAAATAAAAATGTGGCAATCCATGAGCCAAAAATATTCAGAAGTATCAAAGGAAAAAGTAGAAATAGACAAAAACATCACAAAACTTAAAGAAAGTGTAATAAAAGAACAACAAGAAGCAGAGAAAAAAGCTTTTGAGGAATCTAAAAAATGGATTGATACACGAAAAAAGCTAGGATTACTATCTACAGAGGATGAAATTGAAGCTTGGAAAAGGGTACAAGAAAAGTATGAAGAGGGTACAGAATTCCGCATTCAGGCTGATATTTCTTTACACGAAACCCAAAAGAGGTTGACAAAAGAAAAGGAAGAGGCCGAAAAAAAGTCATTTGAGGAATCTAAAAAATGGATTGAAACACGTAAAAAGCTAGGATTACTCTCTACAGAGGATGAAATTGAAGCATGGAAAAGGGTGCAAGAAAAGTATGAAGAGGGTACAGAATTACGCATTCAGGCTGATATTTCTTTACACGAAACCCAAAAGAGGTTGACAAAAGAAAAGGAAGAGGCCGAAAAAAAGTCATTTGAGGAATCTAAAAAATGGATTGAAACACGTAAAAAGCTAGGTTTGCTATCGACAGAGGATGAAATAAAAGCATGGGAAAGAGTGCAACAAAGCTATATAGAAGGAACCGAAGAACGAAAACAAGCGGACTTAGCTTTACACGAAGCTAAACAAAGGCTAACCAAAGAACAAGAAGAACAAGAAAAAAAATCATTTCAGATATCCAAAAGCTTAATAGAAACGAGAAAAGCTTTTGGACTTATGAGCATGACAGAAGAAGTGGAAGCTTGGCAAGAAGTCCAAGCAAGATATGCAGAGGGAACAGAGATAAGAAAAGAAGCCGATAAATCTCTTTATGATGCACAAAAAAGGCTTTTTGAAGAACAGGAAAGAATAATGGAAAAAATGGAGGAGGCTGAAAACAAGTATCAAAAAGCTGTTGAAGATAGAGCAAAAGCGATTTACAACTCGTTCGGGCTATTTGATGAGTTAAAGAAAAAGGAAGAGGTATCGACACAAACGTTATCTAATAATCTGTCTTCACAGATATCAGAACTCAAAGACTGGTCAACCAATATTCATGAATTAAGTAGAAGAGGAATTGATGAAGGGTTGTTAGCAGAATTAAGAGCGATGGGGCCATCGGCTAATGCTCAAATAAATGCGCTATCAAGAATGACAGATACCGAGCTTACTAAATATCAAAATATGTGGAAAGAAAAACATAGGTTAGCCAAAGAAATGGCTGTTGATGAACTTCAAAATCTAAAAAAAGAAACAAATACAACTATAAACGGGTTATTAACCGAGTTGCAAGGAACTGTATCATCAAAATCAAATCCAGTAGGTGAAAAGATGATACAGGGAGTTATTAATGGTATTCAAACAAAAGCCTTCGAGCTAACTAATGTTTTAAGGAATTCGATAAGCAGCGCACTGAACGAAGCTAATAGTATGATAGCAAACAGTAACATTAATTTGCCATCAAGTAATACAAAGTCAAACACAAAGCCGTATGTTCCAAGCTCAGCATTACAAAACATTGCCATGCTTGCCGAGGGAGGAACCATAACAAAATCAGGCCTAGCCATCGTAGGAGAACGTGGCCCGGAGCTATTGAACCTGAACGCCGGGGCACAAGTAATACCACTTCCTCAAAATACCAATTCGCCCAAGGTGCCGGAAAAAGTGTATGTAACCGTAGAAATAGACAAGGTAGCCGTGGGTCATGCTGTGGCCCCAATTGTTTCGCAGGACATAGCATTTGATGCAAGGGGGGATATATCATAAAGGTGCTATCAAACAAAAACGAGATAGATTTAGGTAGTTATAACGCCTCATACCTGTCTCATGATTATCAACCATCCAACTTTGCAGTTAAATCATTTTGGCCGGAAAATGCGCTAAGGCCAATACCTATCAGCTCAAAGCAATACTATGATTCATTGAAAGTAAAATTGCTATTCAAAAACGCCACGATCAAAGAGTTTTCAGCCATGAATCAGCATTTAAAACAGTGTGAGATCAGCGATTTAGGAATCATTAACCTATTCTCAAAGGAAATAACCTTTGATTGCACGTTGCTGAAATCAACAATAGAATCAATTGTGACGGGAATGTTCATCGGTTTGTTTGAGTTTGATGCCTTAGCCTATGGAAAAATCTACAAGCTGGATATACGTTCATATACAACAAGTGCTAGCATACAGGGATCAAAGCCGACAAATGCCGTTTTAACATTTGAAAACGGTACCGGAGATACATCATTCAATGGGATAACGGTTCGTTCGATGGTTCCGGGAGAACGTATTGTAGTGAATGGGGTACATAAAATTGTGTCGTTAAACGGGAAGAACGCATGGGAAAGGGTTGATATGATTAATTTCCCACAATTGAACCCCGGAGAAAACCAAATAAATGTAGTGGGAAATGCAGAAATAACACTGGAATACAAGGAGGTATGGTAGGGTGATATATTTATATAATGCCGGAGGCGTTGAGGGCATAGACGAACTAGAAAACCTACGAACCGTGCAAGTATTCAATTCCGGGGAAGACACCCTGATATTTGAAATCCCTACAGGCCATGAAAAGTACAAATTTTTCGAAGAGGAAAAGCGGCTAAAGTATGACAACCAATACTATACCATCAAGTCCATAGACGAACAGACAAATGCCATCATATCCTGTAGGCTTGACCTAGATGATTTTCAAAAATCGGCTGTCATAAACTACCGGGAAGAAAATCAAAACCTTACCATGCTTTTAAATTACGCCCTGACCGGTTCGGGATGGACGTTCCAAGATGCCGGAAAGGTTACAATTCGAAGGACAACAGAACTGGAGGCCGGAAACGTCCTTGACCTGTTACGAATCGCCCAAGTTGTTTACAGGTGTGTATTTTACTATGATACCATGAACAAAATTTTGACTGTCTTTCCGTTGGATAATTTTGAGAACAAGGGAGTTTATTTTACCGATGAACTCAACATTGACAATGTTTTCCTTCGGGGAGACAGTTTTGATTTTTGTACCCGGCTGATTCCAATTGGGGCAGATGGCTTGCGGATTGATTCCATCAACAACGGAATAAGCTATGTCGAAAATTTTGAATACAGCAAAAAAGTTATTATAAGGGTGTGGAGAGACGAACGCTACATTGACGTGCAATCCCTCAAAGATGATGCAATCGAAAAGCTCAAGGTGCTGTCAAAGCCCAACAGAAGCTATAAGCTGGACGTAATTGACCTATCTCACATTGATCTATACAAAGACCTAAAATTCAAGATAGGCGATAAGGTAACGCTTATAGACCGCAAGCGAAACATCAGAGTAGAGCATCAAATAGCAAAATATGAACGGTACCCGGATAACCCTGAGAAAAGCAAAGCGGAGCTAGCAGCCACAGCAAAGGGTATGCAAGCGGTTGTAAAGAACCTGACCGGACTGATAGAGGGCAACAATGTTTCCATCAACATCCAAGGCCGGAAGATCAGCAAGCTGACACTGGATATAGAGGCATTCACCCTGGAGCTTGGGAACTACTATACCAGGGGTGAGACTGAGATTTACGTAGGGTCACAAATTCAAGCGGAGGCCCAGCGCATTAACCTCATCGTAGCGGAGCAGCAGACCAGTATTAATTCGCTGAGCGGGACGATTACAAACAACACGACACGCATAGGAAGCCTTGAAGTAA
The DNA here is from genome assembly GCA_964611385.1 of uncultured Defluviitaleaceae bacterium. Classification (GTDB taxonomy): domain Bacteria; phylum Bacillota; class Clostridia; order Lachnospirales; family CAYPQA01; genus CAZSXS01. Next base: position 18,630 of record CAZSXS010000023.1, read on the forward strand.
CCACGAATAGCATATCAGCCTCTGTATCTGCAAACCAACAAGCTATTGAAAATGAAGCAGCAGCACGGGTACAGAGCACAGCATCAATCAGTGCAACGATTGATGACGATATAAAGCCAAGCATAAACCTAAAGGTATCCCAATCAACCTACAACACAGATATAGGAAACATAAGCAGTAGGATCACAACAGCAGAAAGCTCTATAACACAGAATACTGATTCCATAAACCTAAAGGTATCCAAATCGGACTACACCGGAACCAGTTTGATCAGCATGATTAATCTAACAGATTCCGAAATCCTGTTAGAAGCAAGTAGGATCAATTTCAAGGGGGCTGTAATGGTCAACAATACTATGAATTGGTTGGATGATGATGGGAATTTGTATGGAACAATACGCAGCCGGAATGATTCAGAATACAGGGGAGTTCAGATTGAAAGTGAAAGAAACATTTCAATAAAAACTATGGGAGGATTCGAAACCGGGGTTACAGTAGACCTGACAGACAATAACGGAATGTTTGTTGTCAAGGGATTGGAATTTAATACCACAAGTTCATACAATAATCTGCTTTATGGGCGTTTAGCTGGTACAACACTACAATCAATGAGAGACACGCCAGTAAGGACACATTTGGATTTATGGAATAGGGTTTACATGCCAGCTGTTTTGCAGGGATCAGGAATAAACGATATAGTAGTTTATTTCACCAAAACAGGCCCAGGAATAAATGATGGTTTTTTTAGAATGGTTGCATTCGACATGCTTGGAAATGTAGAGCTGGACAGAATAATATCCTAGGAGGAATTTTATGATATCAACAAAAATTATCGGCACAGAAGAGAACCTTTACGAAAATGGTACGCGCATTAATAAAAAAACAACCGAAACGACCTATGAGCTTTCGGATGATCTGTCCATCTTGGCACAGCATCATAACAGCCTTGCAATGAATCAGGCAGCCATTGAGCGAAACAAAAAATCAATGAAAGCCATCATGGACTCAAGTCAATCCGTAATGATGTCAAGCGAATTGACACGACTGGAACGAGAACAGGAGGTGCTTCGGAGGGCCATAGAAATTCAAAACGGAATTATCAAAGGATACCCGAAGGAAGAATAAGCGTAAGAGGGTGGAAGTATGAAATTTAAGATTAGCGGGAGAACGATTCAACAGCACAATGCATTCATTGGTGTGCAGGACGATAACGGGGTTGAAATCATAGATTTTGAATTACCCAGGATTTACGGCGAAACGGATCTGTACACGGATGGAATCGTTTACATAGCCTGTATAAACAGTGCCAAGGAAAGCATTGTGGTTACGCCGGAGAAATTCAAAAATGAGGATGATACATTTACAATACGTTGGATTGTAGGAAGTGAAGTTACAGCTAAAAAGGGAACTATGCACGCCTTGATCAGGATTGAGTCACTAATGGGGCTGATATGGCAGTCATTCCCAACTACATTTCAAATTATGAACAACCTTCCGTTCACCAGTCCACAGCCGGTATTTTATAGTAGGATGAACAGCAAAGCAGCCATACCCATTGAAGCGGATTCAATGGGCATGGCTGCTTTGTATTCGGTGGAAGTTCAAGCGGATGTAGCAGATACCATACCCGAACCGTTCATCAGCATTAGTAACAGAAAAATAAATATCCCATCATCGTTGATGAATATAGCAACACAAAACGACAGCGGAACCAAGCTGGTGTACATTGAGGCCCCAAGGTACTATGACGGACATGACCTAGGAGATTATGTAGCCGTGCTGAAATGCGTTTCAAGCGGTGGTAAAAGCGAAATCATGTTCACAGAATCAAGTACAAAATTTACAAAAATTGTGTTCGAGGATAAGGTAAGGTGCAAATGGACGCTTCTACCGCCACAAACCAGCTATGCGGGAAGCTTAAAGCTTCAATTTTACCTTGCGAAAAAGCTTGGTGATGAATCATACAAGTGGGAAACGGATGGAAGTTCATCGGTAAACATTTACACCAGTATTGACGCACAGCCGGTAATACCAACTACACCGGGTTATCTTGAAGAATTCCTAACCACCATAAGTAATTTAGCGGAGGAAACGGCCGCGAATGCAAGTACAGCAAGGGACAAAGCCACAGAAGCATCAACAAGTGCAACAGAGGCCAAAAACAGCGAAACCCTTGCAATGATGTATGCAGTAGGGCAGAACCCGGACGGTACAAACAATTCAGAACCAATACCCAAGTCGGCGAAAAAATATGCCTCAGAGGCGGGATTATATTCACAGCAAGCAGCAGCGGATGCAGAAACGGCAGTAGAAGCCTCCAATGTGGCAATAAGCCAAGCAGATCGGGCAAAAGATGAAGCGGATCGGGCAGCGGCAGCGGTAGGAATTGAATTCGCGTCTGAGGAAGAGGCAAGGAAAGGGAAAAGTACAATAAAATACATGAATCCGGCACAAACGTTCAATGCAATTGACCAGTGGACAAAAGATAATTCCAATATTTATAAAATATTTGTAATACTGGAGGATACAGTAACCAAGGTCAAGCTATCCGTGCGGGTGGAAAACGGTAGCATAACAATAACGGAAACACCGATGAGTAATCCGGTGATCAGGGAACTGATATTCAAGGATAGGAATGATAGTGCTGTGAATGTTGCGGTTCGGGTTGAAAATGGGGTGGTTAGCCTAGTCGAGACGGAACAGGAAGGGGTTTTGTACGAAACATTCTTGGACGTGCAAAAAGGAATTGTTACAGAGGTTTATGTGGAAAATAGACAATTGTGTATAATGGAGGTAGCGTAATGGCTATAGGCGATAAAATTAAAATGTTGACAAGTAATGATTTCGCGTCTAAATCGGAGGCTGAGGCTGGAACAAATACAGACAAACCGATGAATTCAGCCAGAACAAAGGAAGCCATAATTAAAAATTTACCGACTTCTATTCCGGCAAGTGGGGGTAATTCTGATACAGTGGATAATAAACATGCATCGGATTTTGTTTCGATAGCAAATGTGGAACTGACAAATAAAAATTTTGACGATTTCAAACAATTGAACCAATCCTCACGGATAGCATTTGATGAAAATCCTACAAATGCGTGGCCTAATGCAGTAGGATGGGCCGCTACTGTAAATTACGGATCTAGCAGTAACGTATTTAACCAGGTAGCGTATAGCAATTATGGTGACATCATCAATAGGGGGTACACTGGATGGGATGGGTATTTTGATTGGCATAAAATAGTACGTATAAATATGGATACGAATATTGCTAATGCTAATTTTAAATTGCCTACGGCAAACACAGGTGTGTATTATCCGCGAAATATAGCAATTGGGACATCTTCAACCATTCCAACGGGGGCCGTCCAGGGAGATATATACGTTGAACGAGCAACAGGTGGGGATAGAATACACAGTTTTATAGGGGGTGCATGGTCATGATGGAAGCAAAATTAAATACAGATTATTTGAAACACAATAGCAACCTATATGAAATAATCCATAGATCAGGGGAACGCATGTATCAAAACCTAATTGATGATACACCAGTTTTGATTATCAATTATGATTTTGTTAATGCTCCAGAAAATCCAGAATCAATCAGTGAATTTATGATTGTGCGCTATGAATTGGTTCCGTATTTGGTGGATGATGGGTTGGAGGAATACGAGGAACCAATAACAGAACCTGGTACTGATATTGATGGAAATGAAATTTTGATTTTGAAAAACATAATCAAAACACGCCCAAAATACCGAATGGAATTTAAAATCGAGGAACGGATATTAGGTGAATACACTGGACTGATATTCATCAGACAGGACGGTAATACTATTCATTTTGCCCAATCCGAAAACCCTGACATAGGTGAGGAAATAGCCAATGCTGAGGCCGTCAAAATAGAATCAGATCGTGTACGTATCCAAATGATGATTGACTACATTGACAATCAGCCTACGCCCATGGCAGCAAGAACCAGATTTGATCCAAGGCAAGCATTGCGTTCCAAATTAATTGAAGAATTAGAAAACATGTAGAGATCAGAGACAAATCTCTGATTTTTTTATTTTAAAGGAGGACATTTACATGAAAATCATTCAAAACCTACTAACCATGGGCCAAACCAACGGACGAACCGGCCAAAAACTGATACCAAAAGGTATTGTGATCCATTACGTAGGGAATCCAAACAGCACAGCCGTGAATAACCGGAACTATTTCGAGAGTGGATCCGGGGGAAATGGTGTATCAGCACACTACATCGTAGGCCTACAGGGAGAAATCGTTCAATGCGTGCCAGAGACCGAGTGCGCCCAACATGCCGGGAAATCGTATGGAACCCAATGGGAAGCACAAGCCAAGAAAAATAATAGTACATATATGGGCATTGAGGTGTGCCATCCGGACGCGTCCGGTAAATTCAATGTTGATTCCTATTCGGCGTTGGTAGAACTCTGTGCGGACATATGCACACGATACAATTTCACACAGATTGATGTATACCGACATTACGATGTTACAGGCAAAAAATGCCCAATGTATTATGTGAACAATCAGCAGGCCTGGGAAACCATGCTTGTAGACATCGGAATGGCAATCATCAGGCAGAACAATCCGCATGCGGGAATTCTGCACACACCATCAGATTGGGCAATGGAGGCATGGGCGTGGGGAATCAAAAACGGGATTACGGATGGAACATTCCCAAAGGACAACTGCACACGGGAGCAGATTGTGGCAATGCTCTATCGCTTTTCAAAATTAAAAATTTAATCAAAAACAGGAGGAAATATCATGGACATTTTGAATTATGTAAAGGTTGTATTTGGATTCATAGGGGCCTTCTTAGGGTTACTGTTCGGACAGCTTGACGGGTTTTTGTTTGCGCTTATTATGTTTGTCATTTTAGACTACATTACCGGCCTGATGTGTGCTTTCATCAACAAGAATCTATCCAGTGAGATTGGTGCCAAGGGCATTTTCAAAAAAATAGTAATTTTCGTTGTCGTAATGCTTGGCCATATAATCGACAGTAAAGTAATAGGTGATGTTAGCGTACTTCGCACAACAGTAATTTTCTTCTACTTGGCAAACGAGGGAATATCATTACTTGAAAACGTAACGATCATAGGCCTTCCGGTTCCGGAAAAATTGAAACAGGTTCTCATGCAAATAAAAGAAAAAGACAATAATAAAGACTAAGGGGTTGGTGACGTGAGCTACATGAGCGATAAACGTCATATTAAAAACCACTTTAAGCTATACGGATATAAATTACCCGAAAATATATCTCTAGGTGATATTGACAAAACAATTTGCCTAGAGATATTCAAAAACAAGCATGATGAAAGATTCGTTGCTGATTTAACAGGCTATACGATTCCAGGGATTAAGTATAGGCTTAAGCATGTTATAGTGCCGACTTTGGTGGGGAGATTGGAATGAAAAAAGCCCCGTTAAGGGGCTTTTAATTAGGCTTTACTTCATCGTTTTCACATCCACATTCGGCACAAATAAATACTTTTGTGCCATTTGGTGTCGTCCATTGATATATTTGATTAGTCCATTTATAACAATCTGTGCAAACTTGCTCAATTTTTTCGATATTCATTTCAATCCTTTCTGCTGGTTAACCGACCGGCGGCAGTGAATCAAAACCAAGTCCTAACCAATAACACTAACCCCACAAGAACAATTACAAGCCAAAAAAAATTAATTGCAACTCTAAGAATTTCAAAAACTATTTTTTTCATATTGATTTTACGGTGGAACAATGATATATTTTTGAAAGTAGGGGGAGTTTAACCCCCTACACTATCACTTGACACTATCGTAAATCATTTTTACGACTGCTACTAATGTGCCAAGTTTCAGCATTAGTTCGGTAAGTGCTTCCAACACTTTGCCGGACTTTTTTATTGCTGAAATTAATCTGTCCACCGTGTACACCTCCTTTCTGAAAAGAATTATATCATATGTTCCCATGAATGTCAATGGACTTTTATGAAATATTTGTAAAAATATTAATGGACACATGAAGTTTAATATGATACAATGCACAAAAAAATAAAGGTGTGATTAATATGGCTACAAAAGCACAACTTGAGGGTAATAAAAGATATTTGCAAAAGCTTGATGAAATCAGAATACGGCTGCCTAAAGGCCAAAAAGAAGCTATTAAGACATTCGCCGAAAGTAAAGGTCAAAGCGTGAACAGTTTTATTGCCGATTTAATTAACAAGGCCATGAATGAATAAAACAAACCCTACGGATTTTCAACGTAGGGTTTGTTTTATTTTCTATTCTTTTTCTATACTTTTTTGGTTCACAAAAGCTGTAAAATTATCTTACAAAATATTTTGTAGGAGGTATTCACTATGGGAGAATACACAGGAAAAGGTCAAGGTACGTTAAACACAGTGCTTGGTTCTCTTGGAACAGCCGCATTTGCTGGATTGGATCTAAACACAATCATCGACAAACTGGGTGGAAAAAACAATATAGACCCAATGGTTTTGATGACAATGATGAACGCTAACAAGGGAAACACCGGGGCCGCTGATATTTCGGCGATCATTGCAGCTCTTGCCCCACTCGTTGCTTCTTTTGTTTCATCAGGAAGTAAAGAAGAATTTGTTAGTCAAAAAGAATTCGAATGGGCACAGAAGTACAACGAATCCGAAAAGAAAAATGCTGCACTGGAAGCTGTATCTGTTGCAAGAGAAGCAGCTACCAAAGCCTTTACAGACGCGTCGGCTTATGCGACCGGCTTGGTTGAGAAGTTGACTGGAGTGGTATCGGATATTACAAAGACAGTCATTCAGCAGGGACAGGAAGTGGCCGTTCTTAAGGCTGATATTCGTTGCTTGTCTGTATCCAACGAGAAGGATCATGCGGCCATTATCAACGGATATCAAAATGCTGTGGCCTTGGAGAGCGAACGGCGTAAGTGCGGGGATGAAAACCTGTACAGTTACGTTAATGCCACATTCGTACCTGGTAAGCTTGTAATGCCAAAAAGCGCTATCTGCCCTCCGGTAGAAAGTTCAGATATTGACATCAATGTAGTTCTGAATGCATTACTGACCGCCACTGGGAACGGGAACGGCAAAAAGGCTGCAACAACGGCAGCCTAATTGGAATGGCGGTTACGTTTATCGTGACCGCCATTTACCTTATTGAAAGGATTGATTACGTGAAAGTTTCAATGGCTCAATTTAAAAAGGCTCTGAATATGTTTATTGATAACACTTACACTCCTAAAGTACCAGCCTCCGAATACCTTATGTACTTCGGAAAGATAGCCATACTTAATTCTGTTTTAACTTCCAAGTGGGCTGCACTTGCCGATGATGACAGTATGGTTAATGTAGAGCCTTTTTACGAGGCTTATACGAAAATGTTTGAACACACAGATAAGGTTGACTTCAAAGGATTTACGATTGATAAAAACGACCTAAACGAACTTATGGGATTCATCAAAGTTGAATCCGGTAAGAAATTGAGTTAAGGCAGGGGGCATTGAGTTGAAAATCAAAGAACTTATAGATGTTATTGACAATTTTAATTCTGAAATTAGAGACGCCAGCAAGTATACAGACCTGTCTCTGAATCACAAGGGTACAAAGGAACTATTCGACTTATACACCACTCTTTCCAACGAGGAAATCAAACATGCCGAAATGCTGTTGTCAACGGCGCATAAAGAATTTGAGCAGCTCAAAAAAGGCGAAAGTAGCGATTTGCCAATCACGGAACTATGGGAACACCAACATAAAAACATGATTAACGAATTGATAAGGGCAAAAATCAAACTTGAGGCAGTAAAAAAGTAAACAAAAATATCCACAATCATAGATTAATCAACAGAGACTAAAAATTGATGGAAATGTACAGAAAATAAAAAAGCACCGATCAATGTTTGACATGCATTGATCGGTGCTTTTTTATTTTCTACTTAATACAATACCAAACAACCCATTTACAAAAATGTACTTTGGATTTGAGTTCGGATACTGAATGCCAAAGTGGAGATAACTGGAATCGAACCAGTGACCCCATGCATGTCAAGCATGTACTCTAACCAGCTGAGCTATACCTCCGAAGTATCAAAAAACAAAAACCTTTCATAAAGCAAGCCTTACAAAAAGAAAAAAATTCCGTAATGGAGACAAGGAGGATCGAACTCCTGACCTCTTGAATGCCATTCAAGCGCTCTCCCAGCTGAGCTATGCCCCCAAAACGAGAATAGTATAGCATGAAAGGTTTAACTTGTCAATTCTTTTTTTGACAATCTTTTTGAATCTTCAACGACTGATTCTAGCTACTCTGTTCAATAATCTTCTCCCAGGTGAGGCGACCAATGACTCCGTCTGGCACCAGGCCAAAGAGACGCTGAAAGGCCATGACGGCAGCTTCTGTTTTGGCTCCGAAGACGCCGTCTGCGGTAACCTTGGGGATGGTTGTATATTTGTTGGCGATTGTGTTCAGCCTGGTTTGCATAAGCTTCACATTATCACCCCTGGAGCCTACCCGCAAGGCCGTACCTGGATAAGGAATAGTTTTGTTTTTGTACACGCTGACGATCTTATCCCAGGTTTGCCTTCCAATCACGCCATCAGGTGTCAAGCCGAACTGACGTTGGAAAGCAATGACTGCATCTCTGGTGGCTGGGCCGAAGATTCCGTCCGCAGTGACTTTTGGAATCGAGGGATACGTATTACTGATAGAGTTCAGATAGGTTTGCATGATACGAACGTTTTCACCCACTGAGCCTACGCGTAGTGCGGTTCCAGGGTAAGGCAGCGACTCGTTCTTATACACGCTGACGATCTTATCCCAAGTTTGTTTTCCGATCAAGCCGTCTGGTGTCAGCCCAAATTGTTTCTGGAAGGCTATAACTGCATTCTGGGTGGCTGGGCCGAAAACACCGTCCGCAGTGACCTTTGGAATGGAAGGGTAACTGTTGCTGATAGCGTTCAAATAGGTTTGCATAAGACGAACGTTTTCACCAACGGACCCCAAGCGCAAAACAATACCTGGGAAAGGTGTACTTTCTACATTCTTATTGATACCGTTGTACACATCGTACAGCTTGCTCCAGGTGCCAGGTCCAACCACACCGTCCTGTGCAAGGCCAAAGGTTTTTTGAAATTCAATTACGGCATTTCTGGTCTCCCCATCAAAATACCCCGTTTGCTTAATCGGAGGAATGGAGCTATAGAAATCGCCGATATAATTCAATATGAACTGCAAATCCTTAACCTGCTGCCCAGAGGAACCTTGACGGATCGTGGTTGTGGGTGGCTTTAAGCCAATGCCTTCTTCCTCGGCTTCGGCGCTTAATTCAGCCAGCTTTTTAACCGCTGTATAGATATAGGAAATCTTATACCAGGTGCCCTTATCCACCTTTCCCGTTTGAGGTAGGCTGAATATTTTCTGAAATTCCTTAACCGCACTGGTGGTATCTGCCTTAAAATCTCCATCCGGCATAAGGATACGTGGAATACTGGGATAATTCAAGCGGATACGGCTTAATTGGATTTGGATCGTTCGGACACTGGTGTTATTGTCGCCTTCCTCCAAGGGCACACCGGGAAAAGAGGAAGTGACGCCGCCGATAGAGGTAACCACGCCAAGCTCGATATCATTTCCATAATAATACTTCAAAATCTCCAAGGGAGTCTTGCCCTGATTGGCCAAGGGCACCGTTCCCCACTGAGACATGCCTTTACAGGTAACGGTAGTTCCATTGCAATAGGTCGTAAACAAGGGAGCAATGCTATTAATGCGCTTTACATACAAATTAAAGACCAAGTCAACCGCGCGGCTGATGGTATCAAAAATATTACGACCTTCTATATAGTATTGATCATATTGCGTTGAATTAGTAATATCGAAGTTGTATCCGCGGCTTGGATACCATTCTGTAAAGATACGATTTAACACCAAAGACACCTGTGCGTGAATATTGGCGATCAATGAGTTTTGAGGCCAGGTGGGATAGATTTCGCTGGAGGCTACATTTTTTATGTAGTCTATAAACCGAACCCACACATTTCTTGCATTGGACGAGGGAGTACCCAAGTGGACGACAACGAATTCTGGTATTACCACAGCCTTTAAAACCCGGCCGCCTTCCCTTGGGGCTTCGGGAAGCATTTGTATATCCGTATCCAGAGCGTTGGGCGGGATGTCAAAGACTTGCACCCCAGCTTCACCTGTTCTGGGCATGGGCTGCATACTCACCGGCAGCGTGGAAGAAATCGTTGAAAATATTTGCACATTTTTAACAACGCTGGAGGAATACCCCTCTGCATAGACCTCTACGTCATACGTAGCATAGGGCAAATTTTTATGAATGGGGTCTAAGGTCAAATCAACACTTGGGGCATCAAGGGAGACATAGATTGTCAAGCCGTCTTCATTTGTTTTTAGGGAATACAGTTGACTACCGGCCTTGTCTTTAATAATAACTGTGGCGTTTTCGATGGGTAAAGCGCTGCTACCCGTGGTTACAAGGACTTGCAAGTATCCGGGATCACTCATAATTACCTCCGATATGGGCTTATTAGTATATTATACACGGCAAGTGGCAAAATATTGCCAGTACCAATACCGAAAACAAACGGAATCGAGGAGAAGAAACATGAAAACAAGGGTAGTTATAATCGGGAACGGCTTGGTAGGCTCCACCACCACTTACACGATGATGCTGAGTGGCATTGCAAATGAGATTTTTGTTATTGATCTGAACAAAGAAAAGGTGGAAGGGGATGTTTTGGATATGAATCACGGGCTGAGCTTTCTGACACCAGTGAAGCTCAGCGCCGGGGATTATTCCGACTGCAAGGAGGCAAACGTGGTCATCATTACGGCCGGTGTTGCACAGAAGGAGGGAGAAGACAGACTGGATCTGCTAAAAAGAAACGTAAAGGTCTTCGACAACATTATTGACCAATTAATGAAAAACATCGGCCAGCATACGGTACTGCTCATCGTCACCAACCCCGTTGATGTGCTGACCCAGTACACCCTTGCAAAGTCTGGTTTGCCAAGGAATCGGGTTATCGGTTCCGGCACGGTTCTGGACACCTCACGGCTTAAATACGCGATTTCTGAACACACAGGCATCGACTCACGGAACATTCATGCCTTTGTTCTGGGGGAACACGGGGACAGTGAGGTGGCGGCTTTTTCATCCACGAACATTTCGGGTATGAGCTTAGATGAATACTGCCACCAATGCAGCGAGTGCGACAGCAGTCAGGATCTATTGAACGACTTGCACGAACAGGTGAAAAACGCCGCTTACGAAATCATCGAAAAGAAAGGCTCCACCTATTATGCGGTAGCCCTGGCCGTGAATCGGATTACAGAAGCCATACTCCACGACCAGCGCTCTATCCTCACGGTCTCCACCTTATTGGAGGGCCAATACGGCATCCGCGAAGCCTGCGTCAGCGTACCTTGCATTATCGGGCGGGGTGGAGTGCGAAAAATTTTGGAAATCAGCTTATCCGATCCTGAGCGAGAAGGTCTTACAAAAAGCGCTGAGATTGTACGAAAGGAATACAAAGGGATATAAAAACAAAAACCCGTGTGAAGGGTATCACACGGGTTTTCTTCTTTCTAAGAAATGATTTCTTGAGAAAATGATTTCTTAAGAAACTGGAATGTCTGCTTTGGCCAAAGCCTTATTGATCGCATTCAGTAGAATTTGTGAGGTGTATGTATACTCTGAAAGTGCTGAAATTTCCGTTGTCTGCTTGTCAATGATCTCTTTTGAGATGGCCTGTAGGGTCGGCTTGAACAACGGATAGAACACCTCTTGAGCCTCTGTCATGTTGCTGAGTTCCAGCCTCATGATTTCTCTTTCGCTGACGGTCACCAAAACGTTAACCGGCTTGTTGTGCAGGACGATCTCTGCCGTGTAGGTCCCAGGCACATACAAACTAACGCTTGGCTCCTGATTCTTGTTTTTGGGAAGAAATAGGCAAATCAATAGGATAATCAGGGCAAGGCCCAAGATCGCAAAGATTGCCGACTTAAAAATTTCCCGGAGTTGCAGTACAATTATTTTTGTACCCTTCATTTTTCACTTCCCCCTATGAAAAGCTAAAAGCTATTTGTTTGTATAGTTTATTAAGTAGGGTTGTAAAATATTACACATTTGTTGGCCAGTTAAAAAAGCATAGTGCCTGTTTGCTTTGAGATCAAAAGCGAAAAAGCAAAAATACTTGACAGTATTTTTGCCTTCTCATATACTATGGGAATATTTCAACCAATTTTTTCCGGAGGCTCTATGTTATTCAGCTCTAATATTTTTTTGTATGTTTTTTTACCCATTCTTTTTATTCTGTATTTTTTCCCTTATCTGAAAAAAGTACATACCTACCGAAATCTGTTGTTGCTGGGCTTCAGCTTGTTTTTTTATTTGTACGGCTGTGGTCGCTACATCATGATTCTTTTTGTGTCTATCGGTTTTAACTATGCCTTTGGTATTTTTGTGGACAGGCTCCGACCGAAGAAGCTCTTGCTGTCCCTTGGCTTGGCTGTTAATTTGCTGCTGCTGCTTTTTTATAAGTATTTTAATTTTCTGTATACGGATGTCTTTAAGTTCCCAGAGGCAAACAAAATTTTCTTGCCTGTCGGTATTTCTTTCTTTACCTTTCAGGCCATGTCCTATCTGATTGATGTGTACCGAAAGGACATTCCTGTCCAAACCAGTCTCTACAAGCTGGCTCTTTATATTTCCTTCTTTCCGCAGCTGGTGGCTGGGCCTATTGTTCGCTATGGGGATATGAATCAGGATATTAACCATAGAAAGGATGACTTTGATACTATTTATCAAGGTGCTTGCCGCTTTTGCTTCGGCTTGGCTAAGAAAGTGGTCTTTGCTGATAACTTTGGACTGACGGTTGATCAGATTTTTGCCCTCCAACCGGAAAACTTGAGTACGCCCCTGGCATGGAGCGGCGCACTTTTATATACCTTGCAGATTTATTTTGATTTTTCTGCTTATTCGGATATGGCTATCGGCTTAGCAAATATCTTTGGCTTCCACTTTAACGAGAACTTTATTATGCCGTACTCTTCAAAGAATGTTACCGAGTTTTGGAGAAGGTGGCATATTTCTCTCTCCTCCTGGTTCAGGGATTACCTCTATATCCCCCTGGGCGGCAACAGAAAGGGAACAATTAGAACCTATTTTAATCTGTTTATTGTCTTTTTTCTCTGCGGTCTTTGGCATGGAGCCGGCTTTAGCTTCATCGTATGGGGACTTTATCACGGGATGCTTCTCGTGATTGAGCGCATTCTCTTGACCAAGTTTCGCTTTAAACTGAAAGGCTTTGTCGGCAACATCATAACCTTCTTGCTGGTCATGTTTGGTTGGGTCTTGTTTAGAAGCCCGGATTTAAGCTCCGCCCTACGTTTTATGTCTGTCATGCTTGGCAAGCAACAGCTGCAAGGCTTCCAGTATTATACGTACTTCTTTTATCTGAATATTCCAGTTATTTTCTATACGATACTCGGTTTGATTCTATCCCTATTCCCTCTGTCAAAGATCAAGGAAGGGTTAATGAAGTCAAGCGCCTATGGGATTTGCGCTGCGCTGCTTTTGTTTTTTTCCATGCTGTACCTGGCCGACGCTACCTTTAATCCCTTTATTTATTTTCAGTTTTAACCCTTGCTTTTGGAGGCCTTCATGAAAAAACGAACCATGAAACAACTAACCATCCTGTCCATGATCTTTTTGATCCTTTTGCCGACCCTTACACGGCTTTTGGGCATCGGCAACTTTTATTCTATTAATGAAAACCGTTACAAGAAACAACTGCCTGCTGAAAGCATCCTGCAAGGCTTTACCGGCGACGGTTCCTATTGGAAAAAGCTAGAGGAAGTCTTCAATGACAACTTTGGGTTCAGAGATCTGTTCATCCGGACAAAAAACCAAATTTTATATACTGTCTTTGATTATTCTAAGGAGCTGTACATCGGCAAGGACAATTACATGTCTTACTTTAATGATGTGGCCTTGGAGCAAATTAACAATGAAAGGATAAGCCCCGAACGCTTTACAGAAATCATGGAAGCCTATCATCGGGTGGAAGCGTTCTGTGAGGAAAAAGGGCTTGAGCTTTTCTATTTGGTTGCCCCACAAAAAAATACGGTCTTTCCCGAAACTTCAGTGGGCTTTCCGGTTAGGCGTCCGCCGTTTACCATGTACGACAAGTTTATTGAGTACTGCAACAGCTCCAGCCTCAGAGATAAGACTCTGAACGTAAAGGAAGTTTTACGGGAAGCGGAGAAGACGCAGCCGACCTTTTATTACCAAGACTTCCACTGGAACGACTGGGGAGCTGCGGTTACCTTTGGCTTGGCGGTCAATCAAGTTGCCAAACGCATAGGACTTCCTGAGTGCTATGACATCAAAAAGCTCAATTTTAGTACCTTTGAAATGCCTCGGTTCTACGGCGTGCAGATAGACAGCCTATCGGTTTTACTGCCGCCCACCTTTGATCCGGCCATCACGGTATCCATGCCCATCACCTCCGTTGCCGTACAAGAGGAGGAGGCCTACCCCTATCTGGCTCACTTTATCAACAAGGAGCCAAAGTTGGAAGGAAAGGCGCTGTTCATCGGCGATTCCTACACAACCCCCGCTGTATCCACCATTAACGAAACAAACCCTGGAATTGTAGACTGTTTCCCCGAGGTTCGCTCCATTCATTACAACAATGCCAAGGGACTGCTGCGTAATCTTCCCGAAGGCACTAAGTATGTTTTCATTGAGTTTATTGAGTCAGTCTTCAGCTATTCGGATATGTACTTGAATAGCTTGTTGGAAGAATAAAAGATCATCGTGGCAGCTTTGAAAAGCCCCTGTTTTCATTTTTGAAAACAGGGGCTTTTCTTCTATTCTGTAACCCTTTGTGTCCTTTGCGAATACGGTATGTAATAACATAGCGTCAAAAACAAGTGAGGTGTTAGGATTTGAAGCATACACTGCCTGTCTCAATCATAAAAAAGCGAGACGTTGATCTGCTTTATTTCGATGCCGATCAAATAAGCAATCCTGATAAAATAGAAGCCGCTCACATTATAATCAATGAAGATAACAAACGAGTAAACGATGGTCTATTGTCTGTGTCGTTAAATGAACATTTGACCAAGGAGGAAAGAGACTTACTCGATACAAATATACAATTTCCTTGGGAACAAGACGGGGACTACTGTGAGCTTGCCGATGTGAGTGAAGCAGTGAAAATGATTGCCTCTGGTTATATCGAAAACAAGGGGATACTGATAAAGAATGCAAAGCGCTTAAGCAATGTTCGTCTACAGATTTACTATCGCCAGGATGTGATTTATCCTCGCAGCCGTTGTATTTTTTTTGAAAAGGAGCTTGCGCTGTCCGGGTTTAGAAATCAAGTTGAATCACCTTGGTTTTACAGTGGAAATGCAGAGACTATCACCTTTTTTATTATCAACACTGGGCTTGATCCTGTACAGATCCATCTTGAAAACAGCCCAAATGCAATTGTTCATATCGATGATGCGCAAAGAACTTGTGTACAGCCAAATCAAACCGTGGATATCATGCCCTACAAGTTTTCCAAATTTATTCGTCTTGTTGCCAGTTCTCATCAAAGAAAAGTGAACTGTCGCATCTGGTTCCAAAGCCAACTCTTAAAAACCAATTGCTAGAACCAATTTATCAGAATAAGCATAGCATGAACTAGGTTCTTGAAGTCCGAGAACGAATATAGGAGGTGGAAACAAGTGAACTCACTTGTATTTAATACGGTTGCTTCTCAGCTGCGATCCAGCGTTTACGGATTGAATCAAACTTCAAATGATCTACAGTTACTGCAATTGAATACAGCCGGAGAACTGATTGTTGACGGTGACCTTACCATTACAAATACACTCTTAACCGTGGCTGGTGATGTGACGATCTCCAACCCTCTGCTTACTGTCGCTGGTGATGTTACCATTTCAAACACCCTTCTGACTGTTCTTATAGAAGGAAATCGATTTACCTCCAATACACAAACGCTAAACGGCGTTTCAGGCACGGGCGTTGCTCTGGAAGCAACGGATATCTCTCAAGTAAGAACCGCAACCATGTTTGTAGACAATACAGGATCAAGTCCAATTACAGTCACCTTACAGCTCAGCCCGGATGGCAACACTTACTTTAACAATCCGAATTATACCAATATAGCGATTGCCCAAACCTCGTATACCATTATCGTCGTGGATCTCTTTGCTCATTTTGCACAACTCGCCTATGATGCGGGAACAGCCGCAACATTTATCACATATTACAACGGTCAGGCGTAATCAAAAAAGTCATCAAAAAAAGTCACCGAGCAAAGACTCTGTGACTTACATAAGGCATAATCCAGGAGGTATGATAATGAAGACAGTAAGCCTATGTATGATCGTGAAGGATGGGGAAAAGTATATCGAACAGTGCCTAGAGAGCGTTTCTTCCGTGGTGGCGGAAATGATCATCGTAGACACAGGCTCAACAGATAGCACCTTGGAGAAGATTCAACGCTTCAAGCCGAAAATAAGTAAGCACGAATGGAACAACAACTTTAGCGAAGCTAGAAATGTCGCTCTGCAACAAGCAAGCAGCGACTACATTTTGCTGTTAGATGCGGACGAAGTATTGTATGCTGAGGATTTACCGATGCTTACCCAACTGCTTGAAAACACAAAGGCTGACTGTATGTCGATCCGGATTCATAATCTCACGGATGAAACCAATGAGAGTTTATATAATATCCACGAGGGATTGCGAATATTTAAAAGAGGCACCTATCATTATGAAGGAGCCATTCATGAGCAGCCGGTCTTCAATTTTCCAGACAGAAAACCAGTTTTGGCGTATACCCAGATCAGAATCAAGCACTATGGATATATCAAGTCCAATTCGGGTGAGAAGAAGTTCCAGCGCAACATGGCACTTCTCAATGAAGAGTTGGCGAAAAATCCAGATGAGCCTTTCCATTTATTTAATATGGGAAACCAGTATATGAGCATTGGCGACTATACCACCGCTCTTGATTACTTTGAAAAGGCGGATCAGAAAAAAGAGATCACGCTAGCTTATTCGCCCCACTTGATTTTTCGACGAGCAATCTGCCTGAAAAATTTAAAAAGAAACGACGAAAGCCTACGTATACTAACAGAGGGCTTGAAGCTGTATCCGGCCTGTACTGATTTTGAGTTTATGCGTGGCCAGATCAATACAGCTCTGAAACGTTATACCTTGGCCTTAGATTGCTTTACCCACTGCCTAAATATGGGGCAAGCGCCAGTGAACCTATTATTCTTTCCGGACACCTGGAATGTGAGACCCCTCATTGAGATAGCGCAAATCTATAGCCTTATGGACGACCATGAAAAAGCGCTGCACTTTTACCTAAAAGCGCTGAATGCAGACGGCAGAAGATACGATCTGATTTATAAGGTGACGGGAGTCTTAAGCAAAATCCATACTGACCCTGGACTTGTTTATAAGAATCTTAGCAGTATGTTTGCCGACAGCACGTACAAGCCCAATGTCATGGTTATGGTCGATGCCATGCTGGATGAAAAATTATTTGAACCAGCTGATCTGGCTTTAAGCACTTACAAAAAAAGCCCCGCCGCTGTGTTGGATTCCGATGTGTGCTTCCTCACTGGGCGAATCATGTATTATGCCAAGAACTATCAAGCTGCCTATGAACATTTAAACGCCTCCATTAAGCCGGAAGTCGTAAAAGGAATCTTACCAAATGCAAAAAATCGCGCTTATGAATACATGCTTGTCTGTAGCCTGTTGTGCAGCGAAGTTGGGGACAGCTTTATAGAACTGCTGCAATCCAAGGAGGAATCCTTAGAAAAAGCAGTATATTTATCTTTTCTAGGCTTAGTAGTTGAATCCCTGCCCCCCGCTGCCCAGGCGATCATCGTTTCGATACTGGTAAAGCTACTGACGATAAAGAAATTCGATCTCTTTGAGCAAGTCTTAAGCATTTTGAATCTGGTGGACAGCAACGAAATCCTGCTAAGTCTTGCGGAAGTTTATTATATAAGCAACTACCAAGACATGGCCGTCGGTTCCATCATAAGATCCATCAAGGAGCTTGACTGCCTGAATGCCAGAGCGGTTATGATTTTAAACAAAGCCTTTAAATAATAAGCCTCACACCAATAAAAGCTGCGACTTCTAAACAGAAGTATCATATTCTCAGCTCTTAAGCAGTTATACTCAGTCTCTAAAACATCTTCTAAGCCGCCATCATTCCACTGGATTAATTCTATTTGTTTTGCATGGCGGCTTTTCGAAGCTGAACGAGATGGAGCGCTGCTTTTATTTTTATCTCAAATCAATCCCGAATCTATTGACCATATGGCCCTCATGCAATATAATAACTAAACAGTTACTGATTAAGGAGGTGCCTTTTGGAGGAGATCAAAAGACGGATTCTGGAAGTCGCAGATTCGATGGAACGGGACATCATACAGCTGGGCAAGACTATCTTTCAAAACCCTGAGCTAGGGTACAAGGAAGAGAAAACATCCAAGCGCTTCAGGGAAATCTTAGAAGAATTGCGGATTCCCTATAGCTATCCCCATGCTGTAACCGGCGTTTTGGGCTGCCTGGATACTGGCCGCGCAGGTGTCAATGTTTGCGTGATGGGAGAAATGGATGCCGTTACGGCAGACCGCCACTCCTGCGGTCATCACGTACAAATTTCGACCCTGGCTGGGGTGGCTATGGTGTTGGCAAGAAGTGGGGTGATGAACGCCTGCGCTGGAAAAGTTTCTTTTTTGGCTGCACCGGCTGAGGAATTTACGGAGCTTGCGTTTCGCCGGGAATTGATAGAAGAGGGAAAGATCGCTTATATAGGGGGTAAGCAACAGCTCATTGCGGAAGGTGTTTTTGACGAGATCGACATGGCGCTGATGCTTCATGCCCATGCCAACACGCCAGAATGCAAGCTGTTTCTGAATGGAAAAAGCCTAGGCTTCATGGCAAAGTCCATGCGCTTTATTGGAAAGGAAGCCCACGGAAGTGAGCCTTTTAATGGCATTAATGCCCTCAATGCCGCTATGATGACCTTGATGGGGATACATGCAAACAGAGAAACCTTCCGTGAGGAAGACAAAATCCGAATTCATCCGATTATTACCCAAGGCGGGGATATCGTTAATGTGATTCCGTCCGATGTAGCCATGGAGACCTATGTTAGAGGGGCTAGCCTTGGAGCCATCCAGGACGCGTGTGAGAAAGTAGATCGGGCGGTTCAGGGGGCTGCTCTTGCCGTTGGGGCTGAGTTTGAAATCAAAAACCTGTCCGGATACTTGCCCCTGCGTCAGGATGAAAATCTATCTCAGGTCATGGAGCAAAACGCCCATTTGTTGGCAACGAAAGGCTTAATCGGCGAGATCGTGCATGGGGTGGACATGACGGGTTCTACGGATGTTGGGGATCTGAGCCATTTGATTCCTGTGATTCAGCCGACCATAGGGGGATATATGGGAACCTTACATAGTAAAAATTTTAGAGTCTATGATGGAAGGGTTTACACGAATTCAGTGAAGCTTATCGCCCTTACGGTTGCGGACTTGATTTGTAAGGATGCTGCCCTGGGCAAACAAATCAAGCAAAAATTTAATGCCGCTTTGACAAAAGAAGAATACTTAAATTATCTAAAGAATTCTTAATACCAAACTACAGGAGGAATGAACATGTGGACTGAAGAACGCCTCAATACCCTTTTAACGGAACCATCCCAGGCCTTGATTGAAGACATGAAGAAAATCAAAGGGGACATTACCGTCTTGGGAGCGGGAGGTAAAATGGGCGGCACCCTCTGCCTTTTAGCAAAGAAAGCCTTAGAAAAAGCCGGACTTCAAAACAAAGTGATTGCAGTATCCCGCTTTACAGATCCATTGGCGGTGAAGCTTTTAAATGAAAACAATATCAAAACAGTTTCCATGGACTTGCAGAACATTTCCGAACTGAATAGCCTACAAGAAAGTGAAAATGTTATCTACATGGCCGGGAGAAAATTCGGCACAGACGGCAGCGAATGGCAAACCTGGGGTATGAACGCCAGCTTACCCGCCTTTGTAGCAGAGAAATTCAAAAGTTCGAATATCGTTGTCTTTTCGTCTGGGAATATTTACCCTATCGTTCCTATCCATTCGGGCGGCTGTACGGAGGAAGTAAAACCTGTGCCCATTGGTGAATACGCTATGTCCACCCTTGCAAGGGAGAGAGCCTTTGAATACGGCTCCAACAAATACGGCACCAAGGTGCTGATGTACCGGCTCAATTATGCCGTAGACCTGCGCTATGGGGTGCTCTTTGATATCGCAAGCAATATCCTAGCCGGTAATCCTGTATCCCTGTCCACACCAGTCTTTAACTGCATCTGGCAAGGGACAGCCAACGAGATTGCTTTACGAAGCCTCTTGTACGCAAACAACCCACCCGCCATTCTGAATGTAACCGGCCCAGAAATCGTCTCTGTCAAGAAGGCTGCTTTAAAACTCGGAAAACTCTTGGGCAAGGAACCAATCTTCAGCGGCGTGGAGCAAAACGACGCATATTTGAATGATGCCTCTCTGGCCTGCAAGCTTTTTGGCTATCCGACGGTTTCCATCGAAACTCTCATTGAGTGGCAAGCACAGTGGATTTTGGACGGCGGTCGGAGTTTAGGCAAGCCGACCCATTTTGAAGAGAGAAAGGGGAGTTATTAATGGACAGACATAGTCAAGCGATGGCAATATTGAAAAAAGGTACTGTAATTCCTGCTATCCCTCTTTCGCTGAATCGTCAGCGGAAGTTTAATGAGGAGGGTCAGCGCTTATTAGCCCGTTATTACCTGAATGCTGGAGTTGGGGGTATAGCCATAGCCGTACATACTACCCAATTTGAAATCCGCTTGCCAGAGTTTAATCTCTTTGAGCCGGTAATCAAGATCGTCTCAGAAGAAATGGATCGTTACGAAAAAGAAAGCGGCCGAACTGTGGTCAAAGTAGCCGGGGTTTGTGGAGAGGTAGAACAAGCCGTCAGAGAAGCTACCTTATTAAAAAGCTACGGATATGATGCGGTCTTATTAAGTCCTGGCGGTCTTGGGCATTTATCCGAGGAGGCGCTTTTGGAGCGCACTAGGGCGGTTGCGGCTGTATTGCCTGTCATCGGCTTTTATCTGCAAACAGCTGTGGGCGGTCGGCGTCTGTCCTATGCGTATTGGCAACAGCTTTGCGAAATTGAAAATGTTGTCGCCATCAAATGTGCTGCCTTTAACCGCTATCAAACCTTGGATGTGGTGCGAGCAGCAGCCCTTTCAAGCCGTGCAGAGGAAATCACCCTGTACACAGGCAACGATGATAATATCGTTCTTGACTTGCTGACGGAGTACAAGTTTAACGAAGAGGGAGTTGAATACAGAAAAAGCTTCGAAGGGGGACTCTTGGGGCACTGGTCGGTATGGACGCATACGGTAGTCAAGCAATTTGAAGAAATTAAAAAAGCAGACGCAGACAAGAAGATCACTGCTGAGCTTTTGACTCTGGCCGCAGAGATCACCGATGCAAACGCTGCTTTATTTGATGTGGCAAATCAGTTCAAGGGTTGTATTGCAGGCTTGCATGAAATCCTACGACGGCAGGGACTCATGGAAGGCATTTGGTGCCTCAATCCCGAAGAAGGTCTTTCTCAAGGACAGCTGGAGGAAATTGATCGAGTCTGCCGCATGTACCCTCATCTTAATGACGATGCATTTGTTCAAGAGAATATAGACAAGTGGAAATAAATGAGCGATGAAAAAATCAGAGCAGACGAAAATAAATATTGTAAAGGCGGCGGAAGAAGAATTTTCTCAAAAGGGCTTTTATGGGGCAAGGATAGATGAAATCGCCCAAAGAGCCGAGGTCAATAAGCGGATGATCTATGCGTATTATGAAAGCAAAGAAAATCTATACAAGACCGTATTGCTGAATGTCTATCTAAAACTATCCGAGCTTGAAAAAAGCTTGGACTTTTCAAGCTTCAATCCAAGCAATGCTTTACGAGCCTTGATCCGAGAGTACTTTTATTATTTGGACAAAAATCCTTCCTTTGTGAATTTAATTTTGTGGGAAAACTTAAACCACGGGCAATATATCAATCAAATAGATATTTTTGAAATCAAGCAACCAGGATTGATATTGGCAGAAAGCATTATACGCCGGGGAATGGCTTGCGGTGCGTTTTGTGAAGAGGTGGATTTAGAGCAGATTTTATTGTCGATCAATATGTTTTGCTTCACTTACTTTTCCAATCGGTATACAGCAACAAAAGCTTTGGATATCACATTTGACAGTATGGCTCATATGGAAAAAAGGATACAGCATGTTAGTGATATGATACTTTGTTATTTGAAGAGTCGCTCTTGAAAAGGAGCGACTCTTTTTTAATTTTTACTATCCAACAAGGGGGAGATAGGAGGAATAATAAAGAGAAAAATTGAGAATAATAAACAACGATGGATAAAATTATATTTGAAAAACCTATTGATTTTTTGCAAAAAATTATGTATAATACGAATTCTAATCGGGTAGTGGCTCAGCTTGGTAGAGCGCTTGGTTCGGGACCAAGAGGCCGCAGGTTCGAATCCTGTCTTCCCGATTTTCTTTTATTTCCGGGGGTGTAATGGTTTCGACGGGAATTTGGAAAGCAGAGATAGCCATCCGCTTTGGCAAGAGCGAATAAATGCCAAAAACCTATAAATAAATAACAACAATAAATTAGCAATCGCTGCTTAATTAAAAGCAGCCGTCGGTCTTGAATTTCCTGTTATAAAGGAAACCGGCGTCGACTAAACAGGGAACTCTTTTAAATCTGCTCCACTTTAAAAGAAGATCTAGGGGCTACCTTCTTAAGCGTTTGTTATTTATCTCTTTCTGAAGGGAACGAGGATTTTAACGATTTCCTAATAAAATAACTATGATGGAAGAAGTTTCTGCCTACGGGTTTTCGGACAGGGGTTCGATTCCCCTCACCTCCATTTGAGGTACTCTCGGAATAAGGTTTTCAAGGCTTTGAAAGCCTTATTCTATATGGTTTTGAGCAATTAAAAAGAGCCGTAGGGTAACCCCTAAACGGCTCTTTTTTTGGTTCTTACTCTTATTCAACGGCGTTAATTGAACCCAAAAACTTTTCTAAGCCAAAACATTCAAATAGCTGACCTGAGCGTTGCTGCGTATTGTTTACTTCATCTTTGTTGTAGAAGTATTCTATTACATATCCCCCAGCTGCGCCGTGTGGATTACACTTTTGCATATTTCGATAAGCTCTCTGTTAGTCATTGGTTCATCGCAAGCTAATATCCAATGTTCAGGAAACACCAACACATAACGCTTAGGATTGCATAATTCTACTCCATATTTTATGGCTTCATCAACTAACTGTAGATTAACCTCTTTTCTGTTGCTTTGATTTTTAATGCGGTAATAGTAGTGATATATCATTTTATCTATTCCTCCAGTTTGCATATATTTATAAAAAAACAGGCATGGAGCAGTCACAGTTTACGACCGCCCCATTTTTTGCCGCTTTGTTACACTGTTTTGCGGTAGTCCTTTTGTATAACCTTGATACCTTCTTCGCTTTTCAGTGGTATAGTGCTATCGGTGCTATCATCTGGTACATTGATTTTGAAGAACACCTCTACATGGTCACTATAGACAACAACCTTTTCGACATAATTTTCTATGAAATTACGGCATTGCGGAATATTCTTGGTTTTAACAAAATCCTTGGAACGGTTAATTAAATCAAGAATAACTTCATCCGTAATCATAGCACTGTCTTTTAGCATTAGCTCTTTGAGATAATCAGACAAGAAGCGTTGCCTATCTTCAAGGGCTTTTATCTCGTCTTTGACTGTCTCGATTGAGATGCCGCTTTCTGCCACAAGCCGAACAATGGTGTTGATTTTGCCTTGGATTTCTTGACTTTCTCGCTGGACTTGGGAAACTTCGCCTTTGTTGCTGGCTGATTGCTTGCGGTTGTAATCGGAAAGCATGGTCGCAAGTTTTTTGATGGACTGGGTAGAAAATAGTTTATCGTGGAGCATATCCAAAACACAGTTGTCTAAATATTCCTTGCGGATTTCCTTGTTAGAACAACCCTTGTGGTTAGCACGATTAGAACAACGGTACGAACTATACTTACTCTTACTGCGTCCGCAGTTTCTTGTATTGCCGTACATACTACTGCCACACTCACCGCATACTACAAGGCTTGACAGTAAATAAACTTCCTTAGCCTTGAATTTACCGCCATTTTTGTGGTTTACGGCTAATTTTATCTGAACCTTATCGAATGTTTCACGGTCGATTATTGCAGGCATACCATTTTCAACCTTAATCCATTCTTCTTCAGGTCTCCACTCTGGTCTACGCTTACCAGTAACATCTTTCTCCAACTTTCGATTAAACACGAACGTACCCACATATTTTTCCGACTTAAGTATAGTATTAAGACTTCCTTTGCTGAAAGGCTTACCCTCACGGTGTACTCCTGCTTTGTTTGTGTAACTTTTAGTGAGGAAACCGTGATTGTTTAAATACTCCAAAATCTGATTATATCCCACACCGTTAGAGTATTTTTCAAAAATTAGCCTGATTATCTTGGCTTCGGTTTCGTTAATGACGTATTGCCGTGTTATCGGGTCTACATCATACCCAAGTGGCGGAAAACCGCCTAAATGCTTGCATTGCAGAGCCGTTTCTCTTTGCCCCTTGCTAACCTCACGAGCTAAATTAGCCGAATAATATTGCCCCATTCCTTCTATAACAGATTCTAAAATTATACTTTCTGGGCTTCCGTCAAGGTTTTCTGTCACAGACATTAACTGTACACCGAATATTTTCAACTTCCGCTTGTAGTTTGCGCTGTCGTATCTGTCCCTGCTAAAGCGGTCAAGCTTATGTACAAGGAGTACGTTGAATTTTTTCTTTTCAGCGTCTGCAATCATTCTTTGGAACTCTGGACGATTATCGCTAGTGGCAGACAATGCAAAATCTTTGTAAACTTCAATCACCGTATATCCAAGTTGCTTTGCTCGCTCCATACAAGCTCGTACCTGTGCGTCCAAGCTTTCCTCACGTTGATTATGGCTGGAAAATCGTGCATATATTACAGCTTTAATCATTGATTCCTTAACTTTCATTGCTAATACCTCCAAACATTTTACAATTAGTACATTATCCTATTTATAATATTTAATCGAATTTTCGTACTTTTCGGCTAACAGGGTAAGCGGTGATGTGCCTACCCTGTTTTGTCGTCATTTGTTTTTTATATTGGGAGGTTTTTTAATTATTTCCATTATCAAATATCATCATAGAATACAATAATTCTACTAATGGCGTATAATTCATATTCCTTTTGTCGTTTTCTGTTATGGTTTTGATTTCTGTATTATCTGCATATTTAGGTTCTGTCTTATCATTCCATCTTCTGTACAGCTGATTTCTGCTGATTTCAACGACAAGCAAGCTACTTCACTCCTTTCACACTGCCACTGTTAGTCGATTATCTCGTCAATATCATCAGTACCATTGCTTTTCGTATAGTTTTTGAAATATTGCTTACCATTTTTCATAGCTATACCTTTTATACAACGCTCACCACCAGTTGTTTTGCCGATAGTAAAAGGTATCTTGTGTACACTTAGAGCCTTTTTGAACTCGTGGCTAAAAGTTATGCGGTCATATTTGTTAGTTCCGCCTTCTTGATTTAGCCAACCCTCATATTGACTAAAAATATCCTTGTTTGTCATTTTTGAGCCTTTAGAGGGAATGATGCAGTCCTTTACAAAAAGATACATTGGGTCTAAGTCTGAAAAATACATATCCAGAGCTTTTTCACAACTTGCACTTTGAGAAAATTTTGTACCCTGACTCCTCATGCGTTGTAATCCCTCCAACGCAAAGTTGAGTATGCCAGACATTTCCCTTTTCAGTTTCTTAGCTAAGTTGCGGTCGGCTTTATCATCTGTTATAGTTTTTTTGAACGGCACGATTAGCAACCTTCGGCGAAAACCCTCTGTTAGGTCATTCGTCTTGGGTAAGAGCCTGTCTAAAATCTTTTCAACAACACCGACAAGAACGCCAATTTAGCCA
>CAZSXS010000024.1:0-44230 GCA_964611385.1 uncultured Defluviitaleaceae bacterium
GTGATATGATTTTTCCAAAAAAAGGCAGAGCGTTTTCTACCATTACGTAGATTCGCTCTGCCTTTTTTATTGTGCCGGTGCTGTGTTCTTTAAATATACCCGAATTCATCAGGGTGATCACTATGATATTGTCTTTTGCAAGCGAGACTACAAAAATCTCCAAGACCTTTGGGTACAGGCTTATTACAATTCTTACACAATGGCAATTTAAAACCATCCGTTTCGTACTCTATTGCTTTTCCACCCGAAACCTTTTCCAAATCATCGTCATCCACAACTTGTACAACCGTGTTCTCGTTCATGGTACGGCACCTCATCCTTTCTATCTTTGTCAATGTAATCAGAGAAGTTTACCTTGGTTCTCATTTGTCATTGAACTGGCTGCAAGTTGAGTAGCTATAGCTATTTTCTGTTGCTGTAGAGTCGACTGCATATTATCTGGCTTCTCTGTATCCGTTATTGATTCCTTCATCTGGTTAACGAGTGCTTCTGCTTCCGACCCACCTCTCATTAAAGTAGATATAGTCTGATTTTGTTTATTCACTACTTCTCTGGCTTTCATTACTTCCGATATATCCCCTACTCCCCCTGTTACCGCATCGAGGTCGTCATCTTTTAATGCTGTTGTTACTGTTTTTTCATTCATGATTTTTCTCCTTTATAATATTAATAATGATGTTAGCTTAGGCATATCCGGCGCCTCTCGCCGCACGCCTTCCACGGATATATCGGATCGGGCTAATGGCTTTAATGACGAGTATGACTCTTTGTTTAGCGCCTGACTCTTTGTTTCGTCCGGCATTGTTATCGTTATCTTTTCGCCCACACAAGTGTTAATAGACCCATCAACCCCCCCTGTTACCGCATCGAGGTCGTCATCTTTTAATGCTGTTGTTACTGTTTTTTCATTCATGATTTTTCTCCTTTATAATATTTAATGTGATGGTGCAAACAGTTCGGATTGAGTATGACACGCAGGTCATGTTTTTTATTGAAATCGAGGAATCAACATCACTTTTTTCAATTACTACTATCTTATCAACTTTCAGGGAGTCAGCAGGGGGGGATTAAGTTCATTGTTTTGTCCCTTAATCTGAAACGGATTTTCACCAAGCGTTGTATCAAACTTTTGCTCAACTGCATTCTCCGCTACGTAAATCGAGGTTGGTACCGGCTTTCCATTCATTCCTGATAAATTCATCACTGCAAACTGTGTTCCTCCATTTACCGCCTCAAGGTCGTCATCCTCTATCGCTGTTGTTACTGTTTTTTCATTCATGATAGTACTCCTCTCTATTTGAGCCTTTGGATAGTGTTTACAGAGCCATTTGCGTTTCATTTCTGTATCATCTCACGGCCTCACTTTGCAGAAAGAGTAGGCTTAGCAGATGATTCAAGTATCTCCTTAATTTCACTCAAGTTGCGTATAGCCAAATCGGTTTCCGTAGCTTCCTGTATTGTGGCTTTCTGTTTTTGTTTGAGCAGATCCAACAGTGATATCATCATCTTTTCGTCCGCACCAGTGTTAATAGACCCATCAACCCCCCCTGTTACCGCCTCGAGGTCGTCATCCTCTATCACTGTTGTTACTGTCTTTTCATTCATGTTATTGCTCCTCTCTTTTTTTAAAATGCTGTTGTAACTCCTAATTGTATATCCTCATCAAGCAGTTGACGGGATAATAACTCACAGAAAAAGCCGTTTTGCGCCATGAGTTGTTGGTAGCTGCCGTCTTCGATGATCTTTCCTTTATCCAGTACGATGATCCTGTCACAGTTTTTGATGGTAGACAGACGGTGTGCAATGCAGATGCGTGTACACTTCATCGCTTCAAGGGATAAAGAAACATTCTTTTGTGTAATGTTGTCCAATGCGCTGGTCGCTTCATCAAACATAAGAACGGACGGTTTTGGTGCGATTGCGCGCGCTATGATCAGGCGCTGTTTTTGTCCGCCGGAGATACCGCCGGAACCTTCTGATATGACTGTGTGCATCCCCATGGGCATTTCGTTTATATCGTCGTCAAGACTGACTAAACGGGCGGCTTCCCACGCATCATCAAGGGTTAGGTGTGGTGCAGAGATGACGATGTTTGAATAGATGTCGCCGGGAAACAGCTTGCTGTTTTGGGTCACAGTGCCGATTTTGCTGCGTAATGAACGCACATCAAGGCGTGTTATATCCACGCCATCATAGTAGATCGCCCCCCTTCGCGGTTTTTCAAATCCTAACAGCAGCCGTAACAATGTGGATTTCCCGCAACCGGTTTTTCCCACGATCGCTACAAACTGGTTCGGACGGATTTTGAAAGATATATTGGAGAGTATATCTTCGCCGTTCTCGCTATAGCGAAAGCTTAGGTTGCTGACTTCAATACTGCCGCTCAGTCGTGACAGACGTATCTTGTTCGCGTTTGTTTCCGGGATATTTTTCAGTATGGGTTCTACCATCTCAAGCATGGGTTTTATCTGTGCAATGGTGATGGTAGCCGAACATAGGGACATAATCGCCGCCGATACCGCGCCAAGGGCTATGTTAAACGCCATATAGTCGGCAACCTGTACACCGCTTACCACAGCCGTATAGTACATAAACAGTAAGCAAAGCGATGTAATCACAGAACCGACGATGGGACTATACTTGATGATCGCCGGGGGCTTGTAAAGCAGAGCTGCTGATTTCGTATACTTTTCCGACCACTTAGCAAAGGCACGTTTCTCGGCCCCGGTCAATTTGATCTTCGCCACACCCGAAAACAACGCAAATACCAAACCGCTGAGTGAAGCAGACAGCTTCATACGCTTGCGTGAAATGTTCAGGCCTACCATACCTACGATGATGTTGAGTACGGCCAGCCCGGAGATTTGTAGTACAGCAGGCGCAAGCAACGCACCGGAGACATAGCGTATCTGAAACAAGTACGAGATCGAGAATACCGCCGGCAGGAATGTCCCCACGATCATGCCAACGATTGTAGTGCAAAGCCCCGACAGCACGGAAATGCGTGATGAAAGCTCCCCGGCATTGTAGTCCTTAAAAAAAGCGGCCGGTAAGAGAAGCAACCGTGACATCGCTGCCGGTTCTATCGCCATGCTGATCCGTGTGTTCAGGCGTTCGGTGATAAAAAACTTGGATATACTCAACAGGATCGCCGATACAGAAAAGCTTGCCAACAAGCCTACCCCCGGCAAAATATAGGACAGATTACCGCTCGGGATGACATAGCCGTACAGGATCCGATTGATCATCGGTGACATCAATCCAAGGAGTGTCACAACAGAAGTCACTAATAAAAAGAAGAACACATCACCCCGCGTCACAAACCCTGCCATATACTGCAAAAGGTCGGGTATCGAAAGGGCTTTGAAGGGCAACGGCTTGTAGAAGCAATACGCATCTGTCTGTATGAGCTTGGCGGATGATTGATCAATCCGTACATATCTATTCGAATCATAGTCAAAAAAGCTGTAGCCTTGGCCTCCTGTAGGGATCAGCGCAACCACATCATTGTTTTGGAGGGAGCCTATCATTGGGCCGATTGCATCCTTGTACCAGCCTTCTTTTAGTTCCACCTTGCGCTTCATGATACCGGCCGGGCGCAGTGCATAATCTAATGCGCTGTGTATTTCGTCGATCGCATCAGGTATCGGTATCAGCTCTACCTTGAAATACGCCGCTATATCGTCAATGGCATTCTTTGTTCGTTGCCTCTTTGAAGTGTTGTGCAAAACCTTACTGTCATCCATAGCCAACGACGACAGCTCTGCCAACGCGCCCATAAATGTATCCTCATCATTGGCCATCCTATTCCGTAATTGTTCGTCAAACCAATACATAAATAACCTCTCTCAATTGCTAGCCACCAATTTTCTATACTTCCCATCCTGTGCATAAAGAGTAGTATGTGTACCGCGTTCTACAACGTTGCCCCTGTCAAGGACAATGATTTCATCACAGTCACGGATAGTGGATAAGCGGTGTGCTATGATTATGCAGCTGATGCCGCGGTCTTTTACGGCATTGATAAGGTCAAATTCCGTCTTTGCATCAAGGGCGCTGGTAGCTTCGTCCATTATGATGATCGTAGGGTCGATGGCAAGGGTTCTTGCAATCTCGATCCGCTGACGCTCACCACCCGAAAGATTTCTTCCGCCCTCACATATCTTAGAACGATAACCGTCCTCGCGCGATAGGATTGTAGTATGGATTTGTGCGTCACGTGCCGCCAAGATCACTTCAAAATCCTCAATCGTCGAGTCCCACATTTTAATGTTGTCGTCAATCGTATCTTCAAAGAGGGTTATCTCTTGGTCGACCACAGCCACCGATGAGGTAAAGACCTCACGGCTGATTTCGCTAATCGGTGTACCGTCAAAGAGGATCTCTCCGCTCCACGGCGTGTATAACCCCGATACCAACTTTGCGATCGTAGACTTACCGCAGCCCGATCCGCCTACTAATGCCACACGGCTGCCCGGCTCAAGGGTCAATGAAAAATCCTTAATGAGCGGCGGTGACAGCTTGTTGTAACCGAACGTAACATTCTTTAGCTCCACCTTGCCCCTCAGCTTTGCGTACTCTTTATCCTCTGCTACTACATCAGAAAAGGCAACGTCTGTCTTGTAGTTCATGACATCGGATACCCGCTCCATGGCAGTCCGTAACTCTAAAATGGACTGTCGCACGCCCAATATGTTTGACACAGGTGTCATAAACGATGCCAATAGACCCTGAAACGACAGCAACATACCGATCGTAAATGCGCCGCTCATAATAAGGTATACACCCAACCCTAAAGTGAGTGCAGAGGATAGCACGGATAGGATGCTTGGGAGGCTACCCAAGTAACCATTGATACTATACATGCGTACCTGTGCTGTATTTACGGCCGCATGATACCCCGACCACTTTTCAAAAAAGCCATCCTCTGCACCGGATGACTTGATGGTTTCGATCATCTCAATCCCCGACATGGTAGTTGAATACAGCTTTCCGGAGTCCCGCATCTGTAACCGAGCAATATGTATGCGTTTTTTGGCAATCATATCTCCAAGGATCACGTTTAACAATGCCGTAGCCAAGCCAATCAAGGTCAGCATAACGCTGTAACGAAGCATAACCACAAGATAAAACACCAACAAACCCAAGTCCAAAAATAACGGGGCTATATCGTCAAGGAGTGAGGAGGTGATATTCTCATTCGAGGCTTGGCGTGCCACTATATCACCTGCGTAGCGTGTGGCAAAGAAATGAACCGGCAAACGCAACACATGCCACATAAACATACCATTCGCCACTACCGCAAACTTTGCTTTTATTTTGAAATTCTGGTTCGTCTGCAAAACTGCAAGTATCGTTGACATGAGTATCATAAACGCAAACAACCATACAAAATACACAAGCCAATCGGGACGGTTGCCTGTGAGCAAGTCATCTATAAATACACGTGAAAACAGCGGCATGATAATCCGTATCACAGCCCCGATCAGCCCTGCAAAGACAATAAACAGGGTCGCCGAAAGGGTTCCGCGCAGACGTTCCCGGGCAAAAGCGATGACACTGGGCGGTTCACCGCTTGGTACAAAACCGGGGGCAGGCTTTATTGAAATAGTTATCCCTGTAAATGCTTTATCAAATTCTTCCTTTGAAACCCTTACCTGTCCGCGTGCAGGGTCGTTGATGATGGCAGTATCCTTTGAAAATCCGCAGAGTACTACAAAGTGATTAAAATTCCAGTGGATAATACACGGAAAATCAGCGTTCTTTAGGTGTTCGACCTCCATGCGGTAGCCTTGCGCCTCAAAGCCATATTGTCTCGCAACCAACAAGATATTCTTTGCGGAACTACCATCCCGTGACACCCCGCAATCCGCACGTACTTTTTCCAGCGTAACCCATTTCTTGTAATATGCACACATCATAGACAGTGATGCCGCTCCACATTCCACGGCCTCCTGTTGCATGATGACGGGTACTTTTGCAATCTTACTCATACAAGCTCCTTATCCAAAGAAAAGTGTATATATCTTCATATCACTATAAGCCAAAAAAGCAACCATGGATATAATAGCTAAGAACACACCTGTTATGATACACCAGACACCCGGTTTAACTACCTTTATATAATCACGCAACTGCTCCGGTGCGGTTATGCGATCTACAACATCCTTACGGAAAAGTTCCTTTTTCATAGCATACACCCCCTCGTCTTATTTTTTTCGCTTTATATACAGATAAAACTGTAGCAGATTTTTTCATCAAAAACCGCAAAGCTACCTGAATGTCGTTTTTTTTACGTAAATGTTTTTTGAAAACTTTTTAAAAAGGCATTGACAAATGAAAGGAAATGTGAGTATGTGGTTGAGGCGTTCCTGTTTTTATGATATAATACTGTTGGGGTGAGTTGCGCCGTCTACAGACGGTTTGCCTGCTTGGAGGTGAAAACAT
Organism: uncultured Defluviitaleaceae bacterium; assembly: GCA_964611385.1. GTDB lineage: Bacteria > Bacillota > Clostridia > Lachnospirales > CAYPQA01 > CAZSXS01. Next base: position 6,448 of record CAZSXS010000024.1, read on the forward strand.
GAGGATTGCCATTTGCGATGATTTGCCCGAGGAACGTCAAATTATAAGAGAGTATCTTGCACGGTACGACCGTGAGCATAATTTTGAATATACCCCATGCGAATACGACAGCGCCGAGCGCTTGCTTGTCGGCTTGTCAAAAGAGCCCGTAGACCTTATTTTCCTTGACATATACATGACCGGCATGACCGGTATGGATGCGGCGAAGTTGCTTCTTAACGGCGGCTTTGGCAGGCATATTATTTTTACAACCACCTCGACAGACCACGCTGTTGACAGCTACAATCTTGATGTCGACGGTTATATCGTCAAACCCTTTTCCTTTGAGGCGTTTTCACTGCGGCTTAACAAGGTGGCAAAGAAGTGGCTTGACAGCTTCAAGAGTATCGAGGTCAGGAGCGACCGCTTGGCGTTTCGGATATACCTTCGCGACATTGACTACATTGAGTCAGGCAACCACTGCACCTACATTCACGCAAGGGGTACGTCGGTACGCGCCTCTGCAAGTATCGGTCAAATTGAAGACGAGCTTTTAGGCGAGCCGTCCTTTATCCGCTGCGGCAGAGGGTTCATTGTAAACTTAAACGCCGTGAAGGATTCGGACAATGAGTTTATCTACATGAACAACGGTGATCGGATTCTTTTGCCCATCCGTGATAAAGCGAAAATCAGGAGTCAGATTGCCAACTACTACTGGAGCATGGCAAGAGAAATGAAGGGAACGCATGGATAAGCTATCAGGAACTGGAATAACAGAAGGCTTGACGACATAACGCAAAGTCTGTCTTGCTAACGAAAATCTGCATATACAACAAAAAACGAGAGTTGGCTTCTGCCTTCTCTCGTTTTTTGTTGGTCTATCAAGACAGCACATTGCTGCATTTTTTACTGTATACCTAAGACAGCAGAGTAGCATCATTCTGTTCGTCCAGAAGAATCCTCCTCATACTGGGTTTCCCCAAGCTCTTGGATCTGGATCTCCCCGGCCTGCCCATACTGATAAAGCTGATCCAGCAGCTCTACGGCAGCCCGTATGCGGGTACGCAGAAGATATCCTTTCTTGTCGGAGAGGCTGAGCAACTCTTTCATATCTGCCGTGGGATTCCAGTCATAGGCTCGAGCGTGAAAGGTCTGAACCTTCTCCACGATACTAAAGACCTCTTCCTGACTCAAGGGCTTTAGTTGGGAGGCACTGCTGATGGCATCCAGTACCCGTTGCACCTTGTCCTGGGTCTCCATACTCAAAAGATCCGTGTTTTGTAAATTTTCATACTCGTGCTTTGCTTCAATGACATCCTCAATATAGGAAGCACCGAAAGCAAAGAGACTGTAGGTTGCCTCCAGACGCGAAAAGGCTCTGGCCTGCCCAGGGAAAAGAAACTCTCCCATATTGGCATAAGCGTTCAGACGGGCTTTTTTGCTCAGCCGCCCAACCAGCTCGGCCTCATCAAACAGGATCACCCAACCCTTATATCCCAGCTTCAAGAACAAGTGGCTACAAAAGGCCATGTAATCAAGGGCGTGCTTGGACTTGTTGAAGCTGCTGTTGTACAGTGCCTTTTCCGCATACAGTCGCTTGTATATCTGTTTGAGGGAAGCATTAGCTAAAAAGTCCCCCTCTAAGTCGGCAAGGAGCATGAAGCGTTCATCATAATCTTCAGTCTCAAGGTATGATTTTACTAAATAGTTGAGCTTGTTAACCTCCAGCTGCTTTTCGCTGTAGTCCAGCAGTTCCTCGGCTAAAGGATGTCTGGGACTCAGGCCTTCCAAAGCGTGCTTGAAGCCCGGCTGCAACCGTTTCGGTAAAAAGGTATTTGCCATCAGCTTTTGATAAACCAAATAGAGCTTATCAAAGGGGGTTTCCTTACTCAGAGAAACCAGGCTGACTACCATATTATTCTCGTGAGCGATGTTAAAAACCGTATTCAACAGATGGGTTTTGCCCTCGCCGTACTTACCCGTCAGGATCATCCCCCCGGAGGACTGGGTTTCCACCACAACCTGTAGGGAATCCCTGATCTCCTGTAGGATCTCTGGACGTGCAGAGGAAAAATACTGGGAGGCCGTTCGTGAAGAAACACCGGAGCGCAGGGCCTCAATAATTCTTCTTGCTTCTATGTCCATGCTTCCTCACCTCCTTCTAGGGTAGCCTTATTGACTTGTGCCGGCAGGGAAAGCTGTCCACAACCGATGGTCGAGACAAAGCCCTGGGCCCTCTCTTCCTCAATCGGATTTGCGCTCATTCCGGCTCTGTTCATAAGCTCCGCCAACCTTTGGGACAGCTCCATGCAAGTCTGCGGCGTGTAGATCTGCTTCGCCACCCTGTCCAAGTCCACAATGTCCGTAAAGCGGTTAATCTGGCTGCCGCTGATCTCATTCTGTATCCGCATCCACAGAGCCTGATAGGATTTTAGCCCAGTGGCATCGTTGTCAATCAAACTCCGATGGAAGGCAAAAATAAGCATTATATTCCGCAAAGTATCAATTTCATCAATCAGTTCCCGTATACTCTCGTAGGTATCCTCCCGCTTTTGCTTGCTATAGCGGTAACCGTCAGGCTCTGAGGCCTTGACCAAAACATCCAGGTCGTCAATGAAAACCACAAGTCCTGCATATCCGGCAAGGCGTATGATCTCTACTAAAGAGCGTAACATATGCCGAGCGTTATAGCGGGTGATCTTAGAGGGAGAAAGCCCCAGTTTTCTGAGCGCAGTGAGCTTGGCTTCTTTTTCACCCCGCAGCCAGGCCAAAAGCAAGTCCCGGTGTGGTTCCTCCAACAGAGGATGGCCTAGGATGCCTCCGGTAAGCAGACTGCAAGCCATGGCAAAGTTATTATCAATCAAAGGATTCTTCAAAAATAAATCATCCAGCAAATGCCGTATTTCCCGCTTCGCTATGGGGTTCAATTCCTCCTGCATAGACAAATAATCGGAAAAATTTTTCCCCTCTGGAATGGAGTCGATACCGGCCCCAAACTGTTGGATAATTTTTTCACTGCACTTCCTAAGGCAAAGAAGAAGGTCGCATTGACGCAGCACTTCCAAATAAATATCTTTAAAATCATGAATTTTAACATCCAAAGCAGAGAAGGAAACACACACATAGCCGCAATTTTTCGCCTGCAACTGAAAATATTCCAACAAGTGAGATTTACCGCTTCCGGCATTGCCGGTCACAAATTTAATCTTACTGCCGCCTTCTTTTATGTACTCGGCCAGATACTTATCTCGCCAAAAGTCTGTAATAAAATCAATCCCAACCGTCAGCTCTGAAATCAAAGTCTCGTCGTTTGGAGGCTTCGAGGCCTTTAGGCGAGCAAGAGCCTGGTTATACTCATTTTGCAAAAATCCTCACCGTCCTTTTTACTTACTGCATATGAAAAAACCGAATCGTGGCAAAGTACTCTTCCTTGCCGTCTGCGTGTACAATACGGATGGCTTTGCTATGATTCTTACTGGGGCCGAACTGAAAGCTTCGGCCATCGTCAATGGTTTCCAGGCCAGAAGAAAAAAGGCGGCTTAAATCAAAGGCAAAGCTCTGCTGGTCATACTCCTTGCGAAAACGTTTCATGGGGGTCAAATATTTATACAGGTTCAGGAGGTAGACATCGGCATCAGTGATGTAGGCCTTTCCCTTGCTTTGCTGTATCAAAACCAAGTCGTAGGCTTCAGCAAGCTCAGCGGCAAAAACAGAAGCCGTAAAGGGCGCTTTCAAAAGCTTGTTCTGTGCGGAGCGGAGGAAATTAACAAAGCTCAAGGGGCGGAAGCACTGAACTTTCTTACGATCAATATTGATATCCAAAGTGTCGGCATCCAATTTAACCTTAAACGGAAACAGTTCGAAAGTAGGATATTCGCCCTTCAAGTTCACACCCGCTTTTTCACAGGCTGCCAACAATTGTGCGACATACTCGCCGTTTGTGAAGTAGGCTTTGGTATCAAAGTTTTCCACCAAGGCACGCATTTGGCTCGTGATCCTTTCGACCTCGCGGCCGACTCCCTCCAGGGCACTCAGATCCTTGGCAAAGCCTTTCAAATCTCCCCTTTTCATACTACCACAGACGCTTTTACACAATTTCTGCTGGAGTTTAAGCTGCTCCCTTAAAGCCTTGTCGCAAGCCTGAAACTGCAGGTATAAGTCCTCGTAATTCATAGGATCCTCCGTTACAATACTCCGTCTCTTTAAGCATTGACCAAGCCGCCTTCAGCCAAACCAGAACAATTATAGGCTTAGCAGGCACATGCTTGGATTCTCATACAGGATGACGGGTGAAAGCAGCCATAGGCCGTTGAAATGAATAGTATAATAATTCAAAATTTTGGGCTTGTCAACAAGCCGAGCTAAAAATGAACCGCAAACGGCAAAAAACAAAATCTTGAACAAAATTTTGAATAAGAGAAAGCCATAAAAGGGTAGACTAAAGAAAACGAAAAGGAGGACTTTTAATGGAATTAAAAGGATCAAAAACAGAAGCCAATCTGATGTCAGCTTTTGCAGGCGAATCAATGGCTAGAAATAAATACACCTATTTTGCGGCAAAGGCACGGCAAAGCGGCTTTGAGCAGATCGGCTACTTCTTTGAGGAGACAGCCAACAACGAGAAGGAGCATGCAGAAATCTGGTACAAGACCATGCATGGCGGCATCGGCGAGGTAGCAGAGATATTAAAGCACGCTGCCGAGGGTGAAAACTTTGAGCACAGCAAGATGTACCCCGAGTTCGCTAAGGTAGCAAAGGAAGAAGGCTTTGAGCGCATCGCATATCTTTTTGATGCTGTGGCTAAAATCGAAAAGCTACACGAGGAGCGCTACTTAAAACTACTAAGCAATGTAAACGACAACCAAGTATTCAGCCGCAACGAAAAGCAAATATGGATCTGCACAAACTGCGGCTACATCCACGAAGCCACCAGCGCCCCCGAAAAATGCCCCGTCTGTGAAAAACCAAAAGCCTACTTCGAAATCAGAGTGATTAATTACTAGAGATTAAAACCGTGGGGGGAGGAGGAAAACTTTTTTCAAACGGCGAAAAAAGTTTTCCTCCTCCCCCCACGGTCTTAATCTGCCCCCCTATAACTTAAAGTACGTTATTTTTTGTCGTAACATTTCAGCCTGAGAGTTGAGCTCCTGGGCCGCTGCGGCTGATTCCTCTGAGGTGGAGGAGTTGCTTTGAACGACTTGAGAGATTTGATTTAGCCCCATGGTGATCTGGGAAATGGACTCTGCTTGACCTTGTGAGGTAAATGCTATTTTTGTGATTACATCCGAAACCTCAGAAGCGCTGCTAACGATGGTGTTTAGCGCTGCTGCTGTTCCCTTGGCTGTTTGAATGCCGGCGTTGACCTTGGCTAAGGAGTCTTCAATGAAAGCAGAGGATTCCTTGGCCGCATTCTGGCTCCGAACGGCAAGATCCCTGACTTCCTCTGCTACAACTGAAAAACCCTTTCCTTGCGCTCCGGCTCTTGCTGCCTCCACAGCTGCGTTTAGCGCAAGTAGGTTGGTCTGGAAGGCGATTTCATCTATGACTTTTATGATTCTCATGATGTTGTCGGATGCTAACTTGATTTCATCCATGGATTTTAGCATGGCTTTCATTTCTTCGTTGCCTTGCTTTGCATTGCTCATGGAATGATCGGATAAATCCTTGGCTGCTTGTGAGTTTTTGGCCGTGTTTTGTATTTGCTCGTTCATGTTCTCTATGGAAGCGGTAAGTTCCTCAATAGAGCTGGCCTGTACCGTTGCTCCCTCTGCTAAATGCATGGCACTTTCTGATATCTGCTTCGCACCATTAAATACTTGATTCGTAGAGGCTGAGATATCAACCATGGTTTTGTTGAGGGATCTGCATATGGTGTTGATGGATTCCTTAATGGAAGCAAAGTCGCCTACATATTCCCTCTGAATGCTTTGGCATAAATTTCCCCCTGCTACAGCGGCAAGAACCACATTAATCTCCTTGATATAGGAGGCTATAGCCCCGATGGTTTTATTCAATGAATCTTTAACCACAGCATAGTCGCCTTTGTAATTCCCAGTGACCCCAGTGTCAAAGTTCCCCTTTGACATCTCTAACATTGCGTCCGAAACCTCATTGAGGGGAGCAGCTACCGCAGTTAATACCCCGTTCAGACCCAGCATCAGCTTGGCCCAGTCTCCCTTGTATCGGGTGCTGTCAATTTTCTTAGAAAGCTCTCCAGTCGTTGCATACTTTGTTAGCTCGCTTACCTCGGAGCTCACCGATTTGATGGCACCCCGCATGGCGTCGATTGCTTCGTTTATAAAGACCTTCTTTCCTGGAAGTTTTTCCATCGTTGCATCGAAGTCGCCGTTTACGATTTCTTGAACGCAAGCCATCGCTTTTTTCTTCGTCTGTATGTGCCCTTCTACCATTCGGTTTACCGCACTAGCCACTTGCTTAAAAGTTCCGGCAAATTCAGCCTCATCTATACGAGCGTCGATTTCACCCACATCATGGTCTGCAGCCATTTTCGATATGGCATTCATTAGCTGGTTCACGATGCTTGTTACCTTGTCAAAGCTTCTGGTCAATTCGCCTACTTCATCCCTGGCATTGGAGGCTCTAATAACAGTATTTGTATTTCCCTTTGAAATTTCCGATGCAATATGAGTGACTTCCCCAATGGGCTTGTAGATTAGTTTGGCAATGTATAAGGCAATGGCTATGGAAAGAATGCTGATTACAACCAGGATAATGATCATGGTAGTTATGGAGTTTCTGACCGTAATTTTTAGGCCATCGGTGCTTGTATCAATCATATTATAAGCTGCCTTGACTAATTCTTGTATTTCCGCATCTACAGCAGAGCCAATTAAACTGCCGCTCTTTAATAGTTCATTAATTTCTTCCATGCGCTTATTCTTAATAGCAGCCGAAATCTTGCCGTAAACCTCTGTCTTATATCTCTCAAGGCCAGTTTGTACACTTGCTATACTCGCCTTTCTCTGTTCTTTAACCGCTGCTTCGAGTTCTGTGTCGTTCGTTATAGAATTAACGTATTCGTTTATATTGGTAGTGATATTGCTAAAGTCTGTTTCAAATTTAGTGGCATAAGTATTTATATCTGTAGAATTATCTGAATGAAGGATCATGGACGTAACGAAGAAGCGCATTTCTTTCAAGTTTTTTGAAATTTCAATCAGATTTTTAATTCGGTTTTCAGGAAAATCAATCAATTGCTGATAATGATTGCTGTTGCTGACCAGGGTGATGATGGCTGAAACACTTAATCCGATGGCAAAAACAATTACGAGTAAAAAGCCAAATAGTAACTTCGTTCGAATTTTTAAATTATTTAACATATAAAACTCCATTCTGTTTAAAAGTATTAAATTAAATTTACACTTTCTATACCCAGTACTGTTGAGCTTTGCAAAGCCGCCACGCGAAAGAATAGTATTTATCAAGGCTGAATGAAGGCGGCTTAGAAAATGCTTTAGAGACTGAGTGTAACGCCCCTTCCTTTCGGAAGAACGAGTACTGCTTTAGTCCCGACCCCGATTGTACTTTGGATGATCAGCTTTCCTCCTCGTAGCAGTTGCAGGCGAGCCCTTACATTTTCGATACCAATATGGCTGAGATCTTTCCTTGCATTTACATCAAACCCGATACCATCATCTTCCACCGTAATGAGAAAACTCTCCTCCGTTTCTTCTGTTCGTATCCACAAGGTTCCGCCCTCCATGCGGCCGCAGAGGCCATGCTTCACCGCATTTTCCACAATGGGCTGAAGACTTAGGATTGGCAGAAAAAAATCTTTAATCCTTATATCCATAACAATAGAAAGCCTTTCTTGAAAGCGCATTTTTTCAAAATAAAGATAGTTTTCAGTATGCTCCAGTTCCTTGTGAAAGGGAGTCAGGCAATCGTCTGAAACCGCTTCTATGTTATCGCATAAATAATCAGCAAAGTGTTCAATGGATGCTTTGACTTCGCTTGGATTACTGTCACAGAGGGAGCATATGGTCGTAAGGGTATTCGCAATAAAGTGCGGTTGAATCTGAGAAAGAATGAGAGCTGTCCTGCTTTTTTCCAATTCCAGCTCCTTTTCACTTAGAATGCGGGATTGCTCTGCTTGTACAAAAATATAAATACAAATGACGCATATGTTTGTAGCGATATATAAAAGAGCAATGCCATATAAAAAAATCTGAATCGTTATGGCTACTAAGGGTAATAAAATATAAGTAGAAAAAAAGCAAATTTCTTTTGTATCTAAGGCTTTTCTACTGCCCCAAACAATCAAAGCGTTTGCAACCATACCTATAATGCCAAAAAGCTGCGATACCCAAAAAAATTTCTGCCTACGATAAATATTCTGCTCGTCAATCAGATAGTACATGTGATTAAATTGTGAAACAATAATGGTAAGGATGGCCAAACAGGCAGCACCATAAATGATGTAAGGTAAAACTTTTGATACATTCTTGCTTTTCAATGAAATATAGCTTATAAGATATTCAGTAAAAGCAGCCATTAAAACATAACCAAAAGTAAAAACGAGAAAGTTTGCAATGCGCACCATATACGCACTGATTATGTCAGGCCTGCCCTTAAAGGCCCATGCCATTGCATCACTAAACAACACGATAGCGTTACAAATAAGGATGCGCAAAAAAAGCTTATCTTGAATACTTTTTTTACGTCTACTGAACGTTAAAAAAAGAATGATACACACTGATAACAATGCGCCAAAGGTTTCCAATGATATATTTATATAGCCAACTCTGCTCATTCATATTACCGCCCTTGCATTTAAAGATCCTTTGATTATTCTATACCATTCACTCCATCTATGCTGTTCTTTACTTAGATTATATTCTTATTAATGAAGTAAATCAATGCTAAAATGATGATTCAAAGGTAAAGTGGCATTTTTAAGTGTAAGCATATGGAGTCCAGAACCATGCTTTTTAAAAAGGCTTTTGGGCATCAAAACAATGCTCAAAAGCCTTTTGCTTGTGGTTATCTTCGAGATTTAAAATAGTATGGGTAAGGTGGGATAAATTGTCAAGACTTTTTTGGGATTGGATGGTTTTTATGAGGTCGAGGGCAATTGAGTATCAAGTATTTGGCAAGTTTACTTATCTGTATGTGTTGACATTGGAGTGTACTCCAATGTTATAATGATACCGAAAGGAAGGTGAAACACATGCAATGGACAATTAAACAAATGGCTCAGGTATCGGGTATTCCAATTGAATCCTTGCGATACTATGATAAGCTGGGCATTGTATCACCCAAACGCATGGAAAATGGATATCGTCATTACGATGAAATGGATTATATTCGCTTGCAATATGTAACAGTGATGAAATATGCGCATTTTTCTTTATCAGAGATCAAGACCGTTATTCATAGTCTTGGAATGGAAGCCAGTGACGAATGCAATAAAAGAAATCTTACAATTTTTAACAATAAACGAGTAGAGCTTTTGGAGATGGCGAAAAACTATAAAAGCATCGTAACACTGATTGACAATCTGCTTCCAATGATGAATGGTTGTAAAACTTACAATGAAAACGAAGATCGAATCAAAGCCTTTGTGCAAGATATTTACAAGAACATTACAGAAAGGCCTGAGAGCAGATAGGAGTTTGATATGAAAAAATATAAAACAATATGGTTTGCCGTCATAATAATCGGCTTCATTGCTTCAATATGGGGATTTAACTATCTAAGATCCATAGAAAATTATAAGCGGGATGTGCAGGCAATACAGGTGCAGAATGTGGATTTAAGCACCATTGTAGATGGTGAATACTTTGGAGACTGTGATGTAGATTTTGTTCGGGCACGGGTTCGTATTGTAGTCAAGCAGCATGTAATTGAGGAACTGGAATTATTAGAGCATCTTCATGAGCGAGGGTCCGCAGCTGAAGCTTTGCCGTCTAAAATATTATCAGAACAGCGCATTGATATAGATGTAATAACAGGAGCCACTTCCTCCAGCAAAGTGATACAGGAAGCGGTTTACAACGCATTAACCAGTAAGAGAACAATTCGGACTGAAAAGTCATATTAAAAGAGGTGTTTAAATGAAAACATGTATCTATACATTTAGTGGCACGGGAACATCATTGGCAGTTTCACAAAAGATTGCGGATCAATTGGGTGATGCCACAATAACCTTAATCCCAAAGGCTCTTGCGCAATTGGATGGATGCTGGTATTATGACAGAAGCTTCTGCTATTGGCTTTGTATTCCCCAACTATTTTGGCGGAGTTCCGCAGATTGTTTTGGAGTTTATCAATAGGCTGGATTTTAGTTCAGCTCACTATATTTTTGCAGTCGTTACTGGCGGTGGGGGACATGGATTTTGCTTTCAGCAACTACAGCAAGCACTGGCAAACAAAGGCAAAGGGCTGGATTATGGCAAGAGTGTAATCGGACTAAGCAATTACATAGTCGCTTGGTATTATAAATTGATCTATAAAACAGGTGAGCAGCAGGACAAGACACTTAGGCAAGTGGAGCAAAAAGCGATTAGCATCGCAGCTGATATTACAGAAAGAAAAAAGGATGTGGTGAAGGATCATACCGAGTTGTTTACGCAGACATTTGGTGGAGCTACGACATGGGGAGGTCGTCCAGTTTGGGTTACTATAGGGGAGCGTACATTTGCAGCTTCCATTCACGGTATGCCGCATGCAGGGGCAACAATAGTTGATAACAATATGGATGGCCATGTTTGTATGTACTTTGTAGGCAGACGCTCTCATGTTGAAAATGATGAGCGATACCAATCTGTTATACAACAAGCAAGGGGATTTTTTGAGTTGCTTAGCGGAATAAAATGATGAAAGTCAAATGCCGCCTATCCTCTTGCGTGGGGATAGGCGGCATTATTTTGACAATAAATAATACGGTAATCATTATTTGGCTTATCAGTATGCTTGCCACATTCGCATTTTTCGTGATTGTATATTTTAGAAGCCATAAAGCATTACGTTTTTGGCTTTCTATCTACTTAATTTATACAAAGGGGATTTACAATGGAAGAAGTTGTTTCAATAAAAAATCTGGGTAAGTCATACTCAGACAGGGTAATTTTTAGCAACATAAATATTTCTGTTAAGGTTAACGAGCCAATAGTAATCATTGGCGAAAATGGTTGTGGCAAAAGTACATTATTGAAAATTATAGCAGGGCTTCTAAATTATACGGAAGGCGAAATAAGTTATAAACCCAAAATAAAAATTTCATATATGCCTGACCGTTTTCCTAAACTCCCATTTAGTGTAGAAAGTTATTTAATACATATGGGAAAAATTCAAGGGGTGTCAAACAAAGAAGTTAGCGATTTTATAAATGAAAATTTTGCTTATTTAAACATGCCACAACATTATAGAAAGCAAAAGATTTACAATTGCTCTAAAGGAACAATACAAAAAATTAATATACTGCAAGCACTTATCACTAAGCCGGAGTTATTGATACTTGATGAGCCCTTTGCTGGTCTTGATGATGATTCTGTTGAGAGTTTTATTGAAATGCTTAAAAAGCTAGTATCCGAAGGCACAGCCCTTATTATGACGTGTCATGAAAAAACGTTAGGACAAAGAATCTCCGAAAGTTTATACATCTTCAAAGAGCAGAAGTGTTGTATTAGTAATGAGTTCTCAAAGCATTTTTGCATTAAATTTTTTCATAATAATCCAGAAATAAGCCTTAATGCTATAATTGAAGGGATCGTTTATGTTAATCAAGTTAATGAATTATGCGAAGCCTTGGTTGAAAAAGACAAGCTTAAAGAAGTATTAGGACTGTTATTTGAGTATGGATTTGAAATCCATTCCATTAACCCAAGATAAATCCAACTGGTTTAGGAGAAAAAAATGAATATTTCGCTAATTAGATTCAATTTAAGTTATTACGTTAGGACATTAAAATTCATAGGTCCTTGCTTGGCATATACTGTTTTCTTTTTTCTAAACTATCAGTATAAGCGTATAGGTATATGGGATAATTGTTATATTACCGCTGTGGCTACATTCGTTTTATCCAACTGGATAGGGACAAGTTTTATTAACTGCGAAGATAGAACGCAACAGTATATTACAAGATTACATATTAGAAATGAAACCTCTTATCATTTATCAAAAATTGTTTCAATTTTACTATTTATACTTCCTTTTTATATATTGCTGAATTTATATCCAGTAATATTTGACTTCTATAAGAGAAGTCTTTTCGCGAATGAAATTGTGGCTTGTATCATCATTCATTTTACTTTTAGCTTAATGGGTACAGCCATTAGTGTTTTCTTTAATTCTGATTTATTTACTAACAAAAATACAACTATACCTTTGCAGGCATTAATTATTCTTATTACGGTAGTTCCCATAAAATTGATATTCAAAGATAATGCGTTTGCAAGATACATTACTTACCTTTTGCCGCCTATAAACTATCTTACTGAAGAGCTGTTTAGCTTAAATGACACAGTTTATATGATGGATAAAAATTTCATAGTTTATATTTTATATTCTTTGGGATATTCTATGATATTGATTATTGCCTATAATTTTGTAATAAGAAAAAAGAATAAGGAATAAAATCCTCATTACTTAGGGCGTGTATGCTGTAAAAATCTCACTCAACGCATCAGATATTGAATCAGTTGACGCTTTTTCCTATGGCTTTAGGTTTAAGAATACTGATTATGATTGATGTTTTTAAAGCTGAAAGGCCTGCGATAACCGAATAAATCTAAAGCAGAAACACAAAAAAGGCTTTTGAGCATCAAAACAATGCCCAAAAGCCTTTTGCTTAAGGTTTTATTCGAAGGAGCCACTGATTTTTTGGTGCGTTGCAATAATGACTAAGGTTAAGAAAACATACAAAAAAATCCCATGAATCTTCATTCACGGGATTTTTTTAATCTTGACGGAGAAAGAGGGATTTGAACCCTCGCACCGATTCCTCGATCTACGCCCTTAGCAGGGGCGCCTCTTCAGCCAACTTGAGTACTTCTCCAAGATTGCCTTACGCAAGACCGATTATAGCAAAAGTATTGCATCTTGTCAAGATTTTTTTTTTATTGTATAATGGCAAAAATTTTGGAAATAAAAAACAGTAAATTTCATTCTTATAATGAATGCATGATGTTCTGCTTTCCAATTTTTAATTTATTATGAAGGGGGTTATTTATGAATTTACCTTTTACCATTGACCTGTCGGGGCGGGTGGCTGTGCTGACTGGTGCCGGTGGTGTGCTGATTTCTCAATTTGCCAAGGCCTTGGCGGCTTGCAATGCTTCTGTTGCCATTTGCGACTTGAATCTACAGGCAGCCGAAGCAGTGGCAGAGGAAATCAGAAAGGAAGGCGGCAAGGCCTTGGGTGTTGCCTGCAATGTTCTTTCCAAAGACAGCCTCCTTGAAGCAAAGGCTCTCATCGAAAAAGAGCTCGGTGTTTGCGACATTTTGATTAACGGAGCCGGAGGGAACAATCCTAAGGGCACCACAGACGACGAGTTCTATAATCCGGAGGTTGAGAACATAAAAACTTTCTTTGACCTGGATCCGGAGGGTATCCGTTTCGTCTTTGACTTGAATCTGATCGGAACCTTGCTTCCCACGCAGGTCTTTGCAGAGGGTATGGTGGGCCGCAAGGGTGCCACTATCATCAACGTTTCCTCTATGAATGCTTTCCGTCCTCTTACAAAAATCCCTGCCTATAGCGGCGCTAAGGCTGCGGTTTCCAATTTTACCCAGTGGCTGGCTGTTTATTTTGCAAAGTCTGGTGTCCGGGTGAATGCGATTGCACCAGGATTTTTTGTCACCAACCAAAACAGAGCTCTTCTGTACGATGCTGAAGGCAAGGAAACGCCCCGCACCAAAAAAATATTGAGTGCGACTCCTATGGGTCGCTTTGGGGATGCCAAAGAGCTTTTGGGAACCTTCCTTTGGCTGGTATCCGAGGAGGCCGCTGGTTTTGTGACTGGTGTGGTTGTGCCTGTGGATGGCGGCTTTTCGGCTTATTCCGGAGTGTAAGCCGACTACTACAAAAGTTCGTACTTCCCGTACTCCGAGTTTAAAAAATATTATAAAGGAGAATCACTATGACTTATTCTTCAGAAGTTGAAAAAATGTGTTGCGTAGCCAAAGGACCCAATCATGGGCCTGCTCCTATTCCCGAAGAAGGAAAATGGGTAAAGGCAAAAGAGGTTAAGGATATTTCCGGCCTTACACACGGTGTGGGCTGGTGTGCCCCTCAACAAGGCGCTTGTAAGCTGACCTTGAACGTTAAGGACGGCGTTATTCAAGAAGCCTTGATCGAAACTCTTGGTTGTTCTGGTATGACCCACTCCGCTGCTATGGCTGCTGAGATTTTGGTGGGCAAGACCATTTTAGAAGCGCTCAACACAGACCTGGTTTGTGATGCGATCAACACTGCTATGCGTGAACTTTTCTTGCAGATCGTTTACGGCAGAACCCAAACAGCTTTTTCTGAGGGTGGACTTCCCATCGGCGCTTCCTTGGAAGACTTGGGCAAGGGCTTAAGAAGCCAGGTTGGAACCATGTTCGCAACCGCTGCAAAGGGCCCCAGATATTTAGAGCTGGCAGAAGGCTATGTTACCAGAACCGCTCTGGATAAAAACGGCGAGATCATCGGCTATGAATTTGTACATCTGGGCAAAATGATGGAAATGATCAAAAAAGGAACAGAACCCAAGGAAGCCTTGGAAAAGGCCACCGGAAAATATGGTAGGTTTGACGAAGCCGACAGGTACATTGACCCCCGGCATGAATAGTCCCCGGCGCAAATAAAAATATAAGGACAGAAAGGAAAACCCATATGATTACATTTGAAAGTTATGAAAGAAGAATCGCACAGGTAAATGCGGTTTTAAATAAAAATGGCATTGCTTCCCTGGAGGAGGCGCAACAAATCTGCGCCGACAAGGGCATTAATCCCTATGAGATCGTAAAGAAAATTCAACCCATTGCCTTTGAGAACGCCTGCTGGGCTTATGTAGTAGGAGCTGCTATCGCGATCAAGCGCGGCTGCAAAAAAGCAGCTGAAGCCGCAAAGGTTATTGGCGAAGGTCTTCAAGCTTTTTGTATTCCCGGCTCTGTAGCCGACGACAGAAACGTTGGACTTGGACACGGCAACCTGGCTTCTATGCTTTTGACCGAAGACACCAAGTGCTTTGCCTTTTTGGCTGGTCATGAGAGCTTTGCAGCAGCAGAAGGTGCCATCGGCATTGCCCAAAGTGCCAACAAGGTTCGCAAGGTACCCTTACAGGTTATCTTAAACGGTCTTGGCAAGGATGCAGCTCAAATTATTTCTCGTGTCAACGGTTTTACTTATGTTCAGACCGAATTTGACTATCACAGCGGCGAACTGAAGGTTGTTAAAGAGATTGCTTATTCCGACGGCCCCAAGTCCAAGGTACGCTGCTACGGAGCAGACGACGTTCGTGAGGGCGTAGCCATCATGCACAAGGAAAACGTAGACGTTTCCATCACCGGCAACTCAACCAATCCTACTCGTTTCCAACATCCAGTTGCTGGCACCTACAAGAAGGAATGCTCCGATCTGAAGAAAAACTACTTCTCTGTAGCTTCCGGCGGCGGCACAGGACGCACCCTACATCCTGACAACATGGCAGCAGGTCCTGCTTCCTACGGCATGACAGACACGATGGGCAGAATGCACTCCGATGCACAATTTGCAGGCTCCTCTTCCGTACCGGCTCACGTTGAAATGATGGGCTTCATGGGCATGGGCAACAACCCAATGGTTGGCGCAACGGTTTCCGTGGCTGTGGCAATTGAAGAGAACGCTTAAATAAATAAAAAAGATTTTTGATTCTATACGTATGGCACAGGGTGTTTGATATCCTGTGCCATTTTAGTAGGGAAAATTAGAACAGAAGAGGGTAAATAATGAAAGCTAGGATCTTGAATCAATTGAAAGAGATGGGAATCAACAAACGTGACACCGTCTTGGTACATTCATCCATGAAATCTATAGGCGGAGATTTAAGCCCAGAGGAGGTTATTGATCTATTAAAGGCCGCTGTTGGGGAGGAAGGCACCTTGTTAATGCCTGCGTTGACCTATAAGAATGTAAGGGTCGAGGAGCCTGTATTTGACAGTGGCTTGTCGATGCCTTGCATTGGCTTGCTACCAAGAACGTTTTTTAAAAGTGAAAGGGTTGTCAGAAGTGTTCACCCCACGCATTCGGTCTGTGCCTGGGGCAAAAATGCAGTAGAAATTACGGATGGCCAAGAAAAGGATCAGACACCGGTTGGGAAAAATTCGCCTTATATGAAAATCGTAAACTATAATGGTAAGCTGCTGTTTATTGGCGAAGTGTTGCACGCATGTACCTTTATGCATGGCGTTGAGGAAGTGATGGGTTCTGATTACGTACTGACCAAGGACAAAATACGATACATTGTCAACGGGAAGGAACGCTTCCTCTATGGACATAATTTTCGAGGCTGGTGTTCAGAATACCAGAAGGTTAAAAACATACTGTCGGAAGGGGAGCTGATAGAGGGAAAGTTTGGCAATGGGGTGGCCTATGTCATTGATGCAACGGCTCTGTTAAAAAGGGCCTGTGAGCTGATGACGACACAGCCGCACTATTTTGTGACAGCATAAAAGGTTCAGCTTATCAAAAATTATTTCACTGCATACCGCACATATCCCGAAAACACAATCTCTATACCAAGCTCCCGCGCTAGATCAGCAACCGCACTATCATCTCCCTTTGTTGACCACGCATATTGATTAACAATATTGTCAATCTTCTTAAATCCAGCTGTGGCGGTGGCATCATAAAAATCTTCGAAGAGATCAGGACGTTTTTCGAGCAAGGCTTTTTGGATAGGCTCAGGAAAGGATTTTAGCGTCTGTTGGGAAACGTACCCTTCGCCGGAAACATACAGGCCACCCGGCTTTAGGACCCTGTAGATTTCAGTTATAACTTTGAATTTATCCCCCTCTGTATTCCCAAAACCACCGCCCGAAGAGATTACATCTATGCTGTTATCCTCAAAGGGCAAGTCACAGTTGTCAAGAGCAGCATAATGGACGTTTGGAGGGAAGAGTTCATTTTCAAACAGTTTTTTCCACTGGCGCACGATAGTAGGAGAAAGATCGCTGATGATTACAGCAGCATCACGATTTTCAAGTAAAATGGCAGGCATAAAACCGCCACCCGGCCCTGTTCCGATTTCCAGAATTAAACCGCCGTGTTGCGTGATTTTCTTAGCGAGCTCTTTTCTTGTACGATCATTTGATTTATGCCACTCCCAATTTTTCTTAATCCAGTTACCGCTTACGATACCCTCTGCCCATTCGATGTTATAGGCTTGTTCCGCTCTAGGAACAAAATAAGCAATGTCGTCCATGTCAAACAATCGGTTAGCAATTCTTCTGATTGTGTTGTTTCCTTCCAAAATTTCATTTATAGACACCTTAAACAACCATGACAGCGCTAAAAGCGTTTCAATATCTGGCACTGCAAGCCCTGTTTCCCATTTGGATACGGCTTGTGGTGTTACATTTAACTGTTCTGCTAAAGCTGTTTGCGAAAGTCCCCTTTGCTTCCTAAAAAAAATAATCCTGTTCCCAACTTCACTTTTGTTTATCATTTTTATCAAGCTCCTTAGTTACTTTATTGCTATTATATCGAAAACGATAAAGGTGTACAATGTAAGCACAATTGAATGCTTGTATAAAATATCAACTGACAGTTGTAGCAATGATGATGAATGCATTTAAAACAAAAAGACTGAGCCCCATTTAATAGAGCTCAGTCCATAGTACCGCTTGATTATGTTGTTTACTATACAGGTGTTAGGGCGTGTTTGAAATTTATACGATGCAGTGTGATAAACTATCTATGCGGGGCATGTTTGAACTTCAAACATGCCCTGATTTTTTTACGGGCTTACTTTTGTTTCGGATTTTTCATTAGGAAATTCTAAATACCGATACGGTGCCAATAGGCCCAGGAGCGCCACTTGCAACAATATCAATGGGTCCATCTGAACCGTTAA
Organism: uncultured Defluviitaleaceae bacterium; assembly: GCA_964611385.1. Taxonomy (GTDB): domain Bacteria; phylum Bacillota; class Clostridia; order Lachnospirales; family CAYPQA01; genus CAZSXS01. The sequence goes on from CAZSXS010000024.1 coordinate 24,486, forward strand.
TAAAGCCGAATGTATCTCCCGCTGTAGCGGCATACACATTCATTGTACCAATAAGCATATCAATGGTAGATGAAACTGAAATTCCGTCAACGAAGACAGCACCATCATAGGTCAAGTCTGTTCCTGTAATCATTACAACATCTAAGGTAATGATTCCATCAACTGGAATACCTGCTTGGTCAGCTGTTTTCATTGCATTTAAATAGGAGTTAAATGCTGGCCCCGTTGTGCCGGTTGCACTTGTTGCGCTAGTAGCACCAGTAGTACCAGTGGCACCGTCACCGGGGTTGTCACTGTTGGCACTGTCATTTCGGGTGCTCTGCATGGCTTAGCAATACCTGTAATTGCAGACAATCGCTACTTACTGGTATATTCACTTACAAGTACAGCTGGAATTGTTACAGTAGTGGGTTTTGCCAGCGCAGGTTTAGCAATTAGCTAGGGATGGATTGGAACACGTCAAACGACCCCTTAGGTGCACCCAAGGGGTCGAAATTTTGATGCGCCGTTGCAATTTAAAAACAAAGCTGCTCTTTTTATCCATGAACGAACCCTTGTTCAAGGATTGAATAATCGTGATTGAGGTTAAACTCTACATAAATCCAACCTGAACCAAACTTGAAGCAAAGCTGAATCCTTGCTCGTCTTTTTTCTTGACAAGCATTTTTTTTCTGCTATACTCCGCAACAAACGAAAAACGCTAAGCATTATGGACATTTCTTTTGCTCAGTCCCATTCAGTTTTGCACAGCCGCCATACAAAAACAATAGAATATATTCGGATTGAATGATGGCGGCCTGGTAAATGTTTAAGAGACTGAGTATAACATTCGGAGGATAAAATATGTGTGGATTTTGCGGATTTACATCGAATAAGTCAGAACAAAGGGAAATCATTCAAGCCATGATGAACAAAATTGTTCACCGGGGCCCGGACTCGGAGGGAGTCTTCCAATCGGAGGGTTGCACCCTGGGCTTTCGGAGGCTGAGTATTATTGACCTGGATGAAGGCACCCAGCCTATGTTTAATGAAGACGAAAGTCTGGTCGTCGTCTTTAATGGTGAAATTTATAATTATCAAGAGTTGAGGGAGTCCCTTTTAAAAAAGGGTCATCTCTTTCGGAATAAGGCTGATACTGAAGTCTTGCTTCACTTGTACGAGGAGTACGGCGAAAACATGCTTCAACACCTTCGGGGCATGTTTGCCTTTGTGATCTATAATAAAAAGGATAACAGCGTTTTTGCTGCAAGAGATTTTTTCGGGATCAAGCCCTTTTATTACGCACTGATTGATCAGCAGCTTGTCTTTGCTTCCGAAATTAAAAGCATCCTGGCCTACACGGAAAATGTTAAAACCTCCTTTCAGCGAAAAGTCAACAAAAGAGCCCTGGAAAATTATTTAACCTTTCAGTATTCCGTCTTTGAAGAAACGTTCTTTGAAGGGATTTATAAGCTGCTGCCCTCCCACTGCCTGCACTTTAAGGATAAAAAACTCAGCATCAAAAAGTATTGGGAAATCAGCTTCGAGGAAGATCGGAGTCTAAGCCTGGAGTCTGCGGTTTCACAAATTGAGGCCGTGGTCAAGAACTCCATCAAGGCGCATAAAATCAGCGACGTGGAAGTAGGTTCCTTTCTGTCCAGTGGAGTGGATTCCAGCTTTGTGGCTGCCTGTTTTAACGGCGACAAAACCTTTACGGTGGGCTTTGATTATGATCAGTACAACGAAATCGGCTACGCAAAAGACCTTTCTGAAATCATCAAAATTAAAAATCACTCAAAGACCATCACCACCGAGGAATATTGGGATGTCTTGCCTAATGTGCAGTATCAGATGGATGAACCCTTGGCCGACCCTTCGGCTGTGGCTTTGTACTTTGTCAGCCAGATGGCCTCTCAGCATGTGAAGGTAGCCTTGTCTGGAGAAGGGGCAGACGAGTTCTTCGGCGGCTATAATATTTATAAAGAACCTCTGGACTTAAGACCCCTGAGTGTCCTACCCATGCCCCTGCGCAAACTCATGGGCTTTCTGGCTGGCAGCATTCCCTTTTCCGTCAAGGGCAAGAACTTTTTCATTCGAGGCTCCAAAACGGTTGAGGAACGTTTCATTGGAAACGCAAATATTTTCTCCCAAAAAGAACGGGAGGATCTTTTAAAGGAAGCCCCCCGCAGAGTCTCACCTAAGGAGCTGCTTAAGCCCCTTTATGATAAGGTAAAGAACTATGACGATATCACGAAAATGCAGTACATTGACCTGCATACCTGGCTGATCGGGGATATTTTATTGAAGGCAGACAAAATGAGCATGGCGCATTCGCTAGAGGTACGGGTGCCTTACTTGGATAAAGAGGTCTTTTCCGTTGCAAGGCGGCTGCCTACTGCCCTTCGGGTCAATAAAAGCGCGACAAAGCTAGCCTTCCGTCTTGCCGCAAAGAAAAACCTGCCTGAGGCTGTTGCCAATAAAAAGAAGCTTGGCTTCCCCGTACCCATACGGCTTTGGCTGCGAGAGGAGAAGTATTATAAGCAAGTGAAAAAAGCTTTTTCTGGATCTGTAGCTCAAGAGTTCTTCCACACGGAAAAGCTTGTCCGTCTCCTTGACCTGCACAAAGCTGGCAAAAAGGATAACAGTCGAAAAATTTGGACGGTCTATGCTTTTTTGTTATGGCACTCCATGTTTTTTGATACTGACTTGTAATCCCCCTTTGAATGTATTATAATTTGGCAGGGAAAAAAGTGCCTGAAAAGGAAAGTGAATATTTTCAAAGAGGAGGCTAGCAGGATGAAAGGTTCCGGTTCAAGAGGCACCGGCTCAAAAGGCTCTGGTTCAAGATCAAACGGCTCGAAAAGGGGCGATTATTCCGATAATCCCTTGTTTTCGGAGGTTGTGTGCCTGTTTGTAATTACTGTTTCCATTTTTTTTATTTTTTGCGTCTACTCCACGGACACATCCGGTTTTTTGGGGGGAGTCATTGGTAATTTTTTACGCGGGCTTTTCGGGATCGGGGCTTATATTCTCCCTTTGATCTCCTCTGCTCTAAGTGTTTATATCCTATTAAAGAAAGTAAAAAAATTTCCCCTGTTCAAAATTGTTTTCGGTATTCTATTGTTTTTAAGCTTTATTAGTATAGCCAGCATTCTGAGCTATAAAAGCGATGTTACCTACAATAAATTTGTAGACTATTTAGCTGCTGGTTACTTGAACGGCTCCTTCCGAAACGGTGGCCTTGTTGGCTCGGTTTTCGCAGATTTTTTTATTAATTTGATCGGAAAGCCGGGCTCCTACACCTTGCTCTTTGCAACAGCGGTCATTTCTTTAACCTTAGTAACCGGGCGTTCCTTTTTTGCCTTTGTCATAAGAGGCTATGATTTTTGCAAGGAAAAGATAGGGGGATTCAAAGATCGCTGGGATGAAGAAAGGGAAGAAGCGAAGAAAATCAATGTGCTGGAGCGGGTAAAGAAAATCAAACCAGAAGTACCGCCGATCGCCATTCCGATTGAAAAACCTCTGCCAAGAAATATACCAAAGTCTCCTGATCGATCCCTATCTGACCGACCCTTTGACAAACGAAGTAAAAAAGCAGGCACCTTTATCATTGAAGAACGAAAGCCAGAACAAGAGTCCAAAAGAGTCCTTCTAATTAACGAAGAAATAAGGGGTGGAAAGGAAAGCTCCTACGATAAGGCCATTCCAGGGGGCAAAAGTAGGGCCTCTGCCAAGGCTTTGAAGGATACAAAGGATATCAATCAGTTAGATGCGGATAAGGATGTAAATGAGTCAGCTGGCGAGCTTCATCGCAATAAAGAGGTTACAAAAGACCTCGATTTCAAGGACGCTGAATATCCAGATACAGTACATAAGGATGAACCGACAAGGCGAAGTGAGGCAGAAGATGTCGATGAAGATCAAGAGCTTACTGAATTTGTCGGCGAAGACGGAAAAGTCCTACCCTTCCAGGTTACCAGGCAAAGCTTCGATGTAGGACGCTACAGCCGGGTTCATCTTACTGATGGGGAAGAGGAGGACCCAGAATGGGAAGAAGAGGAAGACGAGGACGCGTATGATACAGTCCCCAACAGAGCCGGAATGGGGCCGAAGCCTCCGTTGCCGTTTCCCGATCGTTACCGTCGTCTCCGGAATCCAGAAGATGAAGTCGATGATTTTGAAACCTGGGACGAAGATACAGAGGATGACAAAGAATACGATGACGAGTTCGATGACCCTGGGTATGACGAGGTAGACGAGCTGCACGAGAAGATCTATGAGGACGAGGACGATTTAGAGGAAGACTTTGTAGATGAATATGAAGACGAGTATGATGAAGAGGAAGCTTACGCTGATTATCTGAAAGCCGTTGAAGAATACGAATTTCCTCCAATAGATCTGCTGAAAGAAAATCCCTATGAGCCTTCCTCAGACACCAAAGCCTTGATCATGGAAAACTCCCGCAAGCTGGAAGAAACCCTGGAAAGTTTTGGTGTAGAAGCCAAGGTGATCGAGGTCAACAGCGGGCCAACCGTAACCCGCTACGAGGTGGAGCCGGGCAAGGGCGTTAAGGTCAGCCGGATTTCCGGACTTGCTGACGACCTGGCTTTGAATCTGGCAGCTATGGGAATCCGCATTGAGGCCCCCATCCCAGGTAAGGCGGCTGTCGGGATCGAAATTCCCAACAAGGAGGTTATGCCGGTTTATCTGCGGGAGGTTATCGACGACGATGAATTTCTATCCTTCCCCTCCAAGTTGTCCTTCCCCTTGGGTAAGGATATCTCTGGTGACACGGTGGTAACGGACATTGCCAAAATGCCGCACCTTTTGATCGCAGGGGCGACAGGTTCGGGGAAAAGCGTCTGTATTAACACCTTGATCACGGGCATTCTGTACAAGGCCAGACCCGACGAGGTCAAGCTGCTGATGATAGACCCCAAGGTGGTGGAGTTGAGCGTATACAACGGTATCCCCCATCTTTTGATTCCTGTGGTCACAGACCCCAAGAAGGCCGCCGGTGCCTTGAACTGGGCGGTAAAGGAAATGATACGGCGATACAACCTTTTTGCCGAAACTGCCGTCCGGGATCTGAAAAGCTACAATGCCCTGCGGGCGGAGAACGAAAAGGAACCCCTTCCACACATCGTCATTATCATCGACGAGTTGGCTGACTTAATGATGGCTGCCCCAGGTGAGGTGGAGGACGCGATCTGCCGTCTTGCTCAAATGGCCAGAGCCGCCGGACTGCATCTAATCATTGCAACCCAAAGACCCTCGGTGGATGTCATTACCGGCCTGATCAAGGCCAATGTGCCTTCCCGACTGGCCTTTGCGGTTTCCTCCGGCACGGACTCCCGAACCATTTTGGACATGATTGGTGCAGAAAAGCTCTTAGGAAAGGGCGACATGCTCTTTAGTCCCGTGGGGATAGGGAAGCCCAGGCGCATTCAGGGCGCTTTTATCAGTGACAAGGAAGTGGAAGCCATTGTCAACTTCCTGAAAAAGAGTCACTGGAGCAGTTACGACCTCAATATGATTGAAGACATCACTTCCGCTAATGTTACCATCGAACAGGAGGGCGAGGTAGATGAGTTTTTTGACGAGGCGGTGCGCTTTGTCATTACAAAGGAGCGGGCTTCCGCTTCCATGCTGCAAAGACAATTTCGGATCGGCTATAACCGAGCCTCCCGCATGATAGAGGATATGGAACTGCGCCGCATCATCGGGCCTGAGGACGGATCCAAGCCTCGAAAAGTCCTAATTAAATCTTGGGGAGACTAGAATGAAAAATCAATACAAGCGAACGGAAATTGCCTGCTTCATGGGCATTTTTGTTCAAGCCATTATCACCAACCTGACCCCTATCCTGTTTATTCCTTTGATGAGCCTATACGGCTTAAGCTATGTGCATCTGGGGATTTTGGCAGGGGTCAATTTTTCAACACAGGTTGCTTCGGACATTATTTTCAGCGGAATGATTGATAAAATCGGCTTCAGACGCTTACTTCTGCCAACCGTTGCCTGCGCCTTTGTGGGGCTTTTGCTCTTTGTGTTGGCGCCGTTGCTGTTTTCAAATGTTTTTATCGGCATCCTGCTTGCCACTATCGTCTTTGCCGCTTCCAGCGGTCTTCTGGAGGTCATCTTAAGCCCTTTGATTAATGCGATCCCCTATGAGGATAAAGGCCCTGCTATGAGCCTGATGCATTCCTTCTATGCTTGGGGCCAAAGCGTCACCATCATTGTAACGACACTTTTTCTCTACTTCTTTGGATCGAAAAACTGGCAATGGATTGTTTTGTTTTGGGCCTTGGTGCCTGTAGCGGATTTTATCCTCTTTTTCCTTTCGCCCTTCCCAAAAACCATTCCAGAAGAACTTCGTCAGAACATGAAGGATTTACTCTTCAATCCCTTTTTCCTCTTTGCCTGTGCGGCGATCTTTTTGGGGGCTGGAACAGAGGTTACTATGAATCAATGGGCCTCGGCCTTTACAGAAAAGGCTCTGATGCTTCCAAAGCTGACGGGGGATTTGCTGGGGATGTGCGGCTTTGCGGTTATGCTGGGCCTCGGCCGGGTTTTGTACGGGATGTTCGGGAACAAAATCAATATCAACAAGGTACTCATCATAGGCTCTGCCGTTTCTGTTCTCTGCTACCTGACCGTTTCCTTCTCAACCAACAATGCCCTGAATCTCTTTGCCTGCGCACTCACCGGCTTAACATCCAGCCTTCTATGGCCGGGCACCCTGATCATTTCCTCAGAAAAATACCCCTTGGCCGGAGCCTGGATGTTTGCCATCCTAGCCGCCGCCGGTGACATCGGAGCAGCCTTTGGCCCCTGGCTGACAGGTCAAGTGGTAGACTTTGTTAACCGTGGCCAAAACCTCGGCATTTTCAAGCCATTGACCGAGCTGTCTCAGTTCAGCAGCTTTACCCAAGAACAAATCGGTATACGAGCCGGAATCCTGATCGCTACAATCTTTCCCTTGCTTGCTGTACTTTGTCACGTCATTTTGACAATCAAGAAAAATAAATTTAAATAAATATGGAGGTTAAAAATGAAAACTGATATTGAAATTGCTCACGAGAAACCCTTGATGCCAATTAAGGAAGTAGCCGAACGTTTCGGGATTCAAAATCTTGAATTGTACGGAGATTATAAGGCAAAACTGAAAGATCATAAAAACGGCAAAGGCCTTCATGCCAAGCCCGAAGGAAAGCTTGTGCTGGTGACAGCCATCAATCCCACCCCAGCCGGGGAAGGCAAAACCACCACCACCATCGGCCTGGCCCAGGCCCTCAATAAGCTGGGCAAAAAAACAGTGGTTGCCCTTCGGGAGCCTTCCCTCGGCCCTTGTATGGGCGTGAAGGGTGGAGCCGCTGGCGGTGGTTACGCTCAGGTTGTGCCTATGGAGGATATCAACCTGCACTTTACAGGTGACTTCCACGCCATCACCTGCGCACATAATCTGCTCTCTGCCATGATAGATAATTCTATCCATCAGGGGAACGAGCTCAATATTGACCTCAATAACATCCTCTGGCCTAGAGTCTTAGACATGAATGACCGTTCCTTAAGGGAAATCGTCATCGGCCTGGGAAGCGGAAACGGAACCGTGCGGCAGGATAAGTTTATCATTACTGTGGCTTCGGAGATCATGGCCATTCTGTGCCTGGCCGACGACCTAGAGGATTTAAAGGAACGACTTAAGAAAATTATCGTTGCCTATAATACCAAGGGCGAGCCAGTAACAGCCGGAGATCTGAAGGCCGAGGGTGCAATGACTGTTTTGTTAAAGGATGCTATTAAGCCCAATCTGGTGCAAACCCTTGAGCATACACCTGCCATTATTCACGGCGGCCCCTTTGCTAACATTGCCCATGGCTGTAACTCCGTCAAGGCTACCAAAACCGCTCTTCAATATGGGGAGATTGTGGTAACAGAGGCGGGCTTCGGAGCGGACTTGGGTGCTGAGAAGTTCTTGGATATCAAGTGCCGAGTGGCTGGATTAAAGCCCAATGCCGTTGTCATTGTGGCCACGGTTAGGGCTTTAAAATACAATGGTGGGGTCAGCAAGAACGATCTTTCCGCAGAGAACCTGAACGCCTTACAAAAGGGCTTTGTCAATCTGGCTAAGCATATGGAGAACATTAAGAAATACGGTCTGCCCTTCGTGGTTGCCATCAATGTGTTCCCTTCAGACACAGAAGCAGAGCTAAACTTCCTGAAAGAAAAATGCAAGGAAGCTGGGGCTGAGTTTGCAATTTCCAGAGTGTTTGAAAAGGGCGGTCAAGGCGGCTTAGAATTAGCCAACAGCGTGCTTTTGGCGCTGGAATCCGAGAATCAGTTCAAGTTCCTCTACGATTTGGATAGCAGTATCCAAGAAAAGACCGAGATCATAGCCAAGGAGATTTATGGTGCAAAGGCTGTTGAATTTTCGGCCAAGGCCAAGAAGGACATCAAGCAGATTCAAAAGCTGGGCTATGGCAAGTTGCCTGTATGCATAGCCAAAACCCAATACAGCCTATCCGACAATCCGGCTCTGCTGGGACGGCCTACGGACTTCGTAGTAAACGTCAGAGAAGCTAGGCTTCTGGCTGGAGCAGGCTTTGTGGTTTTACTGACAGGTGATATCATGACCATGCCAGGCTTACCTAAGGTGCCCGCTGCTGTAAATATGGACATTGATGGAGACGGAAATATTAAGGGACTGAGCTAAGGCGTACCTTTGAATTCAGACTAAATTGGAAGAAGGAAAAAATTGAAGATACATTTTGTGAGCCTGGGCTGCGATAAGAATTTGGTTGACAGTGAAATTATGCTGGGCATTCTGAAGCAGGCCGGGCATGAAATTACATCGGAAGAAGAGTCCGCAGACGTGTTTGTGATTAACACCTGTGGGTTTATTATGGACGCAACAAAGGAAAGTATTGATACCGTTTTGCGCCTTGCGGAGTATAAGAAAGAAGACCCAAGTAAGGGTCTGATTGTAACCGGCTGTATGGTAAAGCGGTACAAGGAAGATATTCTGAAAGAGCTGCCAGAAGTGGACGCCATTGTGGGGCCAAAGGATTACGGAGCCATTGGGCGCGTGATTGACGAGATCGGTAAGTCCAAGAATACTGGGAAAAAAGAAGAGTGCATTACCCTTATTTCCGACCAAGCCGAAACCGACGAGACGCTTGCCGAGCTGCGGGTGCTGAGTACGCCCTCTCATTTTGCCTACCTCAAGATTGCAGAAGGCTGTGACAACCATTGCACCTATTGCACCATTCCAAAGATCCGCGGCCCTTACAAAAGCCGTAGTCTGCAAAGCCTACGCCGGGAAGCAGAGCTTCTGGCAAAGAAAGGCGTTAAAGAATTGATTCTGGTGGCTCAGGATACGGCCCTGTATGGGAAAGATTCCAAGGAAATCCCTGACCTGGCCACCTTGGTTACGGAGCTGTCCAAAATCGAGGGAATCGAATGGATCCGTATCCTGTATGCCTACCCCGAGCATATAACTGATGAACTCATTCAAGTGATGGCAAGCAACGAAAAGGTCTGCAACTATCTGGATATGCCCATTCAACACTGTAGTGATGGGATTCTTCGAGCCATGAAACGAACAGGCACCAAGGCAGGCTTGGTGGAGTTGATTCAAAAGCTACGGCAGCAGGTACCAGGCATTTCCATTCGAACGACTTTGATAGTCGGCTTCCCAGGGGAGACTGAGGAGCAGTTCCAGGAGCTTTGCGACTTTGTAGAGCAAATGGAATTTGAGCGCATGGGAGCCTTTGCTTACTCTCGTGAGGAAGGAACGCCAGCGGCCAAAATGCCCAGGCAAGTGTCTGCAAAGATTAAGAAAGAACGCCTGAACAAGCTGATGAAGCTGCAACAAAGCATCTCCAAAAAGAAGAACCAGCAAAAGATCGGAACCGTACTGAAGGTTATGACCGAGGGCTATCTGCCCCAGGAAGATATCTACTGCGGACGCTCTTACATGGATACACATGAGGTGGACGGCCTTGTGTTCTTTAAGCCGAAGATGGACTCAGATGAAGCGGATTTTTCCGCTGAGTGCTTGTCAGAAGGCAGCTCAGCTGGAAGTTTTCCGACAGAGATCATTTCTGGAGACTTTGTCTATGTGCGGATCAAGAAAGCATCAGAGTATGACCTAGAGGGGGAGATTTGCGAACCAGAAGTTTAATGTCACCATGATTGGGCAGTATTTTTGTGAGCGTTGGCTATGGAGGGGGCATTATGGAATTAAGTATTAAGAATGTTGGCATGATTAAAGAAGCTCTTATTGAGATGAAGGGAATTACCATTGTAGCCGGTGAAAACAATTCCGGTAAAAGTACGATAGGAAAGGCATTGTATTGCCTTTTTAACAGCTTTTATCAATTGGATAAGCAAAACAAAGCCGAAAGGGTTTCTTATATCAGCAGGGTAATCGATAAGACATTCAAGGGCTTGGACGAGCAGAAGCTTTTTGCATCAAGCGAGATAGCGATCGCCATTATGGAAAACCAGGAGGTATACAAGAAAGACGTTTCTTTACTTCAATCAGACTTAAGAACTTTTCTCATCCGTATCTCTCCTTCCTTTGTTATCTCTTTATATAAAGCAAAATTAGACCGGATTACCGAAAACATCCTCAGCATATTAAACATTTCAGATGAAGAACTCTTTCTTACGATCTTAAAACAAAAGATGCAAGCAGAATTTAATTTGCAGCTGAATAATTTGAATCATCCTGATCAGGAAAGTGTGATCGGCCTAAAACTGGCGGATTCACAAGCAAAGATTAGCGTTAAAAATAATGAAAGCCTTGCTACCTCAAAGCCTGTCCATGTGACTACAGAAGCGATTTATATCGACGATCCCTATGCCTTGGATGATATACACTATTCCTTAACGCTCATGCAGCAAAATACAAATATCTATTCCCATAGGGAGCATTTACGGAATTGTTTGTATAATCCGGAAAAGGTCTCACCCGTGAAAGAAGCCTTGGACGAAATTATCGCGACTAAAAAGTTAGAAGCGGTGTACAAAAAAATGAATACGGTCTGCTCAGGAGAGATGGTCAGCAAGAGTAGTCGTTCCTTTGCCTATAAAGAAAAGTCCGGAATCCTAATTGATATCGCTAATGTTTCCACAGGGATGAAAACCTTTGCGATCATCAAGACCTTGCTGCAAAACGGCTGCTTGGAGGAAAACGGCGTACTGATATTGGATGAGCCTGAAATTCATTTGCACCCTGAGTGGCAGCTCTTGTTTGCGGAGATCATTGTGCTGATTCAAAAAGAGTTTGATATGTATATCCTAATGAACACCCATAGCCCTTATTTTTTGAATGCAATAGAAGTTTTTTCACGGAAACATAACATCGCTAACAAGTGTAAATACTATCTGGCAGACGTTTGCAATGGGGACTCTGTCTTTCAGGATGTAACGGACAAGCTCGAAACGATCTATGAAAAGCTTGCAAGACCTCTGCAAGAGTTAGAGGATGTGTGATATGAATAGGATTGATTTAAAAAGCTTAGACCTTTTTAAGGATCTCCGATGCCCTTTAAGAGAAACCTCAAAGGGCATCCAGGACGAAACAGAATTCTATATGACGGAGTCTCTATTGGAAGTAATCAACTTCGACGCGGCAAAGGACAGATACATCCAATCCTTATCTATGCCGAAAATGCCAAAATCAAACGATGCCCTGTACATCAGTAATGATGGGGAGATCTATTTTATCGAATTCAAAACCGGAAATCTACGTTCCGAAATACAGGCTGTTCAAATCAAGATATTGGACAAGCTACTGCTTTTTACAGACATGATCAATCAAGGAATCTCCTATACCCGGCAACATATCAGTTACATATTGGTCTACAATGAAGCAGACAATCTACTGTCAGACAAGGAAATAAATGAAATTCAGGTCTCGCCATCCAGAGAAAGAATAAAGAGCTATTTTATAAGGAAGGCAAACGATCACTTTATCCGCTTTTCATTAAAGAGATTGAAAAAAATGTACTTGAAGGACATATTCACGGTTACAGAGGCAGAATTTGAGGATAATTTTATAAAAAAATGGATAACTTAACTGCAATGCCAACGATGGAGGGTATTTATGAATCTACCAAATAAAATAACCATGTTTCGAATCTGTCTTATCCCAGTCTTTTTACTGGTTCTATTGACGGAATGGTTTGGGGGCTACACTGTTGTGCTTTCCGTCTCTATCTTTGCCATTGCCTCTTTGACGGATGCCTTGGACGGTTATATCGCCCGAAGCAGGAATCTTATCACGAATTTTGGCAAGCTTATGGATCCCTTAGCGGACAAGCTCTTGGTTAATTCAGCTCTCATTGCTTTTGTTGGCTTGGCAAAGCTTCCAGCTTGGGTTGTAATCATCATTGTGGCACGAGAGTTTCTCATCACGGGCGTTCGGTTGCTGGCCCTAGAGAAAAACATTGTTATTGCCGCCGCAAACCTAGCAAAATATAAAACCATCTCGCAAATGCTGCTGATTATTTATATTCTGCTGGATCTCCAGTGGACTTACAATACGTATGTGACAACAGCCCTGACCATCCTTGCTACAGTCTTAGCTGTTGTTTCAGGAGTAGAGTATATTTGGCGCAATCTGCATGTGATTCATGAATAGATATAGAACGGAGCAACTATGAGAATTCTAATTAAAAACGGGCTTGTTCTTGACCCCAGTCACCACTTGAATGGTACTGCGGATCTCTTGATACAAGACGGAGTCATTGAAGAGGTCTTTCAGACGGAAGGGCAAAGGCTGGATGATTGTATAGGAGAAGGACAAGTACAAGGCGAAGGACAGAATCAAGGCGAAGCGCAAGAAGCCCTCACTGAAAAAAACAGGCTACCCATTGATCAGATCATTGATGCAACAGGCCTTTGGGTGGTTCCGGGGTTTATCGACCTTCATGTTCATTTGCGGGATCCAGGCTTTGAATATAAAGAAGACATCCACACGGGAACGGCTGCGGCTGCAGCTGGAGGCTTTACCACCGTCTGCGCCATGCCTAACACAAAGCCAGTGGCCGACCAGGCCCAGGTTGTTCAATCTGTTTTGGATAAGGCTAAGACCGCTCCGGTGAATGTGCTAGCCATCGGGAGTATTACAAAAGGCCTTATGGGCAAGGAACTATCGGATATAGATGATCTGGCTAGAGCCGGAGTTTGTGCAATCAGTGACGATGGAAAAAGTGTGGACGATGAAGACCTTCTGCGGCAGGCTTTTTTGAAAGCAAAGGAATGGAATCTCCCTGTCTTTTCTCATTGTGAAAATTTAAAACTGGTGAATGGCGGCGTAATAAATGCAGGAGAAGTTTCAGAAAAACACGGTTTACCAGGGATCAACAACCAGTCAGAAAGTGACTACGTAGCCAGGGACATCCGCTTGGCTATGGAAACCGGAGCCAGGCTACATATTTGTCATGTGAGTACAAAGGAAAGCGTAGCCGTGATTGCCCAAGCGAAGGCAGCCTTGCAAGCAAGCGCCAACGTGGACACTCAAGTAACCATCAAAGCAGATTCCCAGGTAAGCAACCAAGCAGACAGCCAAGCAATCATCACCGCCGAGGCCACTCCCCATCACTTTAGCCTTTGCGACACGGACATTGACGTGAATAGCGCTAACTTCAAAATGAGCCCACCGCTACGTTCCAAGGCAGATATGGAGGCCATCCGGGCAGCTTTGAAAGATGGTACCATAGACTGCATTGCCACCGACCATGCCCCCCATGCCGAATCTGAAAAAAGCTCCTTTGTAAGCGCGGCAAACGGCATCATCGGCTTGGAAACTGCCTTCCCTTTGTCATTAGCTTTGGTATCCGACGGAGTCTTAAGCCCCTCTGAGCTGGTGGAGAAGTTAAGCAATCAGCCCGCACGAATTTTGGGCCTTGACAGAGGAATCGCAAAAGGTAAATCCGCAGACCTCACAATCCTTGACCCCAACAAGGAATACACGATCCAGGCAGAGCAATTTAAGTCGAAAAGCAAAAACAGTCCCTTTATCGGAAAAAAAGTAAAAGGGCAGGTGCTTTATACTTTAGCAAAGGGAACCATATGCTAAGTACTTTCCCACCCAATGCCTGGCTTTTTGAAAAGGGATGGAAGGGGGTGTGGGGGAAGGAAGGGAAAAACTTTTTCGCCGTTTGAAAAAGTTTTTCCCTTCCTTCCCCCACGGTCTTAACTATTTTTAGGAGGTGTAATTATGGGAATTTTAAATCGATTTGCGTCCATTATGTCGTCAAATGTGAATGCCCTGTTGGATAAAATGGAGGACCCCGCTAAAATGATTGACCAGATTTTGCGGGACTTGAACTCGGAATTGGGCGATGTGCGCTCTCAAACGGCTGCTGTTATGGCTGAGGAGTATAGAGCCAAACGGGAGCTGGATAAGGTAAAGGAAGAAAGTAAACGCTTTGAGTCTTATGCTGAAAAGGCCGTCATGGCCGGTAATGACCAGGATGCTTTGAAGTTCTTGGAGGAAAAGAATCGCCAGTGTGCTAGACTTGACGAGCTTGAGGAAGGTTACCGCCTGGCCTGTGAAAATTCTGAGAAAATGCGCCAAATGCATGATAAATTGCAGGGCCAAATCGGCGAATTGAATGAGCGTAAAAATGCCATTAAGGTCAAGGTTGCGCAGGCCCATGCCCAAGAGAAAATGAATAAGTTGAACTCTTCTGTCTCAAACTCTTCTGCTAGCTTAAGTAGCTTTGATCGTATGGAAGAAAAGGCAAACCGTATGCTGGACGAAGCCAAAGCCAAACAAGCCCTGAATACGCCGGATAGTGACCTGCCTGATACGTCAAAATATGATAGCCTTTCGTCAGCGAATAAGGCCGAAGATGAACTGGCAGCCTTGAAGGAGCGACTTCGGGGCAACTAATGGAGGTTAATTATGGCAAAATTTCAAATTGTATCCGATAGCTCCTGTGATCTCCCAGAGGAGCTTGCCAGTCAATGCAAGGTTCATATCGTGCCTTTTTATTCTACAACTAATGATAAGGATTATCTCAAGGAAGGCGTCGAGCTGAAAATTGATGATTTTTATCATACCTTACAGACACAAACCGTTTATCCGAAAACGTCCTTGCCCACCATCCAAGATTACTTGGATCAGTTTCGGGCTTTAATCTCCGCCCATAATACCGATATTTTATGCGTTTGCCTGACCAGTAAGTTTAGCGGCTCTATTCAAAGCGCAGTGAACGCCAAGGCGCAGATCGAAGAGGAGTTTCCCGGTCGCAAGGTTTGCGTGGTGGATTCCAAGCTCTGTACCTTTGCGCAGGGCCTCTATGTACTGGAAGCCGCTAAGCTGCGTGATATGGGCTGTTCTATGGAACAAGCCGTGGAAGCTCTTGACCCCATCCGCAGTAACACCAAAATTGTGTTTACAGTGGACTCCTTGGATTATTTGGTACGAGGCGGGCGCATCGGGAAGGTTTCAGGTTTTGCCGGAACGTTGCTAAATATTAAGCCGATTATTTATTTTTATGAAGGAGAGTTGCATCCTTTCTCAAAAATACGAGGCCGTAAAAAGGCCATTGCCGAAGTGGTCAACTGCTTTCTGAAGGATATTGACGGAAGACCTGATGAGTATACAGTCTATGTCATTCACTCGGCGGCCATGCCAGAAGCGCTGGAGCTTAAAGAGCTCCTGGAGCAAAAGCATCAGCTTGTTGTTTCTGGTATGCCGTATACCGTAGGTGTGACCATCGGAACCCACATTGGGCCTTCGGTTATTGGTATCGTGTTCTCCAAGAAAATAAAAGTACCGACGGTTTAAGATAAAGTTAGGCTCCTTTTGCAAAGCATACATGGAGGTACACATGAAAATCAACCATCTGTTTCCCGGTGGAAAAAAGAAAGCCCTGACCTTAAGCTATGATGATGGAACCATTCACGACCGAAGGCTTGTGGATATTTTCAATACCCATGGTCTGAAAGGCAGCTTTCATTTAAACTCCGGTTTTTTTGATACGACCAATTATATTACCAAGGCCGAAGTGCAGGGTCTTTTTAAGGGCCATGAGATTTCTGTTCATACAAAGACCCATCCTTTTTTGAATGATTTACCAAATGAAATGGTTACTTATGAGATTTTGGAGGATAGGGCTGCTTTGGAGGCTTTGGCCGGATATCCCGTGCGGGGGATGTCTTACCCCTACGGTACATACAGCGAAGAGACAATTCCTTGCCTGCGGGCTGCGGGGATTGTGTATTCCCGCACGACGGCTTGCACAAACGGCTTCGCTATGCCGGATAACTTTTTGAAATGGAATCCCACCTGTCATCACAAACAAGATCTTTTAAAAGTCGCTGAGCAATTTATTTGCCAGGAAGCGAAAAACAGCCCCCTTTTGTTTTATGTATGGGGCCATAGTTATGAGTTTCACAATAATAATAACTGGAGCTTGATGGAGGAATTCGGGAAGCTTATTGGTGGACGAGATGATATTTGGTATGCCACGAATATTGAAATCGTGGACTATTGCCAGGCGCTTAAAAGCTTGCGCTTCTCCGTTGACGGAAAAATCATCCATAACCCAACAGCGACAGACATTTGGCTCTTAGTGGGCGGATCAAAGACTTATATCAATCATGGCGAGACGGTAAGAATCAAGTAAGTAAACAAGGAAAGTATAGACAAAAATTTTTCTGACGATAATGAATCTGACAGGCAGTTGTCAAGTTAGACATGGTACACTGAAAGCATAAGGGTTGAAAAATCTAAGACAAATTTCAGGAGGAATGAAAAATGGAAGACAAGTACTGTCAGAGCTGTGGAATGCCAATGGGAGATACCGATGCCATGTACGGCATGGAGAAGGACGGAAAGAAAAGCCAAGATTATTGTAAGTACTGTTTTGAAAACGGTGCCTTTACCTTTGAGGGATCTATGGATGAAATGATTGAAGTCTGCGTGCCACATGTGGTGGAAGCTAACAAGGAAATGACTGCCGAGGCTGCACGAAATCAAATGAAAAACTATTTCCCTATGTTGAAAAGATGGCGTAAGGCATAATAAAACCCCCTGCCGGGATCCCGGTAGGGGGTTTTATTATGCCATTTCTTTAATCAATTTTACGATTTCTTCTATACTGTTGTTCCCAAGTCCGCTTTTCATCTTTTCGATATAACTTTCCTTGTTGCTGATCAAATCAGCAACTTCCACAAAGATACTTTCTGGGCTGATGCTATCCTCATAGAGTATCTTACTAAAGCCTTGCTGTTTAAAGGAATTTGCATTCAGAATTTGGTCGCCCCGGCTTGTGGAAGTTTTGGGCAAGGGGATTAAGATATGAGGTTTTTTTAAGGCCAAAAGTTCAAAAATTGAATTTGCGCCCGCCCTGGAGATTACAACATCAGCCATGGCAAACAAGTCGGCCAGTTCCTTGTCTACATACTCAAATTGTTTATAACTGGCAGCCATATGAGCATCAAAGCTTCCAGTATCCACCGTCTTTCCTTTTCCACAAATATGGGCGACGCAATAGCATTTGGTTAGTTTAACCAAAGAAGAACGGATACAATCATTGATCTTGGCAGAGCCAAGGCTTCCTCCAAAAACCAGCAAGACTGGCTTTTTGCCGTCAAAGCCGCAATACCGCAGGCCCTTCTGCCGGTCTCCGTTTAAAATAAACTGCCGGATGGGCAAGCCGGTAAGCTGTGCCTTGGCCTTAGGGATCTTTTCCAGCGTTTCAGGGAAGGAGACACAGATTTTATTGGCGAAGGGGGATGAAATTTTATTAGCAAGACCTGGGGTAAGGTCCGCCTCATGAATGATAACAGGAATGTTCAAAAGCCTGGCCGCAATGACCACAGGCACCGACACAAAGCCGCCTTTGGAAAAAACCAAACTGGGCTTGATTGTTTTGAGGGCAGAATAAGCCTCACCCATACCTTTGATGACTTTGTATGTATCGGTAAAATTTTTCACATCGAAATAACGCCGCAACTTGCCGGCCGATATCGTATGAAAAGGAATACCAGCTTTTTCCACCAGTTCCTTCTCAATCCCATTACCTCCAATATATTTCACCGTAAAGCCTTCCTCCTTTAACCGCGGCAAAATGGCCAAGTTTGGTGTGACATGACCCGCAGATCCTCCGCCAGTTAAAACGATGGTTTTTTCGACTTTATTGTTGATTTTCTTGGATTTATTCTTTGTTTTATTCATACTATTCACCTATTTTCACAAAAATCACCAAGGCAGCAAAAATTACTGCACTAAAAATTTATGATAGTTTATAACTTTTTTCATATTTAGTCAAGGATAAATTTATTTGCTTTGTAAAAGAAGCTCTAACGCATGGAGATACTTTTTTGTTATAGGCTTGGCAATTCATTGGAAACTCATTGCAAACATTGACAATATGATTACAGGGTGTTATCATTTAAGTTGGTGTACGGACAGTACGCTTAAATTCTTAAAAGACTATCGGAATGGAAGGAGATGAAAGGCAGTGAATAAACTATTGGCGTATTATCATGAGACTTGCATACGGACGGACAGTACGTTTAAATTTTTAAAGACCATCGGAATGGAAGGAGATGATAGGCGGTGAATGAACTTTTGGCTACTATGTTATTTTTATCGCTTTCTGGATCTTTTTTTATTGTCGCTCTTTTTCTTTTGAAGCCCATTGTTCGGGATAGGTTCGGAAAGATCTGGCAGTATTATATTTGGCTCGTGGTTATTGCCAGACTGTTATTACCTTTTTCTCTCGAATTAAGCCTCTTCGGAAGAGTGTTTGAAGGAATAGAAAGCTCAATTGCGACTCGTTACCAACAGCAAGTAGCAATTGAATCCTTACCCCATACGGTAAATCATAAGTCAGCTTCAGATACGATATTGATTTCACCTAGCAACGCAAACGAGCGAAGCGATCATGTTCTCGTGCCTAAGACACAAGCTGCATCAATAACATATCTGCTCAGTGAAATCTCTGTATTGCTTTTATCAAATGCATGTTCGATATGGCTTGTGCTTGCAATTGTTTTCTTGATTCGTAAGGTTACAATTTACCAAAGTTTTATTCGCTATGTCAAGGCTGGGCGCAGTGAAGTATCAGATATAGAGCAATTGGAGTTGTTTGGTAAACTCTTGGAACAGGAAAAAATAAACTGTGCAGTGGAGCTTTATACCAACACCTTGATTTCATCACCATTACTTATTGGATTTTTTAGACCTTGTATTATCCTGCCTAGCACTGCACTTTCTGAAGTGGATTTTAGAAATACCATACTTCACGAGCTAATGCATTACAAACGGTTGGATATGTTTTACAAATGGCTTGTTCAATTGGTTATCTGCTTGCACTGGTTTAATCCGCTTGTTCATTTCATGGGGCGTGAGGTTAACCATGCTTGCGAGCTCTCTTGTGACGAAGCTGTGATAGCAAAATTTAATGCACAAGAGCAGAGGTCTTATGGGAATACCTTGCTCACTGCTTTTATGCTTGGAAATTATAATCAAGCCCTTGCTTCTTTATCTCTGAATGAAGGTAAAACGTTTATCAAAGAAAGGTTGGATTCAATTATGGGATTTAAAAAGAAATCGACAATGCTAAGATGCGCTATGTTTCTAGTTGCTCTTGTTTTCCTGTGTGGCTTTTCTGTAACAGGGACTTACGCTGCAAAGGATCATAAAAATACAGAATCGACTGTCCCAAAATCTAATCATTGATAGCGTCTTGTCAAGTGGTGTAAAAAGGAAAACTTCAAAGTGCAGAAAGAAG
>CAZSXS010000025.1:0-42706 GCA_964611385.1 uncultured Defluviitaleaceae bacterium
CAATTTTACCAAAATTTTTCTACTGTCCGAAATAGCGAATGGCGTTGTTGTAGCAGATGTCCTCCACCATTTGGCCCACAAATTTGTCATTGGGATAATGGCCTTCCTCAATCCAGGTGCCAAGGAGATTGCAGAGAATGCGCCTGAAATACTCATGCCGGGGGTAAGAAAGGAAGCTTCGGGAATCGGTCAACATTCCGATAAAGCGGCCTAGGGTGGAATCGTTGGCTAGGGCTTTCATCTGGGCTTCCATGCCGTCTATATGGTCGTTAAACCACCAGGCGGTACCTAGCTGTATCTTGCATTGCGCCTCCGCACTCTGGAAACAGCCGGCCATAGAAGCCAGAAGGTAGTTGTCCACGGGGTTTGCGTTGAAAAGGATGGTCTTAGGCAGGCTGCCTGTCTCCTCCATGGCATTCAAAAGCTGTGAGAGATTCTGGGCGTTGGGGCCGTCTGCTATGGTGTCATAGCCGGTATCCGGGCCCAGCTTCTGAAACATTCTCCCGTTGTTGTTCCGCAGCACGCCGTAATGGATTTCCATAGCCCAATCCCGTTTCTGATACTCAGCAGCCAAGAAGCGCATCAGGTAGGTCTTATAGAGATCTGTTTCGGAGGCTGAAACGGGTTCCGCTTTCAGCGCTTTCTTGAATACAGCGGCCACCTCATCCTCCATACCCTTTACAAAAGGAATATACACAAAGGCATGATCGGAAGCCCTACAGCCAAGAGAATGGAAAAAGTCAATGCGCTTCAGCAAGGCTTCCTTTAAATCCTGCAAGGAATCAATGCTCATTCCGGCAGCCTTGCCTAAGGTTTGGATATAGGCTGGGAAGTCAGCGTTCAGATTAAGGCACTTATCCGGCCGGAAGGCGGGGATTAGTTTGG
Organism: uncultured Defluviitaleaceae bacterium; assembly: GCA_964611385.1. GTDB lineage: Bacteria > Bacillota > Clostridia > Lachnospirales > CAYPQA01 > CAZSXS01. The sequence goes on from CAZSXS010000025.1 coordinate 886, forward strand.
TTTCAAAGGAAGTATCTTCTTTGATCTTGATATGATACTCAAGGCTATCCGACGGGTCGTCGGTCGTGAAGATAATGGAGACCTTGGACTTTTTGATAAAGTCCCGAACGCGGAAGCCCTCGCCAGCCAGCAGTGCATTGACCTTATGATAAATGGCCTCAGCATTATCCTCAGTCAACGGCTCATAAATATCAAAGTAACGTTGCAGCTCCAAGTGGGCCCAATGATACAGGGGGTTACCGATGGAGCAACGAAGGGCTTTAGCAAAGGCCTTGAACTTGGACAGGCCATCACCGTCCCCGGTAATATACTTTTCCTCAATACCAACAGAGCGCATGAGCCGCCATTTATAATGGTCGCCTCCCAGCCAAGCTTCGGTAATATCCTTAAAGCGATTATTCTCATAAACCACCTGCGGACTCAGGTGACAATGAAAGTCAAAGATTGGCATTTTAGCCGCATGGTCAAAGTAAAGCTTTCTGGCCACTTCAGTTTTCAGCAAAAAATTAGCATTCATAAACGTTTACATAACACATATCATTAATATAGTTAAAACCCGTGGGTCGTGGATTGTAAAATTTTTTAAAACCGTCTAAAAATTTTTTCCCTTCCTCGCCCCACGGTCTTTTTTTTACAAAATTACTCCGTCTTTGAAGATGGATATTTCTCTGTACCCGTGTAGCTCGTTCTTGGCTTCTTTGCCCGAGGCAACCTCAAGTATCACCCCCAGTAAGCCTTCTGCAGCTTCCTCAAAACTCATGCCTTCTAAAAGATTGCCGGTGTTGTAGTCGAACCAGTTGGGCTTTGCGTGGAATATGGCGCTGTTGGTGGCGATCTTGAGGGTGGGTACTGGCGCGCCTACCGGCGTGCCTCGCCCGGTGGTGAATAAAATGATCTGTGCACCCGCAGCCATAAGCGCAGTGATGGCTACAATGTCGTTCCCAGGAGAGTTGACAAGATTCAGGCCTTTCGTCTGGCATAGCTCCCCGTAACCGTAAACGCCTGTCACCAGGCTGGTTCCGCCCTTTTGCGTGCAGCCCAGACTCTTGTCCTCCAAAGTGGATATGCCGCCCTCTTTGTTCCCTGGTGAGGGGTTTTCGTAGATTTCTTGATTGTGCCTGGTGAAGTATTGCTTGAAGTTGTTGATTAAGTCAACAGTCTGCTTGAATACCCCTTCGTTTACGCAGCGGTTCATTAAAATAGTCTCCGCCCCAAACATTTCGGGTACCTCGGTTAAAAGCGCCGTTCCTCCGGCAGCACAGATCCGATCCGATACCCGTCCTACCAAGGGATTGGCCGTAATCCCCGAAAACCCGTCAGAGCCTCCGCACTTAAGACCAATGCAAAGCTCTGAAAGCGGTACTTCCTCTCGCTGAGCTGTAAGCGCATACTGGCTCAGTTCCTCAATCAAATCCAGAGCCGCCTGCATTTCATCCTGTGCTTCTTGGGCGATAAGGAATTTTACCCGCCGAGGGTCGTATTCCCCTAGTACCTTTTTGAAAACAGCAACGTTGTTGTTCTCGCAGCCAAGCCCCAATACTAAAACCCCGCCTGCATTGGGATGATTCACCATGGCGGCCAGGATTTTTTGCGTGTTCTCCTGATCCTCTCCCATCTGAGAACAGCCAAAGGGGTGAGAGTAGGCAAAAACCGGACAGGCACAGCTTTTTTCCGCTTCACGGGCAATGTTTTCTGCCAGCTTATTGACGCAGCCTACCGTGTTGACAATCCAGATTTCATTCCGAACCCCTACACGACCGTCTGAACGCCTATATCCCATGAAAGTCGGTAAGGCTTCGTACGTGTTGCCTTCTGTACTGGATTCTATATGCGTACCCGGGGGCGTAGATATGGTACCTGAACTTGAACTTGTGTCCGTACCTTGCTTGCCGAGTTCTGCACCTACATTTGGCTGGTATGTATACTCCAGAATCTCCCCCAGATTGGTCTTGATATTATGAATATGCACATGGGCACCCTGGGGAATGTCGCAGGTGGCATGACCAATGGGATAACCGTACTTTATAACGTTTTCACCTTTTTGAATGGGGCGACTTGCTAACTTATGTCCCTTGGGGATTCGCCCCTCTGCAGTTTCCATATCTTCTAATAAAATTTCCACAGTGTCATTCTCGTGTATCGTAAGCGTTTTCATTTTGTTTTCCTTTCAACAGCCCGTGGCTGTTTTCACCCGTCACCATGCGTGAAAATCGAAGGAAGCATCCGTTGACCATGACAAGCGTATTTTCGCATTAAAGGCCCTTGATAGCCTCAGTAACCCCTGCTTGCAGTATGTTCTTCAAATATCCAGAAACCTTGTCCGTCAGTCCCTCTACCAGGTTTAAATCCTGATCCCAAAGGCTTGTATCTGCTAAAAGAGTTTGCGTCACTTGAACAACGGCTTCTTCTTTCTTGTCTTCTGGCTTTGCTTCGTAGTCCGTCCATACCTGAGCAAAGCGTTCAAGAGCAGAAAGCTCATCTTTAATGTGGAACACTTCCCCGTCCCTGGTTCCGATTAAGCCATTGTCCTTGATTTCCGTCCCCTTATAAAAGGCCAACAATGCCGCCAAGGAAAAGCTCAACACGTCAGGCAAGCTGCCCTTCCGCTTTTGAAACTCCAAGATGGAGGGCAATACCCGGACTTTGAACTTTGAAACCGAGTTGAGGGCAATGCTAAGTAGGTAATGTTTAATGAAGGGATTGGAGAAACGGTCGAAAACAGAATTGGCAAAACCCAGTAGTTCCTCCTCCGGCAGATCTAAGGTGGGGATAATCTCCTCAAAGATTCCCTTACGCAGATATCTGTTTAATGCCTCATCCTTCATCATTTCACCCACGGTGTTTTTCCCTGCAAGGTAGGCCGCAAGAACAGACATAGTATGGGAGCCGTTGAGAATCCGAACCTTCCGTAGCTTGTAGGGGCCAGCGTCGTCCGTCCAAACCACGTTTAAGCCCAGTTGGCAGAATGGCAGCTCACGGGACAGACCTTCCTTATCAAAGCCCTTTTCGCATTCGATAACCCAAAAGTGGAAGATTTCGCCCGCTACGATCTGTTTATCGACATAGCCGAGTTCTTGTGTCATAGCCTCCACCTCGTCCCTGGGGTAGCCGGTTACAATCCGGTCAACCAGGGTGTTGGTAAAGTGATTTTTTTGCACCCACGCACAGAAGTCAGGCCCCAAATCCCAATCCTCTGCATATTGTAGAACATATTTCTTCAGCATGGTTCCATTGTAGTCAATCAGCTCGCAGGGGATAAAAATCAGAGTCTTGGTCTCATCTCCTTGAAAGTGTTGATAGCGGTCATATAAAAAGGCTGTGATTTTAGCTGGGAAAGTGTTCTGCATAGCACCAGGTGTATAGTCCTCTTTGGCATAGGTGATGCCAGCTTCGGTGGTGTTGGATACGATTACCCGTAGGGAGGAAAGCGTAGCATAGCGGGCATAGGGCTCATAGTCTTCAAAGGGATTGATACAGTCGGAGATGCTGGTGACAATGCGCTTTTTGTTGATGGTTTGCCCGTTTTCCAAGCCTCGAAGCAACAGCGTATACAGTCCATCCTGTTCCTTAAGCATAGAAACCATGCCTTCCCGAATGGGTTGAACAACAGCAATGGAGCCATTAAACAGCCCATTCATATTGAGGGCGTCCAGCATTTCATCTACGAAGGCCCGTAAAAAGTTCCCTTCCCCAAACTGAAGGACTTTGACAGGATGCATTTCGGAGTTGGTAGTGAGTAGTGAGTTTGATTGGTTATTTTCGTTTTCTAGTAAGTGCTTTCTTGATAAGGTTTGCATAATGATCACTCCTTTTTTCGAACAATTATAGCAAAGAAAGGGAACTAGGCATAGATAAAAAATAAAAGGCAGTGGAAAAATTCTAAAAATTTTTACTTTGACAAAAAATACATTTATGGTAAAATCTTAGCCGTAAACTATATATTGCTTTCTGTTTAAGGAGGGAAAAAATGAAGACCATAATCTTAGCCGCCGGCGAAGGCAAACGAATGAACAGCAAGCTTCCAAAGATGCTGCACCCGATCTTGGGGGCCGCCATGATTGAGCATGTGATTCGATCCTGTTGTGCGATCAGTGAGCAGCTGTTTGTTGTGACGGGTCATGGGGGAGACGAGGTACAGGCCTATGTCCGCAATAACCTAGGTGATATCAATCAAAAGCTTAGCTTTGTGGATCAACCGGAGCAAAAAGGAACCGGTCATGCTGTTCTGATGGCTGAGCCTTACTTGGATACGCATTCAGAAAGTGATGTTTTGGTTCTGTACGGTGACGTACCCAACGTAACAAGTGAAACCTTAAATAAATTCATAGAGACACACAAGAAAGAAAACGCCGCCATAACCCTGATATCCGCTGTAACCGAAAAACCGTATGGCTACGGTAGAATTATTAGGGAGAACGGAGTCTTTACAAAGATCGTAGAAGAAAAAGATGTAAACGAGCAAGAGAGACACGTTAAAGAAATCAATACCGGGGTATACTTATTTAAAGAAAAACATCTTTGTGCGGCTTTAAAGCTTCTGAACAACAACAATGCTCAGCATGAATATTACCTGACGGATACCTTGGAAATTGTCAAGGGCTTTGGCCTTCCCACGGGGATTTATTGTTCAGAGGATTTTGCTGAATTCTCAGGGGTCAACACTAAGGTGCAGCTGGCAGAAGCGGCAGCCTATATGAAAAAGCGGATCAATCGCAAGCACATGGAAGCTGGGGTCAGCCTTATGGATCCGGATCATACTTATATCGGGCCTTGGGTTACTATTGGTGCCGATACGGTCATTAAGCCCGGTTGTACCATCCTGGGGAATACCAGCATTGGCAAGGGCTGTGTCATTGGCCCCAACTCCGAATTGAACCATGCTCGGATTCACGATGAAGTCACCGTATGGTTCAGCGTGATCTGCGATTCAGAGGTTGGCACCAGAAGCAGTGTTGGCCCCTATGCCTATTTGAGGCAGGGCAGCGTAATCGGAGAGCATTGTCGCATTGGGGACTTCGTTGAAATCAAAAACAGCGTCATGGGTAATGATACCAAGGCGTCCCACCTGGCCTATGTGGGTGATTCGGACGTAGGCCGGAACGTCAACTTTGGCTGTGGTGCCATCACTGCCAACTATGACGGCAAGAAAAAGCATAGAACCACCATTGAGGATAACGTATTTATCGGCTGCAACTCGAACCTGGTTGCCCCCGTAACCTTGAAAGAGGGCGCTTATACTGCCGCAGGCTCCACCATCACCAAAGAGGTGCCGTCGGAGGCCTTGGCCATTGCCCGTTGTAAGCAAGAGAACAAGCTTGGCTGGAAAAGACCAAGCTGTAGGGAACAGTAAAATCTAGGAGGCTTATTACAAATGATTCATAATTGCGAAGGTACGATTAAGATTTTTACTTGTAACGCTAATGTAGAGCTGGCAAAGGAAATTGCCAAAAAGCTTGGGGTGGGACTTGGGGCTTCTGTTGTTTCCCGCTTTTCTGATGGGGAAATCAGCGTAAAGGTCAATGAGACCGTACGGGGAAGTGATGTTTTTATCATTCAGCCCACCTCCCCACCCGTCAACGAGCATTTGATGGAATTACTCATTATGATTGATGCATTCAGAAGGGCTTCCGCCGGAAGAATCACCGCCGTTGTTCCTTACTATGGCTATGCTAGACAAGACAGAAAAGCAAGAGCCAGAGATCCCATCAGCGCCAAGCTGGTAGCCGACATAATGACCAAAGCCGGTGCGGACCGAGTACTTACTATGGATTTACATTGTGCGCAAATTCAAGGATTTTTTGACATCCCAGTGGATCATTTAAAGGGCGTGCCTATTTTTGCCCGCGAATTTGCAAAAATGTTTCCAGATCTTAGCGAAACCATTGTAGTAAGCCCCGACCTGGGTTCTGTATCCAGAGCTAGGGCATTAGGGGATAAGCTGGAAGTTCCCCTGGCCATCGTAGACAAGCGCCGTCCCAAGGATAATGTATCGGAGATCATGAATATCATCGGGAACATTAAGGACAAGCGCGCCATCCTGGTTGATGACATGACAGACACCGCGGGTTCCCTAGTAAATGCAGCCGAAGCCTTGATGCAAAACGGAGCCAAGGAAGTCTACGCCTGCTGTACCCATGCCATCCTTTCCGGCCCCGCCATTGAGCGCATTAAAAATTCCAGTATTCGCGAACTCTTAATCCTCAATACCATCCCCCTCTCCGAAGAAAAGCGAATTGATAAAATCAGAACCATTTCCGTAGCCTCTATCTTTGCCGATGCCATCAATTGTATTCATGAGAATAGTCCTGTGTCGAAGTTGTTTGATTAAGGAAATTGAGCCTCAGAGTGGTTTGAACGTGCTCAATCAATAAGTGATACCAAAAGCCCTTGCGAGCAGCACAACGGCTTTTATTCTTCCATATCCGAAATTGGGATGCAATTGTCGAGGGAGCACCTATACTCAGTCTTTTAAACATTTACCAAGCGGCCGTCATTCAGCCCGGTTAAATTCTATTATTTTGAGCGGCGGCTTTGCAAAGCTTACCGTGACTGAGTACATCATCCATGCCGTTTCCCCTAAAGTTTATGATGGCTGAAGAACATAAAAGCCTATACCTTCTATAATCAACTGGCATGATAACGATTCTGTTACTTTTTCTTTTGCCACCAGCACAGATCAAAAGATCAGTGCCTATCAGCGATATATGGGGGATATCCTACACTGATGTTAAGATAGAACTAAATCATAGTTGATATATTGAACTGTTTACTATGCTTTTAGTAAAGGTTATTTATATAACATGAAGGAGTATTATGTATGGTAGAAATAATGGATATGTCAGTGAGCGATTTGAAACAGTGTATTGAATTATGGGACAGCATACCGGAATTGAAATTTCCATCATCTTTTGATACAGAAAAAAGGTTAACAAAATTCTTAAATAAGAATGACAAGCTAAGCACCATTGCTAAATATAATGGTGAAATTATAGGTGCTTTGCTATGTGGAAACGATGGGCGAAGAGGTTTTTTCTATCATATCGGTGTAAACCCAAAGCATAGGAAAGAAAAAATTGCGACGAAAATGGTTGAATATTCTTTTGAGAAGCTTAGAGCAGATGAAATTGATACATGTTTTCTTTTTACAAATGATTTTAATATTAACGCACAATTGTTTTGGAAATCAATGGGATTTGGACATGCACCCCATGTTATGTATCAATCAAGAGCAATTTAGCAACCTCACCTAATGAGCAAAATCTCCAGCAGCAACGCCACCCTTATAGCTACTGGAGCCGGTTCAGATAGCATGTTATGATGCAAATTAAAAAAGCAGGATATTCACCAAATTATCCATATTGAGACTAACGGCGAAACAAAAAGTATTAAACATCAAGGACAAGCCACCACCTTGATAGATGACATGACAGACACCGCGGGTTCCCTGGTAAATGCAGCCGAAGCCTTGATGCAAAACGGAGCTAAGGAAGTCTATGCCTGCTGTACCCATGCCATCCTTTCCGGCCCCGCCATTGAGCGCATTAAAAATTCCAGTATTCGCGAACTCTTAACCCTCAATACCATCTCCCTCTGCAAGAAGACATGCTATTGATGGATATAAATTTGCCTTAGAAAAAGAGTGGGGTGAAGTAGGGCGAATTTGCTTGACGCATATATTTCCTATTCCTGATGTTAAGATAGGACAAAGGTTAAAATATTGAACTATTTGTTTTATCTTTTTAGTAAAGATTATTTATATAATGGGAGGTTATATGTTATGTTAAGAGAAAAAATCAAGGAAATTCTACCATCGTGTTGTGATATAGGATTTTTAAATATTTCAGATTGTTCAATGGCTGAACAAAATGTAATTAAAGACTTTTTTGCAGAAACAAAAACAATAATCGTATTAGCTCATCATATCAAGACATCTATGGAATGGATATGGTATCCTCATGAAGCAGAGCGCAATAATAATACTTGCGGAGCAGATTTGCATTCTAAAAATATTGTAAATAACATTAACTACTATTTGGAAGGTGAGGGATATAAGAATTTTATTATACCATACCCCGGAAAATGCGGTTTTAGAATGAAAGACTTTGCTGATAGAACATCATTGGGCAGTATTGGAGATAGTTATTTGTTTTTACATAAACAATGGGGACCGTGGGTTCATCTTAGAATATTGCTTACAGATGCACATATCGAAAGCAACGAAAATGTTGATATATGCACTTGTATACATTGTGGAAATTGTGTTTCGTCTTGTCCTGCAAAAGCAATTAAAAAAGAGTCATTTAATGGAATTGCTTGCGGTGAATATCAAATGTCGCAAAAAGCTGGAATTAAAGACAATTATTATTGGAAATGTGAGGCTTGTGCAAGAAATTGCCCCATAGGAAATACGCCTTTATCTATAAAGATAACAAGTGAAGTTTGATTATTATATGTCCTGTTATGAACAAAATCTCCAATAGCAAACACTACCCTTATGACTACTGGAGCGGGTTCAGATAGCATGTTATGATGCCAAATTAAAAAAGCAGGATATTCACCAAATTATCCATATTGAGATTAACGGCGAAACAAAAAGCATTGAACATTAAGGACAAGTACGCCATTTTGGTAGATGAAATGGCAGACACCGCCGGTTCCCTGGTAAATGCAGCCGAAGCCTTGATGCAAAACGGAGCCAAGGAAGTCTATGCCTGCTGTACCCATGCCATCCTTTCTGGCCCCACCATTGAGCGCATTAAAAATTGCAGTATTCGCGAACTCTTAACCCTCAATACCATCTCCCGCTCCGAAGAAAAGCGAATTGATAAAATCAGAACCATTTCCGTGGCCTCTATCTTTGCCGATGCCATCAATTGTATACATGAGAATAGTCCGGTGTCGAAGTTGTTTATTAAGGAAGTTGAGCGGAGGTCAAATTATGTTGAGCTTGGAAACAGAACGCCTAGTGATCAGAAAGTTTCAAGCTGATGACTGGTATGATCTTTTTGAGTATTTGTCTCAGGAGGAAGTTGTCCAATTTGAGCCATATGAGGTTTTCACGCAGGAGGCCTGTAAGAAAGAAGCAGTACGACGTTCAAACGATGAAAGCTTCTGGGCTGTCTGTCTGAAGGGTTCAAATAAGCTTATTGGTAATCTTTATTTATCCAAACAAAGTTATGATACATGGGAATTAGGTTACGTTTTCAATCCCGAATTTTACGGAAAGGGTTATGCCACTGAAGCTGCCCTGCGTTTAATTGACGATGTCTTTAAAAGACAGGCTGCCCACAGAGTTGTTGCCATGTGCAATCCTTTGAACACGCCTTCCTGGAAGTTGCTTGAAAGGATCGGTATGAGGCGAGAAGGTCATTTGATTCAAAACATTCATTTTAAAAAGGATGCAAATGGTCATCCTATATGGGTTGATACATATGAATATGGCCTATTAGCCTCAGAATGGTTTGAACATACTTAATCAATATAGTGATACCATACCCATGCGAGCAGCATAGCGGTTACTGAGGCGTGGGGATGAGTGCTTAGAAGAAGGGGGTAATGGCCATAGAAAAAGCCGCCGCAACCCTTCCCCAAAGAACTTTTTACTGTTGAGTTCATGAGAGGATGAGTGGGATGTCGAACCAATTGATCTATGATACTGCTGCCTTATATAATCAGCACATGAGTGGTGAATCACAGCAGCAGTTTCTTCAATTTTATGAAAACTTATTTCGGGGTTATAACATAACGACTGTTCATGACTGTTCAATCGGAGCAGGTGGTACAACACTTCCCTTATCCAAACTGGGCTATACGGTTTCCGGTTCTGATCTCAATGAGAACTTGTTGAATAGAGCCGTATTCAACTTCTCACAGCACGGTTATGCTCCCGAATTGTTTGTTGCAGATTTTCGAAATATAGGCGATAAGCTGAATCGCAAGGTTGACTGTATGATATCAAGCGGAAACTCTTTGCCTCATGTAAACCTGAGTGGTTTTCATGAATTTTTGAAAGCCACTCATAGCGTTTTAAATAAGGACGGGCTTTTATTCTTCGATATCCGAAACTGGGATGCAATTGTCAAGGAAGCACCTATCATCCATGCCGTTGACCCTAAAGTTATGACTGCTGAAGAACATAAAAGCCTATACCTTCTATTCAACTGGCATGATAACGGTTCCGTTACATTTTCTTTTGCCACTAGTACAGATAAAAATGGAAAGCATGTAAGCATGGATGTGATCCAATGTCCTGTGTACTATCCTCTGCTTAGAGAAGACATCATGAATTGGCTGAATACAACGGGATATGAGATCTTGGATTTCATAGACATGGATAACTTATGGATAGCAAAGAGCAAGGAGAAGGATAAAAGTGGTGATTTTGATAAGGACTTCGAAAATATTCAATGGTATGGCGTATTAGCTCGAAGACTGGGATGATGGTCAAAGGAGGGTAATATGTTTCCAAATAGAGAAGCAGCTGAGAAGGAATTAGAGATAGCTAGACAATTAGACCAAGGGTTATGGATTCAGCATTCTATCAATGTAGGATTAGCCGCTCAATTCATTGCTGAACGATGTGGTAATCTGAACCAAGACAAAGCATACGTATTAGGACTTCTTCATGATATAGGCAGAAGATTTGGAGCAAGTGCAAGAAGACATGCTATTGATGGATATAAATTTGTCTTAGAAAAAGAGTGGGATGAAGTAGGGCGAATTTGCTTGACGCATATATTTCCTGTTCCTGATTTTGATAAAGATCTCGGAAAAAATGACATGAGCGACGAAGAAAGTGAATTTGTCAAAAAGTATCTTGCTGACATCGTTTATGATGACTATGATAAACTAATCATTGTTTGTGATTCAATTGCAGACGCTCAAGGCTTTTGTATGTTAGAAAAGCGGTTTGTGAATTCAACAAGGCGATATGGGACCTTTCCATTTACTGTGGAACGGTGGAATGCAACCTTTGACATGAAAGCCTATTTTGAACAGATAATGAATTGTTCTATTTATGATGTTCTTCCAAATATTAAAGAGACAACATTTATAGAGTCCCCTCCATGGAGACCAACAATAGGATCAATTTCCAGCTAAACCCATACTGATAGCATGGGTTTGACACATGGTGTTTTTGATTGAATGTGGTGTATTTATAAACGAACAATACTGGGAAACTGTGTGGAGTATACAAGAGATTGATACCTATCAGCGATAGGTTGAGAGCTATCTTACGCTGATGTTAAAATAGCACAAAGGTTAAAATATTGAACTGTTTGTTTTATCCTTTTAGTAAAGATTATTTATATTTTACGAAAGCGAGGATTTACAATGACAGAAATATTAATGTTAGGCACATTCCATTTTAGGGAGCGCGGCTTCGACACTTTTGCCGAAAGTACACAAGCCCAACTTTGCAGAATAGCACAAAAAATAGTTGGGTTTAATCCTGACGCTGTCGCTGTGGAGGTAGCAAAACACCAACAACAAGCTGTAGATAACAGCTTTTCTTTGCTGTCACTCGATGATTATAATAACAAAGAAAAGATGCTTACGTCTACTTTGGGCAAGATTCATTTATGGGGCCGCGAATATGATATACCTTATAATGCCGAATCCATTCAAATCGGTTACAGAGTTGGAAAAATGCAAAACCATGATACAGTTTACGCTATTGATGATGACACTGAGCTTATAGATATTGATCCCACACTTGTTAACACCGATAGGTTTAACATGTACTTTGATCGTCTTAATTTTAGTGGCGGCTATACGGATTTGGAAAAACTATTTCATTTTATGAATACCGATGAATGGTCGGCAAATAACCATAAAATGTACTTAGAAACCAATAAAATTATTTTGCCGGACGGCACCTATATTGGCGCGGAACAATTTTCGCAATGGTATAAGCGAAACCTAAAAATCTTTTGTAATCTTCAAATGTTGGCTCGAAAGCACAAAAGGATATTTGTACTCTATGGAGCTGGGCATTTAAGTATACTGCGTGACTTAATAAACACATATGACGAAATGACTTTATTAGATACTAATAAAGTTTTATTTGATTAGATTAGCGGAGATTATGAGTAGCAAGTTATCCGAAGTCAGTCACAAATAAAAAGCCCTCCGAGAAGGAGAGCTGACTTTGGATAACTGTCATTGGACGAAACCGCTATGGGGAAGTTATAGTTTTTCCCTTAAATAAGGGATTTCTCGTATTATATCACTACCTGAACCACCGCGCAAGCGGTTTAGTCCTATGAGCCACGACAAACGCATGAATTTTTGACCCGTCACAAACCTTGAAAATACGTTTCTCGTGGAATGGAATTGTCCCAAAAAACTGATTATAAAACCTTGCATTTTTATACAAATGCCGATTTTAAGCCATTGTTCATGCGTTTGTCGTGTCCTATGAGCAAAATCTCCAATAATAAACACTGCCGTAAAACGGAAAAGTTCACAATGATAGAATTAACACTATTACCCGGACGCAGTTCAAGGATGAAAAAGGCAGCTATATCGGAAATCACGCGACTATTGGGTGAACGTCTTGAAATTGCAACAACCGATATTGTTATTATCATCAACGAACCACCTCTTGAAAATTGGGCATTAAGAGGACAGCAAGCGAGTGAAATGGGACTTTTGTATAAAAAGGAGTAACATATGCATATTACCTACAAAAATACGAAGGAATTTACTGAAAAGCAATTGCAGGAGCTTTTTTTATCGGTTGAATGGTCGTCGGGTCATTATCCTGAAAAACTGGTCATTGCCATGAAAAAGTATGGCAGCGTTTTTACTGCTTGGGATCAAGATCGCTTGATCGGCCTGATCAGTTCCATGGACGATGGAATAATGACTGCCTATGTTCATTATTTGTTGGTCAACCCGGAATATCAAGGCAAGGGGATCGGCAGACAGCTTGTGAAAATGACAACGGAACACTATAAGGATTTTCTCAGAATTGTCTTGATCGCATATGAAAAAGAAGTGAAATTCTATAAGCGTTGCGGATTCGAAGCCGGAGAGGGCAAGAAAGCGATGTTTATAACCTCCTTGTGGACATAAGGATTTCCATTTTCTGTTTGGGGGGTGAAATGATGAAAAGGTATTTGACCTTGCTCATTGCAGCCGTAAGCGTTTTTATTTTTGCAATGTTTTTCCTGTGTTACCCACATCCCCAATCCACATAAATCTAACAATTAAGGAGTATACCCATGAAGGTTGTAGTTGGCCTCGGAAACCCGGAGAATAAGTATAAAGGTACCAGACATAATGCAGGTTTTGAGGTTATTAATAAGCTGGCTTATGATCATAATATTAGCGTAACCAAAGCCAAGTTTTCCGCATACGTTGGAGAGGGGTTTATTCATGGCCCCCTTCTACTGGTGAAGCCTCAAACTTACATGAATAATAGCGGCGAAAGTGTCCGTGAAATCCTTCGTTACTATAAGCTTGCACCTGCCGATTTGCTGGTGATTTATGACGATATCAGTATCGACGTGGGTCAAATTCGCATTCGGGAACGCGGGAGCGCTGGTAGTCATAACGGGATGAAAAGCATCCTCTACCACCTGGAAAGCGACGAGTTTATCCGGGTTCGGGTGGGTATCGGAGCGAAGCCTAAAGAATGGGACTTGATTGATCATGTCTTGGGCCGCTTTACTGACCAGGAGTTTAAGCAGATCGTTGAGGGCTATACCAAGGCGGGGGAGGCTGTGGAGCTTATTATGAAGGGTGAGATCAGCAAAGCTATGAATCATTTCAATAAAAAGCAAGGTGAAGGCGCATGAACCCTTTCAGTCTACCCCTCTCGGAGCTGGAAAGTTTTCGGCAGCTTTGTGATGGCTTGGATACCCGCAAGGATCCCCTATGCAAGCTGGCCACTGGTGTCATTGACTCCCAAAAGAATCATCTCGCCTTTGCCCTCTTGGAAAAACTAAATCGCCCTGGCCTCTATATCACCGACTCGGAGCTGAGAGCAAAGGAAGTCTATGAAGACCTGCGCTTCTTTTTGGGCGATAAGGTGAAGTTCTATCCCTCCAGGGACTTGATTTTTTATACAGCCGATACCAGAAGCATCGACATCAATCGCCAGCGTTTCAAAATCCTGAAAAGCATTTTCGACAAGGAGGATGTGACCATTGTCCTTTCTGTTGACGCGCTGTTCGACCGCTTCATTCCCATGGAGCGCTTTGAGAAATTTATCTTTAAGCTTTCGGAAGCAGAGGAAATTGACTTGTCTCTGCTTGTTGAGAAGCTTATTTTTATGGGTTACGAACGGCGCAATGTCGTGGAAGGAAATGGTCAATTTTCTGTACGGGGCGGAATTTTGGATCTCTTCCCTATCAATATGGAAAATGCTGTGCGCTTGGAGTTTTGGGGTGATGAAATCGACTCCATCCGTCTCTTGGATTCCATGTCCCAGCGTTCCATTGAGCGGATTGGGGAGGTCTTGATTTATCCCATCCGGGAACTGGTTTATGAAAACGAAGAATTGCAAAGAGCCATCAGCCTGATGGATGCCGAATATCAAAAACACCTGAACAGCCTAAATAAAAAAGGTCTAAACGAGGAAGCCGCCACCTTAAAGGAGCAGATGGGCGAGGTTATCCGCAAGCTTTCGGAAAACCACAGCTTTAATGGGGTGGATGTGTTTTTGCAGTACTTTTATAAGGAAGAGCTTTGTCTTCTGGATTACTTGCCTAAAAACACCCTGGTCTTTGTGGATGAACCCTCTAGGGTTTCTTCCCATTCAGAGAGTTTGCTATTTGAATTCGAGGAGAGTATCAAGAGTCGGATCTTGAAGGGCTATTTTTTACCTTCTCAGGCCGGAATGATCATCGACTATAGCGGGGTTTGCAAACGCTTAAGGCAGTTTCACACTATTCTGTTCTCCACCCTTACGCACAGCATAAAGGACTTCACCCTTCACGATATTTGTCACTTTGACGTAAAATCCGTGTCTGGGTTGAAAACTGTCAGCGAAAAGCTGGGAATCGATCCCTTGGTTAACGATCTCAAATACTGGTGCAAGAACAACTATCGGACTGTGTTTTTAGTCAACTCCAGAGCCCAGGCGGAATCGGTTCTTCAAGAACTCAAAGACTATGAGCTTCCGGCAGTCTATGCTGAGGGTGAAGACTTTAAGAAAGGCATCATCACCCTAACTCGGGGTAGTCTGAGACATGGCTTTGAGTACCGCCATATTAATTTTGCTCTTATTTCCTCTGGTGAGCTGTTCGAGCGTCCCAAGAAACGCCACAAGGTACGCAAAAAGGGCGAACTGATTCAAAGCTTTACGGATTTGAAAATCGGGGACTATGTAGTGCATGAGGCTCATGGTATTGGTATCTACAGAGGCATTGAGCAGATTTATTCCGACAACACTTGCAAGGACTACCTCAAGCTGGAGTATGCCGACAACGGTGTGCTTTTCGTCAACACCAATCAACTGGAGCTGTTGCAAAAATACATTGGCGGAGAGGGTCAGGCCAAGCTGAATAAGCTGGGCGGCACCCGCTGGGCCACCACAAAGCAAAAAGCCAAAAAAGCCGTAGACGACATCGCTAAGGAACTCATCGCCCTCTATGCCAAGCGGAACATGCAAAGCGGGGTTTTGTTTGACAAATACAGCGAGTGGGAGAAGGAATTTGATGAGACCTTCCCTTACGAGGAAACCGATGATCAGTTGCAAGCCATTCAGGATGTTCGGCGAGACATGGAAACCGGAAAGGTCATGGACAGGCTTGTTTGCGGGGATGTGGGCTACGGTAAAACAGAGATCGCCATTCGGGCTGCGTTCAAGACGATACTGGGAGGCTACCAGGTGGCCTATTTGGTTCCCACCACGATTTTGGCGCAGCAGGTTTTCAACAATTTCTGCCAGCGTATGCAGGGCTTCGGGGTAAGCCTTGCCTGTTTGTCGCGCTTTCGCTCTAAGCGGGAGCAGAACGATACAGTGGAACGACTTCGGAAAGGGAAGGTGGACGTGGTTGTAGGCACCCATCGGCTTTTGTCCAAGGACATAGACTTCAAAAAGCTTGGCTTGATTATCATAGATGAGGAGCAACGCTTCGGGGTTGTCCACAAGGAAAAGTTAAAGACGATGAAGGAAAATGTCAATGTCTTGACTCTAACAGCAACGCCCATCCCCCGAACCCTACACATGAGTTTGACCGGGATCCGGGACATGAGCATTTTGGAAGAGCCACCGCAAGAGCGCTTGCCAGTACAGACCTATGTATGCGAATACAACCTGGAGTTTGTGAAGGATGCCATCAAGCGCGAACTGGCCCGGGAAGGGCAGGTATACTACCTTCACAACCGAGTACAAAACATTACCGAAGTAACTTCCCGCCTAAAAAGCCTGGTACCCGAGGCCAACATTGCCTATGCCCATGGGCAAATGTCCGAGCAGGAGTTGGAAGGGATCATGATGGACTTCATTGAGGGTGAAATCGACGTCTTGGTCTGCACCACCATTGTAGAAAACGGGCTGGACATCAGCAACGTAAACACCATCATCATCAATGACGCAGATCATTTGGGATTGGCTCAGCTTTATCAGCTACGGGGACGAGTGGGGCGTTCTAACAGGCTGGCTTACGCATATCTTATGTATAAGAAGGATAAGGTCTTGTCCGACATTTCGGAAAAGCGCCTATCCACCATACGGGAATTTACGGAGTTTGGCTCCGGCTTTAAAATTGCCATGCGCGACTTGGAACTACGCGGCTCGGGCAACCTCCTGGGAGCAGAGCAGCACGGAAACATTGACGCAGTAGGTTACGAGCTATACTGCAAGTTATTGAATGACAGCATACTGGAACAGACCGGGCGGCTAGTAAGGCCCAACTTTGAGACAGCCATAGAGCTAAAGCTGAACGCCTACATCCCCAGCAAGTACATTGAGGATGAAATGCAGAAGCTAGAGATTTACAAAAAAATATCCCTCATCAGCGATGAGGGCGACTACAACGACGTATGGGAAGAGATCGAAGACCGCTTTGGCAACGTACCAGACAGCGTGAAGACGCTCTTAGATGTAGCGCTCCTTAAAGCAGAGGCACACGGTCTTGGCATCACAGCACTGACCCAAAAAGGCGAGTCCATCGTAATCAGCTTTGGCGAGCACGCCCAGCTATTGCCGGATCGGATCACAGAGCTTATCAAAGTCAGCAAAGGCAAGATTCTATTCTCAAACATTCCTTCACCTTATTTAACGCTCAAGGGATTTGAGGCCTCACCAAAGGCGCTAAGAGAATTTTTAGGGAAATTAAGATAGAGAAAGATAAAAACCTTGGGGATGGAGAGAGGAAAAACCTTTTTTCAAACGGCGAAAAAAGGTTTTTCCTCTCTCCATCCCCAAACCCCTCCCTCTCTCCTTTTCCAAAAAAGCCGGACGTTGGAGGCTTTTGAAACAGGCAGGGCTTGCAATGGGTGGGGTGTTTGGGGCATAATAAGGGTGGCAGGTTCGGAGCGAAGTGAAAGGAAGGCCGTAGTGGAAGGAAGCAATGGGAAGAAGTTATTGAATTGTATTAAATTGAAACGAAAGGCTTTGAAACAAGGTTATTGAGGATTATTGGAATTCAGAAAGAGGGTGAGATTGGTGTTATTAAAGAAGAAGCAGGTACCTTTTGTATCATCAATCGGCCTGGCTTTAGGAATTGTGATTCTTTTTATGTTGGTTATTTTGAGCTTGAAGGGCTTTGGCTACGAGGAGCCTTATTTATGGCTGACGAGGCTTTTTGCTTTTGAGACTCGTTTGATTCAGGTGAATCATGAGAAGGTATACAAAGGTGAATACCTTCTCTATTTGAAAGAGCAAAAGGAGCTGTTTGAAGAAAGCGGAGGCAGGGAGATTTGGGAGACCGATTTTGATGGCATACCGGCTGTTGATATCGCTAAGCAGAAGGCTGTAAGAACCATTTGTTATGTCAAGTTTGCCAAGGCCTATGCCAAGGAGTTGGCGCTCGTTCGAAGCCCAGAAGAGGAACAGGCGGCCACGGCTTGGGCGCAAGCCATTGATGCGGAAAACATGGGCTTTGGGCTTTCAATCAATAAGCTAACCCAGATCAAGAGGGAAAACGATGACTACACAAGGGTGTATGAACTGTTGACTAAGGATTATAGCGAGGATGAAAAGATGGACGCTTTTGAGGCTGAGTATCAGAAATGGAATCCTGAAGTGAGTACGGATTTGGAAGGAATCAAGAAGATTCAGTTTGAAATAGACCTGGTGCTACATTGATGCTGTATTAATTGGGTCAATTTGTTTATGGAGTAAGTGAGTGTGAATATGGAATCAAACCATTAAGAAAGCTAAAAAAGAGAATAGTGATCTGAAACTTTTATGAATGAATTCAAAAGACAAATGGCTGAAAGGATGATACCCATGACCAAAGTATCCAGCACCCCTGAGGAAACCATGACCATTGGGAAGGAGATTGCCAAAATGCAAAAGCCCGGTTCTGTTGTCTGCCTCACCGGCGACTTGGGTGCCGGTAAAACAATTTTTGCCAAAGGCTTTGCCAAAGGCCTATGTATTGAAGAATTGATCACAAGTCCAACCTTTACCCTGGTGAATGAGTACCATAGCGGCCGCTTGCCCTTTTACCATTTTGACGTTTATCGGATCGAACGGCCAGAACAAATGGAAGACGCAGGCTTGGATGAATATTTTTACGGTGAAGGTGTGTGCCTGATTGAATGGGCTGAGAATATCCGAGATATTATCCCAAAGGATGCTACTTGGATCAAAATCCAAAGAGTAATTCAGATGCAATCCCAGACCCAAACCTCAAATTCAGATGAGCCAGAGTGTAAAAGACTAATAACCATGGAATACTACACACAGTAATTCATACTAATTAGTCCTTCAAATGGAATAAATTCTATTATATTGCGTATTGCGGTGCATTGCATAAAAACCCTGCCAAAGTTGATCGTGAACATTCCCCTTGAAAATCAAATCTATCTCTATCAAATCCACCATCTCTATCAAATCACCATAAAAACAAAACCCCATCCCCTGTCCGGCTTTTTTGAAAGGAGAGAGGAGGGGGTAGTGGAGTGAACCAGCAAGTTGGTTCGGGAGAGGAAAACTTTTTTCGCCGTTTGAAAAAAGTTTTCCTCTCCCCTCCCCCACGGTTTTTTCTTTAGGTTTTTTAATCACTACCGTTCCTGTGATAACATGTTCTCAATAAAAATACCGTACCCCTTCGTAGGACTTTGTACAAAAACATGCGTTACCGCCCCAATAAGCTTGTCGTCTTGAATAATGGGGCTGCCGCTCATCCCTTGTACAATCCCGCTTGTGATCCTTAAAAGCTCTGGATCGGTGATGCGTATGATCATTCCCTTGGAGTCGTCGGAGGAGAATTTGTTTACCGATTCGATGTAAATGTCGTATTCTCTGGTGCTGCCTCGTTCTACATTAGAAAGGATTTTGGCCGGGCCTTCATGAACATCGGCTTGAAGACCTACGGGCATTTTTTTCATGCTGCCCCCTAAGGCTCCGTAATCCATGGTTCCGTAAATTCCTACCGGGCTGTTGTACTGGACAGTGCCTAAAACCTTGGAGGAATCAATTTCACCAATCAGTTCGCCGGGCTCACCTCTGCTTCCCTTTTTAACGGAAACAATGTCACTTTTGATGATTTCTCCAGTGCGAATGGTGATCAGCCTCTTGGTGTCAATGTCTACAATCCCATGACCCAGGGCTGCAAAATGATTGGTGCTGGGATTAAAGTAGGTCACAGTCCCTATCCCTTGCATGCTGTCCCTGACCCAAAGGCCGATTTTGTTTTTGTTGGTGTCCGTGCTTTTTACTGGAGTCACCTTGGCTTCAATGGTTTCGGAATTTCTCCGCAGGCGAAAGTTAACCTCACCTTCGCTGTTTTCAATTACGCTGATTAAGTCTTTCTTGTTGAAAAGCTCCTGACCGTTGGCGGAAAGAAGCATGTCGCCCGAAAGTAATTTGCCCTCAGAAGGATTGGTCTGATTACCGTCTTCGGTTTTGACAAAGCCGGTGCCCAGTACCATTACACCTTCCGTGTTGATCTTTACACCCACGGTCATTCCGCAGGGTACCAGCTCTAACTCAGGGCGTATGTCCAGCTTCACCTTTTTAAGCGGTATGCCCATGGCATTGAAGGTAATGCTGGCCGTGCCGGTTTCATCAGAGGAAACAGTAAAAGGTTTAGCAATATCTATTTTAATATTATCGCTGACAGCTTGATTATTGATATTTAAAACAGTAACGCTCTCCGGTTCAATTTGTATATCAAAGGGGAGATTGAAATCAAAGCGGTTTACCGTATCTTTGCGAACCAAAATCTCATCCGGCAAAGCCGCAATGGCTGTAATGAAATAAATGAAAGTAATAAAAAAGAACAGTCCTATAGCGGTTTTGATCATCTTCATAATTAAGCCTCCATAAATGCCTAATATGTATAGACTAACCTTTTTGAACTGTTCTTATACCTGTAAAACTATACTGCTTTTGGCTTGATTTGAATGCTTGAACTCTTGTGTGGACTAACGATAATCAGTCCAAAATATCAATGACAAGGGTAAGCTGTTGTTCAAGCTCACCTGCTTTTGCTGAAACCACAAGCTGATTGTCCTTTCCAACAATGGCTCCTGGATCAAAAATATAAGTCACCTGATGGATATTATTCTCAACATTGGCTTGGCTAACTTCTAACAGCTCATTGTTAAGTGTTAGTGTGAAGGCTAGCTCTTCCGCACATTCAGCCGTAACCGTAACAGAGACTGTCTCGTTTGCGTATATGGTCAACTTTGCGTCATTCGCATAGTAATTGCTGGTCTTCCCGCCTTCCAAAGTCATCTTCTCTGTCATAATCGCAAATGAGGAAATTGTAGGTAATATAAGTGCCGGCTTTTCACGGTTAATCTGAATATACCGATCAGCTGTATTTCCGGCTAGATCCGTTACAGAAATCGTGAGCTTTGATTCTCCTAAAGGAATATCACTAGCAGCTATAGAAAGCGTATAAACTTTAGTTTCAGTTTTTGCCTTTGTACCTGCTGCGGATTCAGAATTAGAATCGGAATCGGGGTAAGAATCAGAAGCAGAATTGAATTCTGCTTCCTGAAAGGAAAAGCAATTTCCGCCTTCCTCCGCTTCAAACACTGCCAGTACTTCTAATCCTTCCTCAATCGCGTTGTCTGTTATAGAAATCTTTAGATAAAGGTCCGATTCATTTTTGATTGTCTCCAACGAACTTGTATTCCAAATCTTCGTATTCAAGTTGCGTACTTGATCAGGGCTCATGACTTCCTGCGCAGCTTGAATCTTGAAAACAGGCGGGCTAAAATCATTGTGAATTCCATACAAATCTTTATAGAAGTTAATAAATGATTGATCCGAATTGAACTTGGCTTCGGAAAAAACATAAACATTGATTCCCAAACTGATGACAGAAACCAGAAACAAAAGCTCTGCAATCACAATTCGGGAAGAAGACTTTGAAGAACGATCTTGCTTCAACATACGAAAGAATAAGAAAGCCCCAACGCCTACCAAAGCCGCAACGATAAAATTAAAAATAGAAGTACGCAAGGTGGAATGCGTATGTGAGAGCCCATTCCAAATGCGTAAGGCACAAAACGATAGCACCCACACCGCTAAAACAGCAACTTCAAACAAAGGTTTTCTGCTTTCAGCGTGCTTACCCTCATGATGATCATTCATCCCCAATAAGACTTTGTCGGATTCAGAAAGCTTAAGCGCCTGCGCAGCCAATTTTTTGTTTTCAACAAAAATATTCTTGAGTTTAGCTATATACTGTGCGTGCTGATTTTGATTCTGCATTTTAAATTCTGTTTTCAGATAACGCAGACATTGAACCCAAGGCTGTATGGAGTCCCGTGGCAGAATATCAAACATTTCCTTAATATTATTTCGAAACAAAAGAGGCACTACTTCGTAATCAGCGCTGTTGACTAAAGACAATAAGCCCTGATCGGGGAGCGAGGATAGCTGAAGCTTTACCGTTTCGAAAACAAATCGGTTAAAGTCCGAATCCGGATTATTCTCCATGTGATCCTGTAGATATAGTTTGAGACCAGGCCAATTATTGGCCAAAAGAATGGTTTCCAGTTCTGCTCTCTTTTTTCTATCCTCAATCAGCTGTATTAAATGATTGTTTCTTGTAAGCTTGATATAGGCTTCGGGCCACTTATCAAATTCAGCCAATTGCTCAGGGGAAAAATCCAATTGATCTTTGAAGGCAGTCTGAACGATTTCATCTACTGTGCTGTTAAGAAAAGCTGCTTGGGGATATTTTTTTATAAGGGTCTCTGCCTTTTGCTTAATGAAATAGGCCCCATTGTAGAGCTTACTACTATCATCTCCACTGTTGAACTTTAAATTGCACTGGCGAAGATAGGACATAAAATCAAATTGAAACGGCCTATCCGCAGCGTTTGGTTTGTTTTTGAATGAACACTCAAAAAAATCAAATAAGGCTTCAATGATTCTATTAAAGTCCTCATCCCTTGACGGTCGTATGCAATTCAACTGGGCCTTTACACGATCAAAAAAGACCTCACAGATGTAATCGTAGATACGAAAATAAAACGACTCGACACTTTTTGCCTCAGTTAAGGCAAAGGTGTCTTTTATTTTTTTCAAACAGATATCAAGCTGATCAATATCAATTGCTTCCGTAGAAGCTTTAAAATAGCGTTCACAATATAGCGTCTGGTCTATGTGATCAAAAATGTTTACTGAGATTGAAGCGAATTGACTGAAGAGCGAAATATTTTTCAAGATTCTGTCTAGGCCTTCTGTCCACTGAATTACGATAAGCCGCAAGGATTCCTTCAGTAAAAGTTCTCCGCCGTTAATGAAACTGGAATCCTCCAAAAGCAGCCTTCTTAAATCATGGATAAATGCATCAGAGGCGTTCTCATTTTGCAGAATGCGTAAGGGTCTTGAGCTACTGCTTTCAGTGGACTCATGGTTGATTGCAGCTGCGTAAAATGGGGTTACAAGTGCAGCCAAGTGCTTGTTCAGTCTATATACCCTCAACAAAAAATAATCAAATTCTTTTTGATCTGTACTTTCAGAGTCTTCTCTATATTTTGTGTGCTGCAGTACCATTTCATTCTGGACAAGACTGTCAAATTCCTGTTGGTAATGTTCATTCAGTAAGTCATAGAGATCCAAAATAGGGAGTAGCGTTTTAAAATCAATAGTAGAGCCAGCTTTTCTCTTGCGCCAATAGTGATACAGTATGGCTATATGTTTGAACTTAATGATATCACTGTCTGTGAACGCCTCTTCAAAAAAGTTATAAAACTCCTTCAATAAACGTTGATCCGTGAAACTATCTTTCAAAAAGGCCAAAAAGGAGGAGATATAGTCTTTCTTTTCATGTTGGGTAAAGTAACCGCTCTCCAAATCAAAAATAAAGTGCCCTTTTTTTTCTTTTGCTTTGTATTCCGCTTTGTTTTCCTCACTGTCTTCCGTAAAACGAATATTGATAGAAGAATCAAGCATCATAGAAGCATGAGGCACAATTAACTTGTAGTAGGTAATAAAGCCGAGCTTTGTAACCCTGATCTTCGGCAAAAAAGAAAATAATTTATAAAGAAGCTGTAGATTTTCTTGGACGTTTGCTTGGGTGTTTGAGGAACGGATAATATAAATCTCGCTATTATTTGCTGAAGCATCTAAGGCTGCTGCGATGAGCTCCGCAAACAGTTCATCCTCTATGTGTAGGCGGGATAAAAGATCAGTTGGCACTTCCAGACTTGAGTAGGAATCCGATTCCTTCGCAGTGTACGCTTCTGCTTCTTCAATAGAATCTACATACGCTCGCTTGCAAAACAGGAGATCAATATTTTGCTCCATGGAAGTCCTGTCCTTGCCACTATATAAATAAAAATGATCCAGCTTGGAATCTCTCAACCCAAACAAGAGCTTGGAGCGACCGATTATAGAAACGGGCCGTCCTCCAGGACTATTCATGTAAGTGATGATCTCTGGAGCCTCCGATACAGCACAGTTTTTGGGGGGATCAATCTGAATATCCACCGCATGTTGAATATACGAATCCTTGAAATATTTGCCATGATCGTTAGAGAAAATTTCACCGTACCCTCGTTCGCCTCTCCCATAGATATATTGATAGATCATCCAATCGCCTCCCTGCTTAATGATTTTGCAAACAAATTCAAGATAAATGCATACATGTCCTCTTTGTCGTTAATAGCTCGGCTTTGCGTGGCGTTATGCAAGAGCTCTTTTAATAGATCAATTTTTTCATTAAACACAAGGTTATTTCCCTTTTCAACTTGTTCTAGGCTGTTTACCACAAAATAATATAAGGCCGAAACATTCATAAGGTCTGTGCCGATAAGAATTTCAGAGAGGATAGGTGCTACTACCTTTTCGATATCAGAAGAAGACAGCCGGATAAAGGTCAAATACTGACTACCATAAATCTTCTTATATTCTTTATAAAATATATAGGATGCCTCTCTGAGGCTTAAAGCCACGTCACCCTCTGCTGGACTAAAAGCAGACTCTTTAGACAGATTCAATAGTATAAAGGCTTGGCTCAACAGGCCAGGCGCTGTTTTTTTCAATTCTGAACAGTTTTCCATACAAAGAGAAAACAATTCTTGATACGATGCTAAAACAGTTAATTCACTCTTATTGACATTGCTCACCTTTTTTTTCAGTAATTGCAACAGTTCATAATGATGTCTGTCAACCGCTTGGTTCAAAAAGTAGATGAGCTTGTCTTTCGTTAGACTTTCTTTTCCATTTAAGCAAGCGTGCAGATAAGCACATCTTTTGAATAAATCAATATCCAGAGTTTGCAAATGAGTCCGTACAAAAGAAAAGTACTTTTCATTCATCGTAAAATAACTAGGATTTGCTACATCAAAGACATAAACATTCTTGCTATTTTCTATGTAAAGTTCTGGATCCAGAAAAAGCACATGAAAAAAATTACGCAAATGAATTGTTTGAGCAAAGCTGATAAATTGAAGCCGACGAGAAATGGTACGGGGCAAAACAAGAACAATGTATTTCATCAGCAGTAAAGCGGCTGATGAAATTGTGTATTGGTCACAGTGCAATTTAACATAGAGTTGCTTTTCCTCAATCACTGCCAGAAAGACATGGTATAAGAGCTCAGTAAAGATATAATCATCAATATCCAGATAACTGAAGAGCAAGTCTTTTTCCAGGTAGGTGTAGTCATCTGCCAACTGGGACATTTCAATTTCAGGCATATCATCAATGGGGTCGGGCATTTGCGTTAAAAAGCCCTTGTATGAGAAAAGTCTGTCAGAAAAGTGATAGAGGGATTCATACTCTTGAGCATCAAAAATAAGTGAATGCGACAAGAATGAATCCCGCTCTTCTAAAACAAAAATAGTTCTGCCGTAGATTGTATAGTTGTTGCCACCATCATTGAAGTGAGAAAAAAAATAAATAGGAGGATGGCAAACTTCGTTACCTTGGTTGTTGCTATCATAAAAACAAAAGCGCTCAATGTTGGATTTAACAAACCCTTCCGATAACCCTTTTGAAACACCTACCGTATCAAAACCGGGAAATTGAGTATACAAGCCTTGCTTGGCTCTTGTATAAACATGTTGCTTAGCCATCTGGAATCACCTTATTTTTTTAATGAATTGAAATAGGCCTTTCGACAAGCCTTTTTTTGGAGCTTCTTGAATGATCGGTGAGCGCATACTAATATAGCCCTTTTTAGCAAGGATCCAATAAAATGGATCCGTCACTTTATAGGGAATGATATCCCTTTCTAATTTCTGAGTGCCGTTCGATTTGACTGGGTTTTGATTTAATGCGGATACAGCAAAATGACAGTAATCTGTGAATGCATTGTGAATTGCGTTCACAAACGCGACAGCTCCATTTCCAGCCAAAAACTCTTTTACGTCGTCATTCATATTCTGAATGACATTTTTATTGATATAGCCCTTATGCATATCTTCCGACTCATTATTTTTAGGCAACACTTGAGAATAAGGATGCGTTCGGAAGAATGGCAAAACAACCTCATCGTCAGAAAAAATATCTGACTTTGAAATGGTAAGAGCGAGTGGAATATCACATTTATCATTGTCAAAGGCCAGAAAATTATTATAAATAGAGGCAATGACCTCTAATTGGCTCTCTAGTCTGGTATCATCTGTAACATAACCCTTCAATTGATAGAAAGCAGAAATTTTGTCGATCGCAAGTGGATTCAAAAGGTAGATGATCCCATCTGAATTTTTTACATTAGTGCCGATCTGCTCCAGTTTAATGGGGTCTCGGCAACACTCACCCGCAATATCATATAACACCAGTAGCAAGGCTTTCTGCACTTCCTTAGATTCCTCGCTTATATAAGTGTACCTGTAGTCATAAATCATCGGAGGGTTTAACCGAACTTGGGTTGTTCCGGGCAATCCATGTTCAACGAAAATCCGCCGAATAATAGAATCAATATCATCCATTAGATTTCGTCCTGTTTTTGGTGTCCGAGAAACCAGAGAACTGGAAAAATAATTGGTGCCAAGCTGCAACTCGTGTATCAGAGAAGCAATATAGACTGTCTTACCAGAAAAGGTATCTCCTATAATGGACACGATCAAGGTATCAATAACCCCAAAGCCAGTGGGTAATCGGTTATGACAATGCGGGCAGAGGCATTCATCTGTAGTCATAATCTCCGATTTCACTTTCTTTGGATCAAAGGAGACAGTAGTATAGTACTCCCGCTGGGTATCCGGGTCAGTACGTATTGCCCTTTTTTCAAAAATAGAACTGCCCACAGAATAAGCCGGGAATTTATCGGCTTCAGCTTCGGCTGCTTTTTCATCCAGCTTGTATCTTTTCATTAAAAAGTCTTTTAAGATTAAATCGACTTCCGTGCCATCATCCACTTTCGCTGCACTCGGATTGTCCCGCTTGGTTTTTCTGCCAAGAATTAAATCATCGGTTTCGAGGTAGTCTTCCTTCTTCTGTTCCACTAAGGACAGCCCGATTTCTTCAACTCTGGCTTTCGCACGAAAGTGAACTTTATCCATTTGCACATATTCAAAACAATAAATGCATTTTGCTTCATGAAACATAGTTTTGCATCCCTTCTACTTCAATAATAGGTTTGTTTTACTCACTCGGTCACATTCAACTTTGCAAAGCCGCCAGGAAAAGCTATGGGATTGATCTGAGTTGAATAAAGGTGGCTTGATAAATATTTGAGGACTGAGTACGTTACTGTTTTTCCAACACGACAGCTCCTGCATAGTCTTCATGACAAGCTAAGTCAATCTCACAATCCTTCTCCACAAGGATGCAGTGATGTTCATCTTGCAGCATATCAAAGTTGAAAGGATAGTTCGCAATAAGCTTATGATTTTGATTATTCACTTTTCTATAAATTCGATATAGCAAAGCATTTTCCCAAGGGATATCAGCCAACTTCTCCAAATTTTCAATTTTTATGGAAGCAATTTTATAAGGACTTGAAAAAACAAAGGGGTCATATTTTACTTTCCACTTCAAAATGGTTCTTTTGAAGAACAGGATCGAAGCATTATCAGTGCTTTGGTTAAAAATAGTAGTCGAATTGCCATCAAAAATGGCGGGATAAATTCTATACATTTTACTTGCTTCTGTTAGGCGCTCTTCAAAATAATCGCCTGAGCTTCTGGGGATGGCAGCGCAGTCCGCATTTCTGTTTATGGCTTCGTCTAGGCTTTCATCCTTTGAGTGAACAGAATAGAGGTAAGCATAATTAATGCCGCTTGAAAGGTCTGGCCATTTCCATTTGATTCGTAGATTGTTGATTTTATCAATCGCACATTCTATATCTTTTATCTTTTTCCTTTCATCAATTTCCTGTATTTTCAGCTGATCCATACGCTAACCCCCTTTCAAAAAAGCTTTTCTTTTCCCAGAACCTTGTTTTTGTTGTTCTTGTTATCCAATCTTTGAGCCGCTTCTTGGATCGTCAGGGCCGAATGGGTATCGATCTTGGTGACTATGCTTACTTTTTTGACAAAGACAATGATGATTGAGAAGAGCAGAACCATAAGCGCCCTTACTAGGTTCTCTTTAAAATCTGTATTCTGAATCAAAAATTCCATGGAAACGGAGGCAATCAAGCTAAATAAAATGCCCTGAGTACAAAGCGATCCGCGTAAATACCGAACATCAATAATTAGCAGGTGAAGGCCTCGTATCATAAGCCCAAGTAAAAATAAAAATACAATTCTCAGAGTTCTATAGAGAGCAGAGTCAGCGGTTTGATCACCGCGATACCCTACGAGATGGCGATTAGCAAGTATTTTCTCAATCCCATGAAACGCATAGGTTATTTTGTCAACACTGTCGATGTTAAAGTAAACTCCATGGGTTTGCCGTGAAATATGCTGTAAGGAATTAGTGGCTATGTCTTCATACACTCCGATCGTGTGGACTGGTAAGCCTACAGTAACGCAGTTTTTCAGCACCGTTTCGTCGATTTCACATTGGCCGTCTGATATCACAAAGACAGCAGTTGAACCCCTAAGCCCTTTGTCAGCAATCGTTCCTGATAGTTCTGAGAGCAGCAACATGATATCGGTTCCGCCGCGGCTGTACTTATAGGGAAAAAAGGTTTTGTCAAAGGAGGAAATCAACTCCTGTGTAATCTTTTGATTGGGAAACACTTCCTGAAAGCTGTCATTGAAAACGTAAACACCGGCTGTTTGATTTTGTTTCAGGGAAGAGAGGATGGTCTGAAGCGCATCAAAGCGCTTATAGTTTGGGTCGCTATCATTCATGCTGCCTGAGTTATCAATGGCAATGATGTAATTGTCAATTCTGTCAAACCTTGTGCTTCCTAGGCTATACAAGTATTGGAACAGCGCGCCGAATAGGAGTAAGGCGGCAACAGAAATGCTTACAGAAAAACGAATGGATTTCCAAAGCGCATTTGAAATGGGAAGCAATTCTTTCACACTGCTGATCTTGTAAGCAGCAAGATTGGTTATCAAGCCTATAATCAAAGAGACTACGGCGAAATACACAGCCATCAAGAGTATATCATTGATGTCTCCTAGGTTTTGCAAGATAAACTCACCGGCAAAAAAAGCAATCACACTTGCGAGTAAGGTCATACCAAATAATTTAAAATCAAATCTGCTCAAAAAATCACACCTCGGTTTCAGATTCAATCAGTTTATCCGCTCCCAATAGATCTTTGAGATCAAACAAGCCTGCAAAATAAAGGACAGTCAGTCCATCAGCGGAATTGTCTCGGATTAGGCATAGGTTTTGATTTTTACCACCTACAAAATGCTCTATTAGGTCATGGTTTGTAGTGATCAGTAGGGTACATTTATAAAGTTGACTGCTGTTCAAAAGACAAGAAAAAAATACACTCTTTTCAAATATTTCCTTGTCCAAGAGGTTTGTAACGGTTTCGGATTTTGCGTCAAAGCGGAACTCTTTCCCTAAAATACGGTGGTTGATTTCGGAAAAAACATTTTCATTCATTTCATTGGATTGAAGCATTTTGGAAACAAACTGCACGCCGCTCTCTATTAGTGCTTTTAGGTCTGTTTCTTCGTAAAGATAAAATTTTTCCAAGATTCGTCCTCGGGAAGCAGCATGACTTCGTAGATAAGCAGAGGCCAACTCACTGTAGTATTTTTCAAAGTTTTCTGAAAGCACACTGGGCAATCGCTTGAGATGCTCAGTAATGAATGTTTTCAGATGCAGATCGTTGCTCTCCAAAACATGGTACATCTCCAGCATTTCAGCCTTCACGCGATCCAAAAACGAAACCAAAACCTCACAGAGCTTGCGGAGGATTTCGTTTTTATGAACGATGATTTTCTGGTCTAAGTAAGAGGATAATAAGGCAAAGGTACTTTCATATACACCCTTTGCAATTTTCTTGCCAAACTTGCCGGAGGATTCCATCTTCTGAATACGCCATTGATTCAGCTTCGTCCGACTTTCGTTTTCCAATCTGGCTATATATGGAAGGATTAGACTCTGCAAGTGTTCTTTCAAGTCACCAAGCAGATCACAAGTGTGATAAAAACCGCAAGCTTCATCGGAAAGGCAGTGGTCTATGCTTTCCTTCAGCTCGCTTAAAACTTTAGCTTTAAGGTTTTCTATAAGGGTTTCTGTAAATAACTTTCGGTTCAAATCGTAATAGGCGTCAACATTGTTTTGCGTTTTGTTATATACTCCGAAAATAGCATCCAGTTCATCGCCGTTACTGAGAAGCTGTTCGGCTTGCCTGTTTTGATGAAAGCAAAGGGAGTACATGTTTTCTTTGTACCGATTTAAAAATACAGTAATTGCATCTCCGATCTCGTCAAAGTACTCTATCTTTGTGCACTTGAATTGATTCAGATAGGTTTCTCTTTTAAAAGCTTCTTTTGAAGCGTAGTATTGTTTGAACCCGAAGACCTCTCTCAATGCAATTGCTTGAATGAGTTGCACAGGGCGAAAGATTCGTTTGATGCCCAATGTATAGAATCGACCTGGACTGGTATGCAGTGCATTCTCTTTAAAAGCTCGCTCTGAGTATGTATATCCGCCGGTATCCGAAAAGCTCAATACCTTTACAACTGCACTTAAAACAATGGCTTCATAAAGCTCTGTCATATCCATCGTTACGGTGAAGTTGTTAAGCGTAGATAAAAAGGTAGTCATGTTAAAAATTTTCATCCATTGCTGATCCTTAAAAATCTCCATGGTCTTCTTTACATGACTTTTCACTTCATCATCAAATAGTTTGTCATCATCCACCACAAGGTATAAATCAATATAAGGCGTGTAGCCGTTATTCTCAAAGTAGCGTTGGATGAATTTTGTCAATTCGGGAACTGGGCAAGGCATTATTTCACAGACATCTAAAACAATGCAAATACGCCTGTCCAGGGGCTTATCATATTGAACGCGTTTATGGCTAATTTGGGAGGCATCCAAGAAATTCTTAATGTCTTTCTGAATGCTGCCCACCCACAATACAGTTTCAGACTTTTCGGCAGAAGTAACGGAAGGTGAAAAGCACAAATAAGAAGCTTGTGTGTTGGTACCAAAATGATATTCGAAGGCGGACTGTGCAGTATCAAGCAGCTTTTTATTCGATTCCTTTTCTCCGATAAAAACAAAGAGAATCGGATTCATTGGATACTGCTTTATCCCATTGTAACGTTCGCTTTTTAATAAGCTGTTATTGATCAGTTCTATATACTCATTCATGCTTCCACCTGCCTTTGTCTATTCTTCATTATACAGATCAATTGCTTTTTGAAGCTCATTTCTGATTTCGGAATAAAACTCTGCCTTTTTAATCCCGTCCTCCAAACCCTCGTATTCATCTGTTAGCTTTTGGCGCTTCTCGGTAAAGCGCTTTAGCAGCGTTTGCATCTGTGCTAGAATTTCGTCCTGATTGTCACCATCAAGGGCTTTGTTCGCTTGCGCTACGAGGTGCTTTTTATCTGCTTCATTCATGCTTAGGAAGGCATTAAACACCGCGTATTCATAATAATCATCCGAATAATCAATGGGGATGGTGAACAGGCTTACCGCCAGCTCATTTTTGTTGACATACTTATAATTTCGTTTATCCCTTTTAATCTGCGCAGTATAGAGACAAGAAGCAAACTGTGCCAAGGAGGCAAAATCACCGTTCTTTTCCTCCAACCTTTTGATCGCGGTCAAAAGCTGTTCATGTTCCGCAACCATTCTTCGTAAGATCTCTCGAAGCGTCGGCATGTTCATTAAAATTCCTTGGCTATATTCCCGATTTACCAAGCCGGTATCTCGCTGAATAAATACATCGTAGAGCTTTGTGCTTTCGGTTTTACGGGAGGCATCGTTCAGCAATTTTCTGAGAAGGGTTAGGGCCTTTTGGATATCCGAACGTAGGGTCAAATCATTGACATCGGGCAAGCCTGCCTTTGCTAAAACTTGCTTGATATCAAGCTTTTCGTTTGTATAGAAAGCAAAGTAATTTTTATTGATGCCATTGCTTAAATGTTCTTTAGTATTGTCAGCTGATTGATCCTGCTGTAGCACAAGATACCCATATTCTTCGGCCTTGTCAAAAATATTGCGGGTTTGATTGTCATACTGATCCTGTCTGAGATTCTTGGTTCCTACTGAGCGGATTTTTTGATAAATCGGGGAGGGCAGATTGTTCCAATTTTTGCTTTCTGTTTGATACAAGTGTAGGCCATAGGCTGTATTTCCCCTAAAAAATTCTTCGTAAGTGCTTTCGTAAGTCTCCAATTCCCGATAAGCCATTAAGGGGTATGCTAAATTTACATTCAACATAGAAATTCTGTTTGTGATAACACTTTGCTTGATTAGACCCTTTCCGGCAAGGTGACTTTTAAATTTATCAGAATTAAAGGGAACGGAAATATAGTTGTAGTGGGGAGTCGTTAGCCCATCGCCATATACATTCAAGGGAAACATTACACTTGAACCGGATTGAAGCCTTGTTGCAGTCGTACTGATTAAGTCACCCTCTTTGTTTGGGTCACCGGATAACCTTGCAATATAAAAATCAATCGATTCCCTTGTAATCGCATTGAAGTTTGAAATAATAAACTCATTGAGTCGGGCGGGCAGGGTGTTTGGAATATCATCCAGCCAAGCAGTAGAATTATCAATTAAATCACGGACAAAACGGCTTACGATTTCTCGAATGTTAATTTTGAATTGAGAATCGTTCAGGATCATCAATTGAATTTCTGTAGCAAGATCCGCTTTGTTAATGATATCCCAAGTGAAGACAGAATGATGTTCACCATTGTCTATGGTTGTTTTAGTAGGAACCTCTGCATATTCAGCAAAGATATTCATTAAGTTGGAAATGATTTCTGTAAAGACAGCAAAAACTTTGTTGTTTTCTTGATTTAGGATTTCATACATTTTTGTATAGCATGCTGAAATTTTGTCAAGCTTATTATTTTTGAGAATGGCAGTGTAATACTCCAAGCAGGAAGCTTTGAATTCCCTTGCGATTCCCTCTTTATTAAAGCCCAGTAGGGGTTGGGTTTCAGTGATTTTTTTCAGCTGATTATTATAGACGGTTCTTAATCGTCTGATTTCTGCTTCACTGACTCTCTGAAGTAGCAACTCACCTTCCACCAGCTCACGAATGTACTTTAGCAGGCAATAGTCATCAACCGAGCTAATTAAGCGAGACACATAGGCAGGCCCCCGCTCTAAATCTTTAAAAATCTCGTTGACTCTGTGCTTTGCCCTTTCTTTAAAATCACTTAAGAGCGCTTTGACGTTGTTATCCATTATATCGGATAGAGTGACTTGCACACATTCTTGTAGTGTTCTTTCAACAAGGAGAGAATCGCTTTTAATGACATCATAGTTAAAGAGGCTGATATCTTTGATTTGGACGTTATTTTCGATTGCAATTTCAAGAGACTCATAGCTCATGTTCAATTGAAGAATCAAATCAGAAATTTCTTTTTCAGATGGGGTTTTGTCGTATAGAAGTTTGACATCCTTGAAGAGCAGATGGGTCAAGTAATTTAAAACATCATCCATTGGTAGAATTCCTGTTGAGCTTCCGATCACATTATAGCGATAGTTAATGGGGTGTCTAACCTTCAAGGTTGCAACAAAGGAATCGGACAGACGGCTAATGTTTGAAAGATACTGGGCAATCGTAAATTCTGCTGCATCCCGTTCGCCGACGATAAAGTTAAAAATTGTTTCGGCTGCCACGATCATGCAGTCTTCTTTCGAAAACCGCGTATTTCCGTTCTTGTTGACGGAAGATACCAGGTGGCAAATATCATAGGGTGAACGGTCATAGCTGACGCTGAATGAACCATAATCCTGCGTAAAGCTGTCGCCGTTTCGTCCTGTTCCCAGATTCATTAAGTAGTCTAATTCCTTAAGCGCTGCAAAACCATTGCTTTGAACATTGTTCTTTGTTGCATATTCATTTTGAGGTAAGCCGAGAAGGTTCACATCAGGAAGGAACAAAAAACCCAATATTTGCGCCTGATATCCTAACCCGCTCAAAACAGAACGCACTATATAAGGAATGTCAATAAAAGTGCCGCTTCCGGTTCCTCCTGATATTCCGGTCGTAATAAAAACATAGACGCTTTGCTTATGTGTGATCTGTCGTCCGGCAACGATCTTTTTGATTTTCATTTCGATTTCATCACGAACCCGTCGAATTTCCTTAAACAGGAGAAAGCGGCCCAGTTGTCGTACTGCGCCGGCTCCGTTTGTGATTTGCGATGTATTGATATTGTCCGAAATCCATTCGCTGATATGTGGATAGGTTCCTGTTTTTAAGCTCCTGTAAACTTCAGTTAGATTTGGTTCTTCAATAATACAGCTCTCTGAATAAGCCTCTGAAAATTTTGTGCCTTTAAAGCTGTGATTTTTCATCCGCTTATCTGTGTCTATCGCCAGGTATTCAATATTGTTTGGTTTTTTATCTTCAGAAGTGATATTGAGCCTCTCATTAATCAAATGTTTTAATCGGATTAAGGCATCCAGGCCTGTTCCACCAAGACCGATGGCCAAAATTGGCGTGTCAATTAATTGTGCGGATTCTGCATTTAAATGCAAGCCTCCGCCTGCTTTTCGGCTCAAGTTTTTACTTAACTGGTTTTTTGCTTCTGCATCAAAAGTCATTCTTTGCCCTCCTCATTTTTACTTATTCCATATACGTGCACCGAATCTCAAAGTGTTGCGCTTCATCTTTAATTACAATGACACCGTTTTGTTCAAGCGCAAATCGACTTTCTAATTTCGCCAGTTTAAAAATAGGAAAGCTTGAGTTGTTTACAAATTTCAAAACATAGCGGCCTTGCATTTGCGTAAAGGTGATCTTTTCAAGTCCAGCCAGGCTAATATCCGCATTGTCAGTACGTACACATTTTGAAAGATCAGCCTTTTTTCCTAGAAGGGTCAGCTCGGTCATAAGCGGTTTTTCTTGAATTCCACCAATAAAAAGCGTGCATTTCAACTTGCCGCGCAGCATAGGGCGGCTGACTTGTGTTTTGATATAGAGGATTAAAACAAAGCAGGCAACGAACAGTAGTATAATCAGTACAAGCGCTGAAACGGAAAACAGAGAAACTGAAAAATCAATTTCAACGAAGTCCTTGCCGGAATCACTGGCTCTAACGGTGATCTTTTCTGACCCGAAGGAAAAGGGGTTGCTAGGAGTAAGAAGGAATTGATCAGCGGTATGCGTGAGTTTAATATTTTTTCCAGGGGTTTGCAGCGTACTGGTGTATGTGAGCGCATCTCCATCTGGATCTGAAAAGTAGGTCGACAAATCAATGGTTTTTGTTTTAAAGCCAAGAGGAAAGTGGAAGAATGTAATGGAACCGATCTCCTTCGTCTTTTCTGGGGGATTGTTTTCGATCGTGAAGGAAAGCATATTGCTTTCTCTGTAAAAGCCAGCCCCGGCGGCATTAATCTTAAAAAATAGACTGCTCTCTGTGGTAGGCAACTCATACTTTCCTACAAACTGATCCTTTACCAGTGTCATTGGCTTTTTATCAATCAGGGTTTTGTTGGCATCATAGATTTCAAGCTCTGCATTAAAAGCAGAAATCAGATCAATATCATTCAAGTAGTCAGTCTCATTCATCAGACGGCCTATCACTTCGATTGTATCGCCTTTTATCGCACTGGGGTTGGCAATCACTGCTTCCAATTGAATCTCATAATTGTATAAGAGATTGATTTTTACCTTATCCCCCTTAACCCCTTTCACTTTCAGAAGCCAGTCGCCCTTTTGAGGTTTTACAATTTTAATCATTGAATATTTCGAAGTGCTGGAAAAATAAAATGTACGATCTTTGTAAACAGAATATTCTTTTCCGGTGGGATCGACAATTATTGCATCAATCAACTTCTCACTGGATAACAATACAATATTCGCCTCAGATACACTGTTATTCGGTATGTTGATATCGATCAAGTTATAATTTTGGCCATCTGTTTCTATCGTGCCAATATGAATGATATTGGATTTTATGTACCTTGCAAAGATTTCATTAAAAATTTCCGGCAGTATCTCAGGTACAGTTGTCATGTAATTTTTGGCATTGGTTTCATTGGCAATTCGGTTGAGCAGTGGTTCATCCACGCGCCCAGTAGAATTTAATCCGATTGTGTAAATGGGATACTTGTTTTTGGCTCCCAGAAGAACCTGATTCAGATCAGCAAGAGATTGCTCGTTCGTCCTGTTGGTTGAATGAACGCTCACCTCAATATAGCCGTCAGTAAAAAGAACCATAAGGGGGTTTCGGCCTGACTTGGCAGAAGAAAACAACATTTTTTCCGCTTCCTTCATCGCTAGCCCAAGGTCTGTTGCGCCTACGTATTCAATATCATTCATTTTGGTAATCAGCTTTTGCTTGTCTTCAAAGGAATTAATTTCTGTTAATGGTATGCTGAATGAAATTCCATTGCTAAAACCAACCACCCCCACCCTAGAGCCTTTGCTTTCTAGCATATCAATAAAAAGTTTAATACCATCTATCGCAATCCGCTTGGGGTCATTGTCCAACATGGAGCCGCTTGTATCAAAAATAAGAACCGCATCCATGTGGTTATTCATATCTACATTGGCATTTGCATTGGTATTTGCATACACTTTGACATTAAAAAAACTTGAGCATACAAAATATATAAAGAAGATTACGGTGATCAATAAAGCAAGTACACTCTTTTTCATAAAAAACCTCCTTTTTATTAACATTTTATTTTACCATACACGTACAAAATTATAACTCTGGTAAGAATAATTTTCAAGAGATTTTGTCGAAATTCAAGCCTTCTGCTATCCTATACTCAGTTACGGTCAGCTTTGCAAAGGAGTTAAATGTGTTTAGCATAAAACAACCCCCCACACGCACCTTGTTAAGGCGTTTGCAGGGGGGATTTTTCTTTCCTGACCTTTCCTTGAAGAACTTTATCCTAGCAGGTAAGCTTCGATCTATCAGCGCTTAGCAGAATATACTGCTTTTACTCCCTCAATTGCTAAGCGTGTATAATCAAGTAACGTTGCTGTCTCGGCTTCGCCTGGTGACTCTTCAGTCAGACGTTGTACATCAACCCAGAGATCCTCAATTCGCCGACGGAGAATGTAAAAGTTAAGCAGTTCTTGGTTAATACGATAATCACCTCGTGTGGCGCTGTATGCTTCCAACAAAGCATGGCCGTTTGGGTGCCATGCATAAATGAAGAGGTCAGCCTCAGCGGGTGCCCAGCGTAGATCCTCCCAATCTACAAGTACGAGGCGCTCTCCTTGGATTACGTTGTTGCTGTGTGCATCGCCATGGCATAACACGAGTGGAGAATAATTCAATCGTATCGTATCCCGCAAGTGCACTGTTTTTTGGATCGCAGCCCGAAGCATGTCAGCATGAGGGGAGATTAAAGTAATGAGAGCATTATTCATGGGTGCGTTAGTATCATCTCCCATATTGTTTAAAAATTCTTCCAGCTGCTTGCAGAATGGTAAGGAGATGTCCTCAGTAAGCCCCTGTGTGTCAAAAGAAATATCTTTACCTGTGGTGTGCAAGAGGGCCATTGTTTCAGCTAGCTCAGCAAGTTGCGAGCGTGACAGTCCTTCTTTATTTGGAACCAACTCAGGTATGTATACAAACAATAGCAACACAGACTCATCCGTTTCGACTTTGTATTTTCCGTTCAAGGTTTTGATTGGCTTGATAAGACGCTCATGAAGTTCCGGTTTTTCGGATAGCCAACCAAGCACAGGTATGTAGTCGTCAATCCGTTCAATCCATGGCTTAATGGTAGGCAAGGATTTATCATACACTTTCAAGAAGTATGTTTCATCTTTCAAATTCACGCGGTAAGCTTTCGCTGACCAGCCGCCCTTAACCTCAAACACATCAAGGGGTGTTATTCCAAAATGTTCTCTTAATAATTCATAGTACATAGTTTTCATTGCTCCCTTTTAAAGTTAATCCAATATCTCTAGGTCGTCCTCCCCTGTCATTAAATCCACATTGTAACTGTAGGTTCCGGCTTGATGCACTAACCCGTCATCGGTAACCACAGGTTCCGGAAAGTAATAGGAATAGTACAAAGTCAGTCCATCCTCTGAAAGCGTCAATTCATCCGGCTCTGTTGTGGTTGACCAAGCATTAAAGAAAGGTAATGGAAGAGATAGCGTTTTGCCTTCGCCCAAGGGGGAATCGCGCTTATAAATTACATAAAGGAAGGTGTGGGGGCCGTGTGGTACTCCTCCCAGGTAGCCAAGAAGGATTGTGCAAATGGGGGTTTCGATGGTCTGGGTCACTTCTGATAGGGACTGAGTAACTTCTGCAAGAGCCTCTTCATAAGACGGGGGGATATACTGTAAGCGGCCACTTTCAAGCTCACGTTGCATTTGCGAGCTGCAAATACGATCCAAGCCTTCCGACAAAATATATTGATCCTCCAGGGTTCTGCTTGAAAAGTAGTCATATAGAGAAAAATCATCCTGCATCGCTTGGAGTAAATCTGTGGTCGTTTGACAGGACAGAATCTGATCATCATCTAGCGTAATTTGCCAGAGTTCCGTATTGGAGCCACTCATCAGAACGGCATTGCCCTCACCCAATACACTCGTATACTCACAGACCAGAGCTGATACCGTATAGACTCCATCTTCATACAGTAAATCAGTAATAATATGTGCTTGGGTCCAATGCCTGTTCTTTTCCTCTTCTTGTTTTGGCTGATAGGATAGAATGGCATTGGCAACACGTCTGTCAATGAGACGATAGCTTGCCAATGGGTCTATAGGAAAGACTTTACGAAATTGCTCTTTCGTAAACAACCCCTTGGCACTCAGCCGTTCATACAAGGTCTGATCTGAGTCCTTATATTTGGCAAACAGGGTCGCAGCTGTAATGGTAACTGCGTCCGCCAAGGTAAAATCCATTCGATTTACTTGGGGCGGCAGTATCCCGCATTGGGCAGCTAAGGCCCAAGGACTGTGGCTTGCAAAATCCTCGTTCTCCCCATCGGCATAACCCAAAGCCCGAAGCATAAATTTCAGGTACATACTAGCCGAAGTCTTGCCAGGGGAATAGCCCATAGCGCTCAGCAGGGTGTTTTGGTTTGCGCTTACCTCCTTCCAGTTGTATCCGTTCAAGCGAAGCAGTACCGCTAAGGCTTCTTCCCTTTCCAGCTTTCTGCTCAAGTATGTATCCTCTAGCTCTCCGGTTTCTGGTTCCTGAAACAAGTCCAACGCTCTTAGCTGCCGGAGTAATTCCCTTTCCAAGCTGTACTCTCTGGGGGAGGAAAGCTCTGGAGAGAGGATTTCCGCCCCTACCTGTACCTCATACAGGAGAATGCACATCAGAAAACAAAGTAATCCGCTTAAAAATCTTTTCATTTAATCAAATCCTTTCTTGTTAAATGTTTTTTTCTTCCTGTTCTAAGCTTAGTATAGCATAGATCAGAACAGCGTATCTACAGAAAAAATGGTCCTGTATAAAATTATTTCAAGAAATTTAAAAGGGTTAAAGCGAACTTTATACAAGTAGCAGGCTCACCTGAAATCTTGGATGGGGCTCAGAAATGCAATAGAGTGGAATTGAAATGTGAAAAGGTAAGAGGAAGTGAAAGAGAAATAGAGAAGCCGGAGATAGCGCAATCCAACCTTGACACGAGAAGGTTGGATGTGTTAGATTTTCGCTGTCGGTCAGACGTAATAGACCTGTGTATCAGGGTTTCCTTAACCAAGATAAGTCCGGCTTTTTCAAAGAAAGATTTTAAATTGACAGTTGAAAGGAGTGTGTAAGATGGATCAGCAGTATAAGTTGTTTGATGCCGAATATCGTTTTATGTGTCTAATATGGGAGCGGGAGCCTGTAAATTCTACAGAGTTAGTCAAGCTCTAGATGCTGCTTATGGTGCTGATTTTAAAGAAAGGCTATTGGCTCGCTCAGAAGTGCGAAAGGCTTTTGGATATTTATTGGGTACTTCTCTGCTTGTGAATGAAGCAAACATCTTTTTTGCTATAGTAGAGGATACATCCCAACTTGAGGGTGCGATGCTGATAAATGGACGGTATCCAAGGCATGACAATGAAATCGCACTAGGAGCTTTGGCAATGGAGACCTTTGGGATACGCATTGATGACGTAGTAACAATCGGAAAAGCTTCTACGAAAAAGGAATTTTTGGTAACAGGTGCAATTCAAATGGCCATTGGGCTTCCCTATGTCGGGATGATCACGGATGATGGTCTTCTAGGGTTACAGCCAGATTTTGCTTTCAGACATTTTAAAGTTTATTTGAATGACGGAGTGGATGCAAAAGCCTTTGTGGAAGGCGTAAGGAAACAAGAAGGTGAACGAATTGAAGCATCAAATGCAGTTCAGGACTTCGATCTTGGAACCACCGGCGATGTTTTCGCCGCATTAGCTGTCCTTATCGTGTCAGCTACTGTAATTGTGGTCATATTGGTACTTTATATGGTCATCAAGTCCACGATTGTACGCCGCAAACGTGAATTGGGTATTGAAAAAGCGATTGGCTTCACAACCTTTCAACTAATGAATCACATAGCGCTCGCTTTAATCCCTGTCGTAGTTGTAGGTGTGATAATAGGGGCGATTGGAGGCTACTTCAGCTTTAATCCTATATTTATTGTTTTTGCCCGCAGTCAGGGTATTGTGCAAGTGAAGCTGCCAATACCTCTTGATTGGACGGTTATTGTTTGTGTTGTTTTGATCGTAGTATCTTATGTGGTGTCTATGTTGATCGCATGGAGAATACGTAAAATTTCAGCTTATTCGCTTGTTCGTGAGTGATACTCAGGCTCTTAAGCATTTACCAAGCCACCACAATTCAAACACACTATACAAAAAAGACAAGGCAGCTTTAAGTATGACCTTGTCTTTTTTTGTACAAACACCTTGACAACGCTCCTTCGAGTAGGCAAGATAAGCGAAGGAGTTTATTCAATTTTTAAGGGAGGGGTCCATGGCATTAATTCACTTAATCCAAGAGAAAGCTGATGCTTTAAAGGTCGCTTTATGGAAACGCATGAAATGGAAAAGCCTGCGTGGAATGGTTACAAAGGCCGCCAATAAAAAATTTCTAGTGGCCACGCAAGGAATAATCGTAAATGACGAAAAGGAAATCTTACTACTCAAGCATACGTACAGAAAGCTGCCTTGGGGTGTTCCGGGTGGCTGGCTGGTTTATGAGGCACCAGATGTCGGCCTAATGAGAGAGATAGCAGAAGAAACCGGCTTTGAGGTTGAGATCCAAAAGCTGTTGCAGGTAGAATATTGCAAGAGTATTTACAAAGTGAATGCCATCGAAATTTGGTTTTTGGGTCGCTATATCAAAGGGGCTTTCGTGCCCAGTGCTGAAGTTTCTGATTATGGCTTTTTTTCTATAGACTCCTTGCCGGATCCTATGCCCCAAAACCAAAAGCACTCAATCAAAAAATACTGGGAGACTGTTTTTTCAAGTGAGGCTGATTGAGCTGGTATACTCAATAAACGAATTGATTGCTAAACAAAAAACGCTCAACAGGAAAAATGGCTGAGCGTTTTTTATTTTAAAGATTTGAGGGGTCACCAGAGCCTACGAGAAAATATGCGGCCTGGCTACAGCAAAACGAAAGGGCCTGGTGTAAGTCTATGGAGCCGCCTAGAATCAGGCTTTGAGAGGCCTCAAAAGAAGCTTGCAAAAAAAATGAAAAATTTTTCAAAAAACCTGTTGACAGATTTGAATTCGTGTGGTAGAATCTCTTTCG
>CAZSXS010000026.1:0-42453 GCA_964611385.1 uncultured Defluviitaleaceae bacterium
GTTTTGTTTTCCACCACTGATATCATTGACACCTATGTTTATCGTTCTTTGGTTTCGTATTTAGATATCGGACTTGGAACAGCCGCCGGATTGTATCAGTCGGTTTTTGGCTTTCTCATTATTTTGCTTGTAAACTTTGTTGTGAAGCGGGTAAATGATGAGTATGCATTGTTTTAGGAAAGGGGGATATGAATGAAAATTAAACGGGATAGGGATTTCTATCTTTTTAATACCATTGCGATTGCGGTGACGGGCATTTTTGCCATACTTTGCCTGTTGCCCTTTCTGATCATCATTTCTGGCTCCTTTACCGAAAACGAATCCATACTCAGAGATGGATACAATCTAATTCCAAAAGTTTTTTCTGTTGAAGCCTATAAAACCTTGTTTGTATATCCAGATACGATCTTTCGTGCGTATCTGGTTACGATAGGGGTTACGGCTACTGGTACTTTTTTTGGGCTATTCTTCATTTCCATGACCGGATAT
Source organism: uncultured Defluviitaleaceae bacterium (assembly GCA_964611385.1). Taxonomy (GTDB): domain Bacteria; phylum Bacillota; class Clostridia; order Lachnospirales; family CAYPQA01; genus CAZSXS01. The sequence continues at coordinate 490 of CAZSXS010000026.1, forward strand.
GTACTCTCTAGAAAAGATTTCAAATACAGGAATACGATTTCCTTCATTATTTACTTTACTTCGATTTTCGGAGGCGGCGTTGTTCCCTGGTACATGGTTTACACCACGGTTTTGGGCTTGAAAGACTCTTATTGGGCCTTAATCATACCCGGCCTCATGTCTCCCTTTCTCATTATCCTGATGCGCACCTTTATTTCCAACTCCCTACCCGATGCCATCATCGAATCAGCGAAAATCGACGGTGCAGGTGATTTCAAAATTTACTTCAAAATCGTTTTACCCATCACAATACCGGCCTTGGCAACGGTAGGCTTATTTCTGGCCCTGGGGTACTGGAACAGCTGGTACACAACCTCAATCTTTATTACATCGCCAGAAAAATACATGCTACAATTTTATCTACACAACATGGTCAACAGCATCAATGCATTAGCAAACTTGGCCAGTCAGAACCCGAATATCAAAATGTCGGATTTACCCACCGAGTCGGTTAAGCTAGCCATGGCAGTGGTTGCCACAGGGCCAGTATTTTTATTCTACCCCATGGTACAAAAATACTACGTATCCGGCATCACCATTGGTGCAGTGAAAGGATAAGACCGAGGGGGAAGGAAGGGAAAAGCTTTTTCAAACGGGGAAAAAGTTTTTTCCTTCCTTCCCCCTCACACCGATCCTTCCCTTTTCAAAAAGCCGGGCATAGAGCTGGGAAAGATGAATTGGGGATTTAGGAAGAGTAAGTTGAAAAATGGCATTTGGGGAAAAAATAAACAGTTCAGATCAGACGTTAAAATAATGTTTTTCCCAAAGCCTAGAATTTAATAGTATAAAAAAGGAGATGTATTACTATGAAAAAGACAAAGAAACTGGTATCGGCACTTTTGTCGGCGGTACTCTTAACTACCCTGCTCTTTGGGTGTAACACTAGTGGCCAAGAAGGAGGTACTGGAGCGTCTGGAACGCCCAATGCAAGCGGGACGGCCGCAGAAGCTTTGAAGCCCGTAAACTTAGAGTACTACATGGTAAGCTCCAAGCCAAAAGATGTGGAGCTTGTGTTGGCTGAGCTGAACAAGCTAGCCAAAAGAGATTTGAATGCAACGCTCAACATCACCTTTACCACCTGGACGGATTATGTTCAAAAATATGACATGACCTTAAAATCCGGTGGAAATGTGGACTTTATCTATTCGGCCAGTTGGATGAACTATGCACAATATGCCTCTCAGGGCGCCTTCCTGGAGCTGGATGATCTGATCCCGAAGTATGCGCCCAAGCTGCAGGATATGGTGGACGAAACCGTTTGGAATCAGCTAAAAATCAAAGGAAACATCTTTGCCGTTCCCTCGAACCGCTTTGTATATGGCTCAGACGGTCTTGCTTACCGAGATGACCTTGTAAAGAGCCTAGGGCTTCCGATCCCCAATTCCGTGGAAAACGTTGAAAAATATCTGCTTGGCGTACAGAAAAACGATCCAAAGCAGGGCTTGTTTACTCCCGCTGCTGTTCAAAACCCAAGCGGGGATGTTTCTTCGGCCATTAAGCTGATCATGAATTTAAAGTACGCCACAGTCAATCAGGGTGGAACCAGTTACGGCCTGATGGCAGACTTTGAAAACCCCAGTGAGCTGTATGACTATTGGGGCAGCAAAGATTTTATTGAAGATTTAAAGGTTGTAAAACGCTGGGCAGATCAGGGCTTCTGGTCCAGAAGCATCCTGTCAGACACCTTAGATCCCCGCATGTTTGCTACAGGAAAAACGGTATTCCAAACTGGTGGTATGAACCCTGGAAAAGCCGCTGGTGCCAGATTGGAAGTAGCAAAAACAGACCCGTCATGGGTATCAGAATTTATCCCCTTTGCCGCTGTGAATGGTGTTGCTTATTATTCTCCTCCTACAGCAAATATGACTTCCATTCCCTTCAACGCCAAGAACCCAGAAAGAGCCCTTATGCTCTTGGAAAAAATCATGACGGATTCCGAGTACTTTAATCTGATTCAATATGGAATCGAAGGAACCCACTACAAGAATGTAGATGGCTACTATGAATCCATCCCCGGAGAAACCGGAGCCGAGGCTTATGAATCTGGCGCCTTTGCCTGGGGCTTTGAAAATCCCAATCTCATGCTTAAGTCAAAAAACAATGAATATTTTGAAAACCTGTACGTACAATTGGATAAAATCAGAGAAAAAACCCCCTTTGATGGCGTCAACATTTACGAGGGCTTCATTGAGGACTTTGATTCCTATCAAGCTGAAAGAGCAGCATTAGGTAATGTCATCGCTCAATATCTGACGCCCCTGGAGGTTGGATTGGTGAATGATGTGGAAGCAGCTGTAGCAGAATTCTTACAAAAGGCAGAGTCGGCAGGCTTGAAAAAAATCCAGGAGGCTTATAAGGCCCAATGGGAAGCCTATTGTAAAGAATATGGATATGTTAAGAAGTAATTTGCTAGGAGGGCTAAATGAAAATTGCAATTATCGGAGCGGGTAGCACTTACACCCCTGAGCTGATTGAAGGAATCATCAACAGAGCGGAGTCTTTGGAGCTGACAAAGCTTTCGCTGATGGATATAGACCGTCGAAAACTGGAGATTGTAGGTGGCTTGGCCAAGCGTATGCTTGAAACGGCAGGAATGCAGTGTGTGTTGGACTTAAGCCTGGACTTGGAGGAAGCCTTAACACAAGCAGACTTTGTGCTGACGCAAATCCGTGTCGGAAAACTTCCGGCTAGAGTTTTAGACGAAAAAATCCCAAAAAAATACAAGCTTCTGGGACAGGAAACCATGGGAATCGGGGGCTTTTTTAAAGGGCTGCGAAGTGTTCCCGTGCTCGTGGAGATAGCCCATGCCATGGAGAGAATTTGTCCACAGGCTTATCTGATCAACTTTACCAATCCGGCCGGTATGGTAACGCAAGCCATCAGTGACCACAGCAGTATTAAAGTCTTCGGCCTTTGTAATGTCCCCTTTAATATGAAGAAAGACCTATGTGAAAAGTTAAACTTACAGAATCCGGAATTTGATTATGTGGGTCTGAACCACTTAAGCTGGATCACAAGCATACGAGAAAATGGCCATGACTATATCCAAAGTGCGATTCGAGATGGTCTAAACAGTAAAACAATGAACAATATTCCAAAAGCTAATTTTCCGGCTGAACTCATTGCTGCAATTGGCGGTATTCCCTCTGCTTATCTTGGGTACCTTTACTTTCTCCAATCCAAAATCACCCATTGCCTGGAGGAAACCCAAACCCGCGGAGAGCAGTGTATAGAGATCGAAGAAGAACTTCTGAAATTGTACGCAGATCCTGATTTGAAAGAAAAGCCCAAGCTTTTGGAAAGGCGGGGTGGAGCCAATTATTCTTTGGTGGCCATTTCCTTGGTGGATGCAATTTATAATGATAAGAAAGAAATTCACGTGGTGAATACCAGAAACAGTAACACCTTGCCCTTCATGGACGAGGGGGATGTAATTGAAGTCAGTGCAGTCATCGGGAAGGATGGAGCCCAAAACATCGCCCCTAAGCAAGTAAATGTGCACATTTCTTCTCTGATGAAGCAGGTAAAAGCCTACGAACGCTTTGCCATAGAAGCCGCCCTTTCTGGTAACTATGAGGAGGCCATCCGCGCCATGCTTGCGAATCCCATGATCGCAGATTATCATTTGTTTAAGCCTTGCTTTGATGAGTTGTTGGAAGTACATAAGGAGTATTTACCATTATGGAAAAGATGAACTATCTTTTGGGAGTAGACGGCGGTAACTCAAAAACAGATTACTTGCTCTATACAGAAGACCTTACCTTTGTTGATCTATACCGTACAGGTACCTGCTCTCATGAACATTTTGAAGACGGGTTTGAAGGCAGCTTTCGAGTGATGGGAGAGCAGTTAAGCCAACTTTTTCTGCGAAATGGCATTGACGTTTCTCAGGTTAGCTCCGCTGCATTCGGGTTGGCGGGTTGTGATTTTTTGTTCCAAAAGAAGAACTTAGAAACATGCGTAAGTCGCTTGGGCTTTGAACGCTTCGCTGTGGTGAATGACGGTATTCTGGGCATCAAGGCTCTATCAGAGGACGGTACAGGGGTCTGTGCCGTCAATGGAACGGGCACAGTAGTCGTCGGCATCAACAAGAGCGGCCAAAGTATTCAAATGGGCGGCATAGGGCCAACTCTGGAAGACCATGCAGGCGGGGCTTATGTTTTTCATCAAAGTTTTTGCCGTGTCTATGACGAGTTATTGTGCTTCGGCGAAAAGACTACCCTAACGCCTCGACTTATGGAGCTTTTGGGCCTGGAAGCCAAGGAAGACTTTTTTGAGCGGCTGAGTACTGTTCATGACAGTGATATGCTTATGCAAAAGGTCATACAAGCTACCGATCACTGTGCCTGTGAAGGGGACAGCGTGGCTCAGGAAATCTTTTTTCGTATGGGACGCTTTTTAGGAAAACGCATTGCCGGTTGCCTTCAGGCACTTGGGCTGAGTGAAAATCCAAGTGTCATACTGGCAGGCTCCCTATGGCACAAGATTCGCTTTTCAGGTATGATTGACACAACCCAGGATCGGGTCTTGCAACACTTAGGGAAAGCCCCAGAATACAAGCTGCTTGACGGTCCGCCTGCCATAGGAGCGCTACTCTATGCCTCTGAGCTTTTGGGTAAGAAGAATCTTACAGAAGCACGCCAATCTTTAAGGAACTTTTTAAGCACAGAGAAATATGAAGAGTTGGTATATGGTAAGATTTCAAATTGCGGCAAGCTTACAAATTAAAAGAAGAACGCAACTAAAGCAAAAACACAGCAAAAAAGGCTATAGCAGTCGGGTTAACCGATTGCTATAGCCTTTTGCTTTCATATGCTGATTTCCGTTCGGTAGTGACATACTCCCGCCGCCTAAGAGGCGGGGACTTCTCGCTCAATGCGCCTAACGGCGCAAGCATCAACGAGCTATCCCCGTGTGTCCCACGGTTCATGTTCTATCTTGGCTATCGATAGGATTCGGGCTTACGCCCTAATAATGACAGTTTTTTCAGCGGGTATATACTGCCAAAACACGCCCTCTGTGTCCGAGGAGAACTTGTTGCATATATCAAGTGTGCTTCACTACGCACAAAAAGTCTTATTTCCTACTGGAATAATAGCATGCAAATAGAAAAGTAAAGACCTTGCCAATTCATCCCACCACCTTAGAGGTTGGGACTTCTTGGCAACTCAGGTTAAATTAAAAGCGTTACAATTTCCTGAGGAAGATCTTCCTTTTTGTAGTTCATACTGATAATGAAGTCCAGATTGTTTTCGGCGGAGAGGAAGTTAAGTTTATTAACAAGCTTAACGAGGCCGTCGGCATCAATATTTTTAACGATGTTTGTCAGTCCGTCAATATAAATCTCTTTGATGTCAGCATCCTGTGAAAGAATACCGCAAATAAAACCAACCAGTTCGCGGTAATTCGACAGAGGGAAATTCGCCGTTTCGACAAAACGAATGTCATAATGCAGGTCATAAATATGGCGCTTGCTGTGGTCAATAAAAACGATGTGACCATCGGTACTTTTAACAGAGAGGTTCGCCATGTCAATAATGCGTTTGGTCTTGCCTTCCCCCTTGCCACCGGCAATAAAGCTTACCATAAAACTCCTCCTTCAATTAAGAAATGTCGATCAAAAAATGAAAAGTATGAAGCCAAAAAGCTAATAAATTAAAAACATTATAATACAAGTCCAAGTGAAAAGCAATAAAGAAATGAAAATTTCGGCTTAAAATTTCTGGCTCTGAAGATTAGAATATGCTTGTAACAAACAACAAGCAACGAGCAAACAAGAAAGAGAGGTGAAAAAAGATGGTTAATGAAAACGTTAAAAACATGAAGTTGATTCTTGAATACGGTTCAAAAAAAGGCAGCTGTACCTTCGGGGATATGCGCCATGATGTAACACCTCAAAAACTCTACGATACTGCCGTGGCAATTAACAACTTTCAGCTGGACCCCTGGGAAGCAATCGTAAAGAAGGTAACATCCGAACTGACTGAAGGCTAAAAACAAAGCTGGGCCAGAGCAGGAAAGGAGGTGAGATCATGAACGACTATATCAAACTGGTGTTTAAAACAGATCTTAAGAAAACCATAAGTTTACGCATTAATAATCCTCAAGCGCTCATTACAGATGAGGCAGTGGATGCAGCTATGGACCAGATTGTAGCAAGCACTGCACTAAAGAGTGAAGCCGGTAGAGCGGTGGCAAAAAGTTCAGCCAGCCTAGTGAGCTATAAAAAGACGCCCATCACGATTACAGCGTAAGTAAAAGCCGAGCAGGCTACGTACAGACAGAATACAAGCATAGTATAGATCGGAGGTGATCACATGTTTGAATCAAAGACAAAGGTAAGTTTGGTCATTCATCTTCCAAGCGGAACGTCCAGTACCCTTTCTTCCCTCGACATCTCGGCATCCAATGCCAACTTATATAGTGTGGCAAAGGCAATCAATTCTTTGCAGGAAGTGAGTTTCGACAAAATCGAAAAAGTAACCTTATACAGAATCGGCTCTTAAGTAGCAGCAATCCGAGCTTATACACAATCCGTCATCAATAAGCTCAGAATCAAATCATTTTTTAGGGAGGAGGTGAGAAGATTGAAAGAGTATGAATATAACATCGTTTTTCTGACAGAGGAGGGCGCAGAATACAGCTTGAAAATCCCTCGGGGAGACAAAAGCATCACTCAGGAGCTTGCCAACGAATTAATGGACAGCATCGTTTCGGCTGACGCTTTTGACGCTCCTGGAAAACTCCAGTACAAGCTGAGCGCAGACTTGTTGGAAACCAACGCTCGGGAGATCAGTTTAACGATCTAATTGACAGAAAATTTGAAATCCCTTATACTAAGCAGACTTTACTCGGTTTAAAACCATTTATCATGCAGCCTATTTTCGTGGTGGCTATGCAAGTTAAATGTGACTGAGTAATGTCTGCTTTTTTATTGTTCTCACGTTTTGGCTATTCTCTAGTATTTACTTTGAAACGAAAATAGATTTAGGAGTCTTTGATTTGAACTTACCAATTGAATATGAGCGACAAATGCAAGCATTATTGGGCAGCCGCTATGCCGCTTACCTAGACTGTCTAGAGCAAAAGCCCTATACAGGCATCCGCATGAATCCTTTGCGATTAGGGCAGGATTTTTTAACGCAACAGTCTTTTGAAGAACTAAAGACTTCCTTACGGTTGCAGGAGGAAATCCCCTGGTGTCGGGGCGCTTATTACTATAATGAAGACGAGATAAGGCCTGGTAAAGACCCTCTGTACTCTACCGGCATTTACTATATCCAGGAACCCAGCGCTATGATCCCGGCTTCTGTGCTTCCCATTTGCGCCCATGATAAGGTTTTGGATCTCTGTGCCGCCCCTGGGGGCAAAAGCACGCAGATTGCTGCAAAGTTGAACAATACCGGACTGCTTGTGTCCAATGATCTGGACGAAAGCCGTTGTGGTGCTTTGAAAAAAAACCTGGAGCTTACAGGAGCCACCAATTTTATCGTAACGAACGAAGACCCAGCTCGTCTCAAGTTCTCTTTTTTAAGTTACTTTGATAAAATCCTGGTGGATGCTCCTTGCTCCGGCAGCGGCATGTTTCGGAAGGATAAAAATGCAGTCAAAGCCTACAGCAAAAACATTCTTGGAGACTACGGGAAAACCCAACTCAGCCTTTTGAACCATGCGGCTCAAATGCTGAAACCAGGCGGGATGATGGTCTATTCCACCTGTACCTTTCCCTTGACGGAAAACGAAGAGGTCATCAGTCAATTTCTCAATGAACAGCCTGACTTTGAGCTTGTACCCATTGATAAAAAAGCCTTAGGTCTGGGTGATGCCTTTGGTTTTGAGGAATGTGCAAGAATATTTCCACATGAGCAAAAAGGAGAAGGGCATTTTGTTGCACTGCTAAGAAAACAGGGCGAAGAAAAAGAATGTTTTCCTGAGCAAGCAACTTCCCTTGTAACTGATAAGGAAAATGATAGGGAAAGCGATAGGAAAAATGATAGCAAAAGTGGTAAGAACAGCGATAATATAAGTGATCATGAAAATGACAATAAGAATGTAAATCAAAATGCAAATAAAAGTGTAAGTAAAAGTGCAAGCAGTAAGGCAAAAGCCTTTAAAGCCAAGACCAACAAATTTACGCGTCAACCGCTTTCCCAAGTGAAGTTTAGCCATCATTTTTACTCGTTCTATCAGGATTGGCTGCATACGGAACCGCCGGAAGGACTTTGCTACTATGGAAGCTACATTTATAAGGAACCAGAAGAACTGCCAGATCTAAGCGACATCAAGGTGCTGCGCAACGGTTTTTTCTTGGGGCAGCTTACGGAGTTTTCCTTTGAGCCTTCCCAAGCCCTATCCATGAGCCTGCAAAAGGCTGATGCCAAGATGAGCATAGACCTTGAGCCAAGCTCTCCGGAGCTTGCCCGCTATTTTCGAGGCGATTCCTTTGAGTGCGAGCTTCAAAACGGTTGGCTTCTGGTGTGCTTACAAGGCTTTTCCGTAGGTTGGGCCAAGGTCTTTGACGGCCGCATTAAAAACAAATACCCAAAAGGGTGGATTCGATAATGGATTTTTTACCGATGTTTTCAAGCCTAGCCGAAAAGGAAGGCTTATATCGTGCCGACCAGCCCGAAAGCGGCGGTGAGGCCAAAAAGCAGCCCTTTGCTGCTGATGATACCTATGACTTTATTTTAATATCGGGAGACGCGTATGTTGATCACCCCTCCTTTGGTGCGGCCATTATTTCACGGCTGCTGGAGGCGGAGGGCTTTCGCGTTTCCATCATTGCACAGCCGGATTGGAATTCCCTGGACAGCTTTAAGTTCTTTGGGAAGCCCAGACTGGCTTTTTTGATTAGCGCGGGAAATCTGGATTCCTGCGTCAATCATTACACCGTGGCCAAAAAGCTTCGCAAAGAGGACAGCTATTCCCCGGGCGGGCGAACAGGACAGCGCCCGGATCGAGCCTGCATTGTCTACGGAAACAAGCTACGAGAGGCCTACCAGCAAACACCCATCATCTTGGGCGGACTGGAAGCCAGTTTGCGGCGGCTTTCTCATTATGATTATTGGTCCAACAAGGTTAGACGCTCTGTTTTGCTGGATTCCGCTGCTGACTTACTGATTTACGGCATGGGTGAGAGAGCTATGATCGAAGTAGCCCAGGCTCTACAAAGTGGGCTTCCCATTGAGCAACTTACCTTCATCGACGGTACGGTTTACAAGACAAAGTCCCTGGAAAACGTATACGACTACCTTCTTCTGCCTGAATACCACCGAGTAAGCAGTGCTAAGGAAGAAGGTAAAGAAGCCTTTGAAGAAAGCTTCTTACTTCAATATGAAAACACTGACCACTTTACGGCCTTCAGATTGGTGGAAGAATACATTAAAAATCCTGGGGCTAAGGTACCAGATGATAAGATTCGCGGTGGCAAGCTTCCTGGTGATAAAGTTCTCAGTAGCAAGGTTCTCGGCGGCAAGGTTGTCCCAAAAACCAAGGACAGCAGCAGTATCTATGTGGTTCAAAACAAGCCCGCAGCACCGCTTAGCACCTCTGAAATGGACAGGGTCTACAGCTTCAAGTACATGCGAACATACCACCCGATCTACCAAGCCCTTGGTGGCGTCCCCGCTCTTACAGAAGTAGAATTCAGCTTGACTTCCAGCCGAGGCTGTTTCGGGAGCTGTAATTTTTGTGCATTAAGCTTTCATCAGGGGCGTATAATCCAATCAAGAAGTCATCAGAGTTTAGTCGTGGAGGCCATGAAACTTACAAATCAACCCAATTTCAAAGGCTACATTCACGATGTAGGCGGCCCTACGGCCAACTTTCGTCAGCCGGCCTGTCAAAAGCAGTTAACCCAGGGTGCCTGCAAAAACAAAAAATGCCTACACCCCGCCCCCTGCAAAAACCTCGTAGCCGATCACAGCGACTATCTGACCCTTTTGCGAAAGCTACGGCAACTATCTGGGATCAAGAAAGTATTTGTTCGTAGCGGGATACGCTACGACTACATTTTGGCAGACAAGAACGGCGATCAATTTTTAAAAGAACTGATTGAGCATCACATCAGTGGGCAACTAAAGATCGCGCCTGAGCACATATCACCAACCATTCTTAATTTGATGGGGAAGCCACAAAAAAATATTTACGAAGCATTTGTAAAACGCTATAATGAACTGAACGTTCAGTTAGGCAAAAAACAATTCCTTGTGCCCTATCTTATGTCCAGCCACCCAGGCAGCGACCTCAAAGCGGCGATGGAGCTAAACGCCTATCTACGAGAGAAGCACTGTCGCCCTGAGCAAGTACAAGACTTTTACCCCACACCCGGCACACTATCCACCTGCATGTACTATACTGGACGAGACCCCTTCACCAAAAAGAAGCTTTACGTAGCCAAAACGCTTCACGAAAAAGCCATGCAGCGAGCCTTACTTCAAGAAAACAACCCTAAGAATAAGGGGTTAGTTGGAGAGGCTAAGGGGAAGATCAAGGGAAAGTTTAAAGAGAATGGAAAAGAGAAGAGGAAAGAAAAAGAGAAAGGCAACTTCAAAAGAGGAAGAAAATAAAGATTAACCGCAGAGGAGGAAGAGGAAACTTATTTTAAAAAGTTCCCCTCCAAATCCTGCCATCCCAAGTCCGGCTTTTTTAAAGGTGGGGGATAGGGGTAGGGGGAGAGGGTGGAAAATTTTTTCGCCGTTTGAAAAAAAAATTCCGCCCCCTTCCCCCACGGTCTTAATCTTTATCTTTTATCAAACTATTCTAAACGGAGGTAACCCATGAAATTTATCAGTACCAGAGGCGGAGAGCAGGCCGCCTCGCCTAAAGCGATTTTGCAGGGCCTGGCCTCAGATGGAGGATTGTTCGTTCCCTCGGAATTCCCTCATTTGAGTACAAACCCTGTCAGTAAGACTAGCCTGGCAAACCTTTCGGGCTTGAGTTATAAGGACTTGGCCCTGGAAATTATTTCGATGTATTTTGATGAGTTCTCCAGAGAGGAACTGAAAGATTGTATCGATAAAGCTTATTCTGTGCCCAAGGATGGCCCTAATCCGCGCTTTGATACGGACTTGATTGCCCCGGTGGTGAAAAAAGCAGATTGCTATTTTTGTGAGCTCTACCATGGCCGTACCCTGGCCTTTAAGGATTTTGCCTTGTCCTTGCTGCCTTACTTGCTAAAGCTGTCTGCCAAGGAGCTGAAAATGGATCAGAAAACGTTGATCCTTACCGCAACTAGCGGCGATACCGGTAAGGCTGCGCTTGAAGCTTTCTGTGATGTGGAGGGGACTAGCGTCGCTGTCTATTACCCCGAAAAGGGAGTCTCTATGGCCCAGAAAAGACAGATGATTACGCAGGAAGGCTCGAATACCATCGTCATTGGCATTGAGGGAAACTTCGATCAGGCTCAGACTGGGGTCAAAAATTTGTTCTCTGATCATCGCTTCCGTGAACGGATGCATGAAAAGGGCTATCGACTCTCCAGTGCGAATTCGATTAATATCGGCCGCCTGGTTCCGCAAATCGTCTACTATTTCTACGCCTATTTCCGCCTCCTGGAACAGGAAAAGTTGCCCTTGGGTACGCCTGTTAATTTTTGCGTCCCCACCGGCAATTTTGGAAATATCCTGGCCGCCAATTATGCCAAGGAAATGGGACTGCCTATCCAAACTTTGATTTGCGCTTCCAATGACAATAAAGTGCTATATGATTTCTTTGCCACCAAGGTCTATGATATCAATCGTTCCTTCATTACCACCGTCTCGCCCTCTATGGATATCCTTATTTCCAGTAACCTGGAACGCCTGCTGTATAAGGGGAACCTGGATTTTGAAAAAACAAAGGCCTTAATGGAAAGCCTTAGTCGTCAGGGGCGCTATACCTATGAGGCAGCCATGGCGGATATTGTAGGAGAGTACGCTACCCAGGAGGATACGCTTCAAACCATCAAGACTCTTTATGAGGAAAGTGGCTATATCATCGATACCCACACGGCTGTAGCTCTCCATGCATATAAACAGTACTGCCAAAAAACCAAGGACGAAACAAAGACGATCATTATGTCCACCGCCAGTCCCTTTAAATTTGCGGCTACCGTACTATCCGCCTTGCAGAGCGATCAGGAAGCCGAAGGGGCTACCGCAATAGAAGCCGCTACCACAGCAGAAACGGCTTCCGCAGTAGAAGCTTTAGATACTGAGGTAGGCTCCGAAGGCCAGAACGCCGAAGGCAGTTGGGCGCAGCAGGAAAACCAGGCGAAGCGTGCCGGTCAAAGAGAGCTTGCTCTGTTGCGTGCCCTAGCCGAAAAAGTAGGTTCTATGCCCAAGCAATTAGAGGAATTGTATGATTTACCCATCAGACATAAAACCGTATGCAAGGTATCCGAAATGGAAAATACTTTGCTGAAAAAATTGTTTTCAAACGAATAAAATCGAAGGGCAGGCTTCCCAAAAATCCCATAAAAAAGCCTTTTTTCGATGATTAATAGCTTGACAAGCGGGAAAACATATATTAATATTACTGCTTGACAAATTATGAAGGGATTGAAACAAAAATGTCGAAGCAAAGGTGGAAGCCGGGCACTACTTTGAGTCCCACACCTGTGATTATGGCAACGGTTGGCCGTTGGTCAGCCGACGGCAACCGGCAAAACTGCAATATTATTACGCTAGCCTGGACCGGCATTGCCTGCTCGGAACCGCCCATCGTATATATTTCCGTGCGACCAGAACGGTATTCTTACGGCCTTTTGAAGGAAAACCCGGAATTCGTCATCAACCTTCCGACAGTCTCTTTAGCAAGAGCAACTGATTTTTGTGGGGTGAAGTCCGGGCGTGACCTGGATAAGTTTGAGGCTTGCCGCCTAACTCCGGAAGCTTCCTATGCTGTGAGCACTCCCTCCATTAAGGAGTGTCCGGTTAATATTGAATGTGCAGTTATCAAGGTTTGCCCCTTGGGCAGCCATGATCTGTTTTTAGGGGAAGTCAAATCTGTTTCTGTGGACGAAAAGTTTATGGACAAATCAGGGAAGTTTGACTTTCAAAAAGCCAATCCGATTGCTTACTCTCACGGGTTTTATTATAGCTTGGGGGAAAATCTAGGCCGTTTCGGCTTTTCAGTCAAAAAAAAGTAATAATTTTTTACCTATAGGGGGATTTACTAAAAATGGTTGGCATTAATGACGTTACAATATTTAGCGTTGATAAGGGAGAAGAAATCTGGGAAATCGAAGGAGAAATCATTTTTGAGGGTGACTTGTCCACCCCTTTTACTGCAACTTATGCCTTTGATTACGATGATTTAGAAGAAGTGAGTATTGAAATTAATCCGGGCCCTTATGACAGGAGCCTTCTGAAAGAAATGATTTTAAATGCGGTAAACGAAGCAGAGGAATACGATACCTTCTAAGGGGGCAGGACTGTGGAATTTAGCGAATTTGATGCAAAAGAGTTGGGATTTCGGATCCGATTTTTACGGGAAAGCCTTGGGATCGAAGAAGTAGACTTAGCAAAAGAGCTGGGACTTCCGACGGAGACCTATTTAGAATATGAAAAAGACGGTAAAAACATACCCATCAGCATTATCTATGAGCTTTCACGGAAGTTTAAGGTTGACTTTAACGAAATACTCACGGGAACCGAGGCCAAGTTAAATACGTACCATATTGTCCGCCACAAACAGGGTCGCCAGATTGAGCGCTATCCGGGTTACAATTTTCAGGATCTGGCCTTCCGTTACAGTAACAAGCTGATGCAGCCCCTTCTTGTCAACCTTTTGCCTTCTGATGAGCCCACAACACTTGTGTCCCATAAGGGACAAGAGTTTAATATGGTACTGGAAGGAAAAATAAAGCTGATTTTTGACCAAAAGGAGCTGATTCTGGAACAGGGAGATAGTATTTACTTTAACCCGCTCCATCCCCACGGTCAACGGGCTGTTGACGGGCCGTCTACCTTTTTGACGGTCATTTGCGAATAAATACAAAAGCAAACGGAGGACTTGCGTACATGCTTGAAAAATACTTACCACGACAAGATTTTGATTCCTATGAAGATTTTTTTGAAAACTATCGGGTCAATGTACCCTCGGATTTTAACTTTGGCTTTGATGTGGTAGACGGGTGGGCTGCGCAGGATAAAAATAAAAAGGCCTTAGTTTGGTGCGATGATTTCGGTGGGGAGCTTTCCCTAACTTTCGATCAAATCAGCCGTCTGTCCAATCAAACCGCCAACATGCTTCGACATCTGGGTATCCAAAAGGGCGACGTGGTTATGCTGATCTTGCGCCGTAGATGGGAATATTGGGTCTGTGCTACTGCCTTACATAAACTTGGGGTGGTGCTGATTCCCGGCTCCATCCAGCTGACGAAGAAGGATATTGTTTTCCGATTTAATGCGGCACAGGTTAAGGCTGTAATTTGTGTGGACGACGATTATGTTTTTTCTCAGATTGAACAGGCTCAAGGGGATTGTACTTCCCTCCTTGCAAAGATAGCGATCGGAGACCCGCTGAAAAATGCAGCTCATGGATTTTTAACTTTTGCTGACGAAATCGCAAAATTCCCAGAAACCTTTGAGCGTACCCAGACGAAATCTACCGATACCTTCTTGACGTACTTCACTTCCGGAACTACCGGAATGCCTAAGATGGTCAGTCATGATCACAGCTACCCACTGGGGCATATTGTTACGGCCAAATACTGGCAGCGCGTAGAAAACGACAAGCTTCATTTAAGTGTGTCCGATTCTGGCTGGGCTAAATTTGGCTGGGGTAAGATTTACGGCCAATGGCTGTGTGGCGCTACGATTTTTGCTTATGATATGGAAAAATTTGTTCCCGCCAAGCTTTTGGAAGTGATTTCAAAATATCAAATCACAACCTTCTGCGCTCCGCCCACTATGTTTCGCTTCATGTTGCAGGAGGATTTGAGTAAGTATGATCTTTCTTCTATTAAACATTGCTGCATCGCTGGGGAGCCTTTAAACCCCGAAGTGTACAAAAAATGGGAAGCCAAGACGGGATTAAAGCTGACAGAAGGCTTTGGTCAGTCAGAATCCTCCGTAATCATTGCAAACTTCCAATGGTTTGAGCCAAGACCTGGTTCCATGGGAAAGCCCTCACCCCTTTATCATATCTCCCTGATTGATCATAATGGGGAAATCTGCGAAGACGGTGACGAAGGTGAAATCAATATTTCCTTGGAAAAGAAACCGGTGGGACTGTTTAACCATTATGAGCATGACGATGGCTTAACCCAAAAAGCCTTGGGTGGCACGTATTATAGTACTGGCGATGTGGCTTGGCGGGACAGTGACGGCTACTACTGGTTCATTGGACGTAGTGATGATGTTATTAAATGCTCCGGCTATCGTATCGGCCCCTTTGAGGTGGAAAGTGCGCTGTTGGAACATCCTTCTGTTGTTGAATGCGCAATAACTGGTGCCGATGACCCCATAAGGGGACAGGTGGTGAAGGCTACAATAGTCTTGGCGAAGGGCTATGAACCCAGCGAAGACTTGATGAAGGCGTTACAGGAGCATGTCAAGCATACGACAGCCCCGTATAAGTATCCAAGAATCATAGAATTTGTAGACGAGTTACCGAAAACGCTTGGTGGAAAAATTAAAAGAAAGCAAATCAGAGAAAGTACCAATACCCAGAATTAGCCATTCAAAAAGCTGTAAGGGGTAAATAGAGATGATAAACATTTTTGCTGGTCATTACGGTAGTGGAAAAAGCACCGTAGTGACCAATTTTGCATATACCAATCCTAGGAAAACCTTGGTAGTCAATCTGGATATTGTCAATCCTTACTTCGGAACCAGTGATTGCCAGGATTTATTTCAAAAAAAAGGGATTGCTTATGTAGGGCCCAGTTATGCCAACACCAATGTAGAGGTACCGGCCCTGACGGGTTCTATTAATGCCATTGTAGATGCTGTGGATACAGATGTGTTTGTGGATGTTGGTGGGGACGATGTGGGTGCTTTGGCCCTTGGACGGCTCAGCACTGCTTTACAGCGCCTTTCCGGCGGCTACAAGCTGTATCTTGTGATCAACAAGTACCGCCCCCTCTCTGCTAAGACCGAGGACTTATGTGCCATTGCCGAAGAGATTAAAGAGGCCTGCCGTCTTCAGTTCACTGCCTTGATCAACAATTCGAATTTAGGTGAAAGCACGACAGTGGAGGATATTTGTGGATCATTTGTTTATGCCAGAAGAGCCTCTCAGGCTTTGGGTTTGCCTGTGGCTTACACAACCGTTTGGAGTTCTCTTTGGGAGGCACAGCGCAAGGCCATCTGCGCACAGGCAACAGAAGCATTAGGAAAACCTAAAAAATGGACAATTAATCCGGTTGTGAATCCTCTTGGCACAGAATGCCCTTGGATGGGGCAGTTCCTTCCGGTTTTTTTGAATCCAAATAAATATATGAATGGAGGAGCTACTTCGTAGCGTAAAATATGGCTCATATAATTGTAGATGAAAATGCCTGTAAGGGTTGTATGCTATGCACCACCGCTTGTCCGAAAAAATTGATTTCCATGTCGGAGCAGCTGAACGCCAAGGGCTTCAAGCCTGCAAGCCTGGGTTCTAACGCTTCCCAATGTACCGGTTGCGGACTCTGCCGCACCCTATGCCCAGATCTTTGTATCACAGTAGAGAAATAAAAATTCAGGAGGTAAACCATGGCTGAAAAAGCATTGCTAAAAGGAAATGAAGCGATTGCCGAAAGTGCAATCAGAGCGGGCTGTCGGCATTTCTTCGGCTATCCCATCACCCCGCAGACCGAGCTGGCTGCTTACATGGCGAAGAGAATGCCGAAGGTAGGCGGAACTTTTTTACAGGCAGAAAGTGAAATTGCAGCTGTTAACATGGTAATTGGTGCTGCTGCCGCCGGAAAAAGGACGATGACCTCAAGCTCCAGTCCCGGTATCGCCTTGAAATCAGAGGGGATTAGTTATCTGATTGGTTGTGATTTACCTGCGGTGATCGTCAATATTCAACGGGGCGGACCCGGACTGGGTGGTATTCAACCCTCGCAGGCAGACTACAATCTGGCTACCAAGGGTGCCGGACACGGCGATGCGCATCTTTGCGTCCTTGCTCCCTGTAATATTCAGGAGATGGTGGATCTGACCGCTCGGGCCTTTGACCTGGCTGATCGCTACCGTATGCCAGTGATGATACTGGGAGACGGAGCCTTGGGACAGATGATGGAGCCAGTTGTTTTTAAGGACGGAGATGATCCGAACACGGCTGTAAGCGGAACAGAAATTAAAAAGCCCTGGGCTGTGGGTCAGAAAAATGGTAGGCAGATTGTCAACTCCTTATACATAGAGCCGGAAGATTTGGAACGCCTTAACATTGAGCGCTTCAAAAAATACGAGCAGATCGAGAAAAATGAAACCCTGTATGAAGAGTACCTGACGGAGGATGCGGACATTGTTTTAGTGGCTTACGGGATTGCAGCTCGGATTTCTAAAACCGTTGTCAACATGGCAAGGGGACTGGGGATCAAAGCGGGTTTGTTCCGTCCTGTGAGCCTCTGGCCCTTCCCAAGTAAAGAATTAATGAAGCTGGCAGATAAGGCAAAGCACTTTGTTTCGGTTGAGTTGAGCATGGGGCAGATGATCCATGATGTGCGTCTGGCCATTGCTTGCAAGCGGCCAGTTGACTTCTGTGGACGCACAGGCGGTATGCTGCCTTCTCCTTCGGAAGTTTTGGAGAAGCTGAAGAGCATTCACGAAAATATGAACAGAGAACAGGAGGTTTAAGCATGAGAACAAAAGGTTTAACGGAAAAACCCTTTCACTATTGCCCCGGCTGTACCCACGGTATTGCACACCGTCTTGTAGCCGAGGCTCTAACGGAGCTTGAACTCCTGGATTCGGCTGTGGGTATTGCCCCAGTAGGCTGTGCAGTTTTCGCGTATAATTACTTTGACTGTGACATGGTTCAGGCTGCTCATGGTCGGGCACCGGCTGTAGCTACTGGTGTCAAACGAGCCTTACCGGAGTCCTGCGTCTTTACCTATCAGGGGGATGGTGATTTGGCGGCTATCGGTACGGCGGAAACCATTCATGCGGCTGCTCGAGGCGAGAATATTACCATTATCTTCATTAACAATGCCATATATGGAATGACCGGAGGGCAAATGGCTCCCACCACGCTACCCTCCCAGATTACCCAAACTTCCCCCTACGGACGAGATACCAAGAGCGCTGGCTTCCCATTAAAGGTCTGTGAGATGATGGCTACCATAGATGGAGTTGCTTATGCCGAGCGGGCTTCCTTGGATACGGTCAAGAATATTAACAATGCTAAGAAGGCCATCAAAAAAGCCTTTCGACTTCAAAAAGAAGGAAAAGGCTTTAGCTTAGTTGAGTTAATTTCTACCTGTCCCACCAACTGGGGCCTTTCTCCTGTGGAAAGTCTGGACTGGCTGCGGAAAAATATGTTGCCTTATTACCCATTAGGGGTTTATAAGGATATTGAGGCAAAGGAAGCAGCTAGCGGCAACAGTGAAAACGCGGAGGTGGGAAAATGAGCGGAGTTCAGACAACAAAGGACTTGGGAACCAAGCAGATTCTCTTTGCTGGATTTGGTGGACAAGGGATCCTTTTTGCTGGTAAGCTTCTGGCCTACTGGGGGATGTTGAATGAAAAAGAAGTATCCTGGCTTCCCTCCTATGGGCCAGAAATGCGCGGCGGCACTGCCAATTGCAGTATTATTATTGCGGATGAATCTATTGGCTCTCCCTTGATTCAGAATCCTGACATCTTGGTCGCTATGAATGGGCCTTCTCTGGACAAGTTTGAGCAGGCGGTGGATGAACAGGGCTTGATTATTGTGGACAGCTCCTTGATTGCACGAAAGGTTTCGTCCAAGGCTAAGGCCTTTTACATACCAGCAACCCAGATTGCTACTGAAAACAAGATGCCTAAATTGGCCAATGTCATCATCAGCGGTCTTTTGCTTCGTGAGTTGGGCGTGGAGCATGTGGAAAGCTTGCGGCCTACCATACTGAAATGCGTACCCGGTAGCAAGGAAGCGATGATTGAAATGAATATGAAGGCTTTGCAGTTGGGTTTTGAGTTTTAGTTCACAAAAAGCCCCCCTGGATCTGAAAAGATCTGGGGGGCTTTTTGCGTGGCTGAGTTTTCGGTGGGCGAATGAGGCATAGCTTTTTCATTGCTTCGAGTCTATATTGATAAAGATATCACATGAGTTCAAGCAGCAGCACTCCTGCGAATGGAGAACATTATTGATCTCAGCATTATTGCTTTTGGTACGCAAGTTTCTCAATTTCCTCTGGTTTCAAGCCAGTGGCCTGTGAAATTTGGGGTATCGGTAATTTAAGGGTTAAAAGGTTACGGGCTATGCTTTCTTTTTCTTCTTTCTTGCCTTCCAATCTGCCTTCCATTCTACCCTTTTTAAGTGCGAACTTCGTTCGGGCATTTTCATCTCTAATGGCCTTTAGCCTTTCTTCATATAATAGCTGTGCCTCTTCACTTTGGCTTAAGCGTTTTAATTCTGCATAAGCTTTGTTAATAGCAGGATTCTTTTCAGCAAGCATTTCAAATTCCTCCTCTTGTTCAGCTTTTAGGAACTGAAGCCATTCATATTTTTTCGTATCATCCGTAATCTGCGGTATCTTTTTCAATTCTAGTGTATTAATTTCCACAATGTCGGTAAATAATACGTCGGTGTTTTTGTCATACAAACGAAACACATGGTGGTATGCCGGACTTCCCTTGATCATATCAAAATCAGCAATTACGATACTTATGGTCTTTTGGAGAATGTCATAGTCGTCACCGGATTTGATTTGAGTTACCAGCATTTTGGAATTATAGTATGTGACTCTTTCTACCATTTCCTCTAGCTCCAAGACTTGTATTTCTATGTGGATCACTTTGTTACTTCTGGTAGTTAACTTAACATCCACTATCCCCAGCTTATCATTAATGGTTTCTCTTTTTAGTTGAGGGTCTACAACTGTTATAAAAACATATTCGTCCTCTGGTAAGTCAAGCACAGATTTGAGGAAATCAATTAGTATGTCACTATTTCTTTTGTCCCCAAATAAAAGTTTAAATATAACGTCCATTTTAGGAAGTAGGATTCTATTTGCAGAAGTGACTTTTTTCTTGGTCATGTACTCACACCCTTTCCACTGATCCTATGCTCAGCCTCTTAAATATTTACCAAGCTACTATCATTCAACATGGATAAATTCTATTGCTTTGGACGGTGGCTTTGCAAAGCTAAACGTGACTGAGTATGAATATTTACCACATTATAACATATCCAGTTAAATTTGTAATGTTAAATGAGGAAATATCTAGGAAATGCAATGCTCTCCCTTTTAATAGACAAAAAAAGCTCTCAATTTTGTATCAAAAAATCATTGCCAAAAACAAAGGAATTGTATATACTATTAGCATAAGAATCTGAGCAGGCGATGAATACTTTTATTCATGGGGCTGGGCTGTAAAATTGGCAGCAGGTGAACAATGAAGCATCTGTGGGACAGTAATGTTCCACGGGTGCTTTTTTTGTATAAAAAAATTGGTGAATTTTAGGAGGTTCCTATGGAAAATCAAACGCAGAAAAGTATTGCCCTACGTGTCTCTGTAAAAAGTATTGTCGTAAACACCGCACTAACCGCTTTTAAGCTTCTGGCAGGATATCTGGCAGGTTCGGTAGCCATGATTTCTGATGCCGTCCATTCAGCCTCCGATGTGTTCAGTACGGTTGTTGTCATGGTTGGTGTTAGTATCTCGGGCAAGAAGGCCGACAAGGAACATCCCTACGGTCATGAGAGAATGGAATGTGTGGCCGCCATCCTTTTGGCTGTGATTCTGTGTGCTACAGGGGTTGGCATCGGCTATACAGCCGTGATGAAGATCGCATTTGGTATGAAAGAAGACTTACAGATTCCTGGCTTGTTCGCCCTTTTTGCCTCCATCGTTTCCATCGGTGTCAAGGAATGGATGTACTGGTTTACCCGTAGCGCCGCAAAAAAGATAAACTCAGGCGCACTCATGGCTGATGCTTGGCATCATCGCTCCGATGCCCTGTCGTCGGTGGGAAGCCTAGTCGGTATTGTTGGGGCAAGGCTTGGCTTTCCAATTTTGGATCCACTGGCCTGTGTCGTAATCTGCTTCTTTATTTTGAAAGCATCCTATGATATATTTATGGATGCGGTTAACAAAATGACGGATTCATCTTGTGACGAAGAGACCGTAAAGCAAATCAGCGAGCTTGTTCTGAAACAAAACGGTGTGGAATCCCTAGATGTTATCAAAACAAGGCTTTTTGGTGCTCGAATCTATGTGGATATCGAAATCGGGGCGAACAGCTTGCTGACGCTGTCCGAGGCCCATCGCATTGCACAGTTGACACATGATGCCATCGAAGAACGATTTAAAACGGTAAAGCATTGTACGGTTCATGTGAACCCGGTAAATTGTACAGAATTACAAGAAAGCATAGCCATTTGAAGGACCGGGTTGAGGAAAGAACTAAAAGAAGTAATACCAACAGGATAGCCATGGCAAGCAGAGGCACGCTGGGTCTTCATGCAAGGTAGTATGCATGGCCACGGGTGAAATAGCTATGGACTGTTGAAAGGAGACTGATTATGAAAGAATACCAAAACGAACTAATTGACCTGCTGGAAAAGCTTATTTCCACCGATAGCCCTTGCGGGTATCACCAAAAGATCGTAACGTTACTGAACGATGAACTCAAATCCCTTGGTTTAAAACCCAAAAACCTAATTAAGGGCGGCGTATCGGTCTGTATCTCCGAGGGACATACCCCAGAGGGAAATTCTGAGGGTAGTACTGGAGGACCACCTCTTGTTCTGTTCGCACATGTGGATACGTTGGGGGCGGTGGTGCAAAGTATTAAAGCAAACGGGCGAATGAGCCTTTCTCCTCTGGGCGGGCTGAATGCAAACAATATCGAAACCGAACAAGTTAAGCTCGTCACCCGGGATGGAAAGGAATATGAAGGTACCATCCAAATTGCAAACGCCAGTGTTCACGTGAATGCAAAGGCAAATGACCCACGCAAGTTTACCGACACTATTGAACTTGTGCTGGATGAGGATGTCAAGAAGGCGGATGATGTTAAGGCTCTGGGCATACAAAACGGCGACTATGTGTTGGTGAATCCTCGCTTTACCGTCACCAAAAGCCTATACATTAAAAGCCGCTTCCTAGATGATAAAGCCTCTGTTGCCTGTCTTTTGCTTTTGGCCAGGATGGTTTCCCAAGGCAAGGTTAAGCCTACCCGTAAGGTTTACTTAAACTTCACTGTTTATGAGGAGATTGGCCATGGGGCCTCCTGTGGGATACCAGAGGATGCTGTCGAGGCGATTGCGGTGGATATGGGCTGCGTAGGGGACAGTGTGTCTTGTACCGAAAAGCAAGTTTCAATTTGCGCAAAGGACAGCGGCGGCCCCTATCATTACGAGCTGACCTCCGCACTGATCGAAACGGCTAAAAAGTACAAGATCAACTACGCCGTGGATGTCTATCCCTTTTACGGCTCAGACGTTGAAGCTTCTTTACGGGCTGGCTATGACTTCAAGCACGCTCTGATTGGCCCTGGGGTTTACGCTTCCCACGGCTACGAACGCACACATATAGATGGGCTTACCAATACCCTCGAACTATTGATTCACTACATCGAATAGCAAAAATACGAACGCCAAAAGCACCTCCGGTTACTTGGGGGTGCTTTTGGCGTTTTATCTGAAATCGCCGCGTAAATCTTGACAAAGCGCACTATTTGTTGTACTCTATATGAAAAGGTTCTGCAAGTCAGAATGATGAAAGGGGATTTTTACAATGAAAACAGCATATGAGGTCGCTTTAATTTAAACTTAATAATGGGCGTAATAAAAAGAAGTGGGGGCACTCATGTTTTTTTGTTATGCCGCAAAAAGAGACCTTTTGTGATACTATACCTATGGTTAGGCACACTTACGGGTGTGTTATTTTTATGCCCAAAAGCAGCCGCAGAGTATGGTAGCCGCGTCCTTATATCTTTAAGGGCTTTAAAAAGGCTACTTTTCTGCGGCCTTTTTGCGCCCAAAACCAAAAGGAGACTATTGAATGAACAGATTGATTAAACTGCTTGGAAGCTGTGACCTTAGCGATGTTACATCCTTGCGAAAACTAAGCGCCAACGAACAAGGAAATGTATATATGTTCGAAAACACGCGCATTATCTGCGAGGAAACCCATCGAAGCACACCCGAAATTGTACGATTTATCATTGCTATCCCCTTGAATGAACTTGCAGTTCCCCTGGAACAGGAATCAGACAGCATCGCCATAGCCGATTACGGATTGCGCCTTTTTTGTCATCATTTGCAGGCGATCGAATTTGAGAAACTTCACAGCACTGGCAAAGAAAAATTCACGGGCAAAATTGAGTATCACCAGCCAAACGCCACGGTGCTTTTGCGAAACAGTGCCTATGTTATGGAAGGAAATCTCCATTTGACGGTAAAAATTCGCTTTCCTGTTCACATGATGGAGAAGCGAAACGTTGTAGCTGGGAAACTTTCTGTCCGTCTTGTCCGGAAAGAATTAGCCAGGGCCATTCGAAATACCATCAATGAATTTAGCCTTGATGACTGCACCCAGCGTATAATCCTATATCGAAGACAAGGTGAAATCAGAAAAATCCTTAGCGAACAGGCTTATGTAGCCTTTATTGCAAACGGAAGCATTCTGCCACGCAAAGAACTCAGTGATTTACCGCTTGAGCATGCGGTGCCCTTTCAATCTCCGCCAGAAGATGAGGTTACGCTTTTATTGCCGGACGGTGCTGTTCTCAGCGGAATGGCCATTAAACAAGGAGTAACGGTCATTACCGGTGGAGCCTATTCGGGTAAAAGCACTTTACTCACCGCCATGCTTAGTGGCATCTATGACCATGTCCCCGGTGACGGACGTGAATATTGCATTACCGACCGCAATTGTTTCAAGATTATTGCCGAGGACGGACGGCGTGTATTAAAGCTTGATATCACACCCTTTATCCGTAATGCACCCGGAATGAACATGTCGGAATTTTCCACCGAGCACGCCAGCGGCAGCACCTCACAGGCGGCCAACATCATGGAGGCAATCTCTTTTGGATGTAAACTGCTCTTGATCGACGAGGATCGAACAGCTACAAATTTTATGATTCGCGATGCTCGTATGAAGAAACTGATTCAAAACGACCCGATTATCCCCTTCACCGATCGTGTACGGCAGCTTTATCGTGAGGCGGCTGTATCAAGTGTGCTTATTATTGGTGGTAGCAGCGAATATCTGGACATCGCTGATCATGTGTACTTTATGGAGGACTTCCAACTTTTAAACTTCAAAGAGCAAGTGGAGTCCTATAGAATCCAACCGTATGAATACTTTGCGGTTCAGGACGAAAAGCCCATTGTTTGGAAACAGGAGCGCAGTTTGAAAGCTGGCTCATTAACCACCTTTACCCGCAAGGCCGAGAGCGGTAAGTACAAAGAGGACATTCATATTGACGGAACGGTCATTCACCTGGGTGATATTCAAGCGGATGTGTCGCGCATCGAGTCGATTGTATCAGAGGAACAGGTTAACGCACTGTTGTGGATTTGCCGTTATATTGCCTTGCACTGTGTGAATAAACCTGTCAAACTCCTGGAGGAAGTAAGAGCAGTTTGCGATAAAATCCGCAGGGAGAACTTTTCTTTTTTAGTAAGCTCAGCCTTTGCTGTGCCGGATGTGATGGAATTGCCGCATATTTTTGATATTCTTGCCGCCCTTTCCCGTATGAGTGGTACGGAGTATATTGATTCAAAAGGACAAGGGGAAATACAGTAAGGAACGCTAAATCAAGATGCGAGGGCGACTCCAATGTTTAACCAAAAGTTACTAAAGTTCTGCGGTCAACTATAAATATAGACCTTGAAATTGCTGAGAATATCTAATATAGTTATTATCAACCAAGTAACCTGTAAGGAGAATGTGCATGACTTTGTATCATGGAAGCTATGTTGCTGTAGAAAAACCCAAACTCATTGAGCCTAATCGAACACTTGATTTTGGTGCGGGATTTTATACAACTACGAATAAGGAGCAAGCTATTAACTTTTGTGAAATTGTATACCGCCGTCACCAGTCGGGAAGCAAGATAGCGAGTGTATATGAATTTGACGAGAGCCACCTTGACAATTTTTCTACTCTTAAATTTGACAGCCCTAATGAAAGCTGGCTCGATTTTGTATTCAAGCATCGTAGCGGAACATATACAGGTAAACAATTCGACCTAATTTTTGGTCCTGTGGCTGACGATAACATCTATCGGACATTTACACTATACATGACTGGAATGTTAACTAAAGAGCAAACTTTGGAGTCGCTGAAAGTGAAGCGACTATATAATCAGCTTGTTTTTGCAAGCGAGAAGGTTTTAGCGACACTGAAATTCGTTCGTTGTGTGGATATAGGAAAGGGGGAAAGCATATGAGTGATGAAAAGTTTTTTGCTATGTTAATTTTGCTCGTACCCTCTGTAGTTGAACTAATCGTGAAAGAGACAGGTCTTTCGGAAGCAGAGGCAACAGAAAGATTCTATGCCTCAAAGGTATACGCATTATTGGAAGATGAGAGTACGAAGGCATGGCATTTTAGCCCTCTAACTATCTTTAATATGTTTGACAATGAGCAGAAAATAGGTAGTTTTATTATCCCCGAGGAGGTGTGAATGTGAGTGAAGAAGCAAAGTTTATGATTTACTGCGTGGAGGAATATAAAAAGGCAAAGTCACTTACAGGCAAGGGCGTTATGGAACTATTTAGGAAGTACAATATCATTGAGTATCTGCTGGCTTGCTATGGTGCGCTGCATACTACAGGCGGGAGATATATCGTTGAGGACATTGACCTGTTCATTCAGGCAAGGGAGTGATAACACTTCCTTGCCTTATATCTGAGGAACAATTGACTCTTTAGTCAATATTTAAAATCTAATAAAAGTACTGGAGGTAATATTGATGAAAATTATTTCTGTATTTCATAACAAAGGAGGCGTAGGTAAAACAACATTACTGTACCATACAGCCTGTGCTCTTGCCGAACAAGGCAAGAAGATCTTGATGATAGACTTAGATCCTCAGTCAAATTTATCATTATATGGTTTAAGTGATGAAGAGTTGCAATATGTATGGGAAGAGGAAGACGCTATTACCACTGAGGGATTTCCTACTGGCTTGAATACAATCAATGTATCTAAAGACGGGCTAATCAATACACCTCGAACTATACATTTTTTATTAAAACCAGTCGAAAGTGGTGTTGATGATTACATAACTCTTCCACCAGTTTATAACCTTAGAGATAATCTATCACTTATTCCAGGTAGAATCACTCTAAGTCAATTTGAGAGTGTTTTAGCAGATAGATGGACACTGTCTCCTGATGAGAATGTATTAGCAATCAGGACAATAACTCAATTTAGAACAATTGCACAACGTTATGGTAAGGAACATGGTTTTGATTATGTTCTACTAGATGTTTCACCCAGTTTGGGTTTACTGAATCGAGCAATTATAAACTCGTGTGATGCATTTTTTATGCCAGCTACTCCAGACCTATTTTCAATGTACGGTATAAGAAACATTGGTCAATCTTTAGTCAAATGGAAAAATTCACATGATGCCTTTCATAAGGCTTTACCCAGCCATTTAAAAGGTTTGTTTCCAGCAACATATGTTCAGTTCTTAGGCTATACCATTTACAACGCTAGGGGGCGCCAAGATCAGGAATTAGGAGTTGCAAAAGCGCATAGAGACTATATAAAGCAAATTCCCTTGGAAATATGCAAATGGATTCCTAAAGATGTATTATCATCAAATGCTGTTGGCGTGATTGAGCAGTCAATAGGAGGGAGCTCCATATGGAATTCCCATAATACTTATCCAGCAATGGCGCAAAAATATAAATGCCCAATTTGGGATATTCCAAAAATGAGTTTGGATAAGCATGATAAGGGCACTGTAACTTTAAATAAATCTAGATATATTGAGACAAAAGATGCATACTCTAATTTTGCATCTGATTTATTAACGAGATTAATTTAAATAATACCCACCAGTATAACAACTGGTGGGTATTATTCTATGTACCCACCCTCTCCTCAAGTTTCAGCATTCCAGTACAGAACCTCTCCAACCCTCCCAATGCCTAAGAGACCGAGGACTTCTTGCATAGTAGCTTGAAATTGAATGATAAATCATGAGCCTTTGTTTTCATGATGACCACTAAAAAAGCGAGCCTTAAAAGTAAAAGCGCTCGCTTAAAATTTTTAAAAACATTTGGGAGTTGAGTTGTTTGAAAAAAGCACCGATAAAATGGGTTTTACTGTTTTTATGCTTATTCTTACTCGCGTTTTCGATCAATGGAATAAAACCAGTTTTTCTACAAATCCAAAGTAATGATAAAAACGATTTAAGTTCAATAAGCACAAGTTCAACAAATACCAGTGCCATCAATCTGTCTATTGAAAAAGGTATTCTGTTAAACATTGAAGATCAACTGGAACCGGAAGGTTTTGTGACAAGAGCAGATTTGATTCGCTTTATCGTACAATATCACAGCGAATGGAACAACAAAACTTTTGAATCCGATACAAACGGTGATATCACAGCATACATTCAATATGCCACCCAAAACGAATTGTTAAAATCGGATTGGGGAATTAATGTAGATAATGATGATCAAGCCAAGATCGAAAAACCCATTAGCACTTTAAATTTTGCAGAAGGTCTGCACGAGGCACTCCCAGACCTCAAACTGGAATTAAAGCACAATGCCGTACAACTCAATACCTTTAACACACAAGATGAAATCGGGAAGTATATTTTAAGTTTATGTAATGCCGGAATACTTGAGGAGTCAAGCCGTGATTTTCATTGGTATCGTATTTTAACACGAGCGGAATTTGCTGACATCATTGAACGATTATATCATCCTCAAAAAAGAAAAGTTAGAATACTAGATGAATCTCAGAACGCTTTTGTCGTTAAAGAATTAAATCTATCCACTGATGAGTATGATATTATAGAAATATATGGAGATTTTATGATTTTACAAAGAAAGGAGGATAAACAAGCAGCGCTTTTTGATGCCAAAAAGAACAAAATCATATTTCAAGGTATGGGATATATAAAGGTATTAGAAGAAGCGATGTTCGCCTTTAGCAGCGAAACAAAAGAGGGGATGTTCACTTGTAACAGTGAAATGAATACTTTAATCCTTAATTCAGATGGAAAGTCTGTTTTTAACAAAGCAGTCGATTTTGTGACCAATTACGCCAATGGGTCTTGTGTTGTGCGGTATCCCAATGATAATAATCTTTACTTTATCAACAAAGAAGGCGAAGAGATCAAAAAACAGTTCTTTCCAGAAGATGAGCTTGAACCGGATTTTGTCAATTTAGTTTATTACCTTGGGACAAGAGCCTTGTATGATCATGGGGCTATGGATACTTTGCGGCTATATAATTATGAAACTGGTGAATTTATTGATTTCAATCATATGTTTGCAGGATATTTACCGAATGGAAAGATTTTTGTAATTAAAAAAATACCTTATAAATCAACTGTACTTAACAAGGACTTGTCCCCTATTGTACAAACAGACTATGAATATATAGATACTATCAACAATGAGTATAATATAATGGTTGAAAATGATTTGGAAAATATGCAAAAGGTGGTATCCATTCTGAATCAATCAGGTGAGGCCGTATTAACACATCGTCTAGGTTCAGAAGGTATTATTTCAAACATCTCAACAGATGCTGTATTGATTCAGGAAAACAGAAAAGAATATGCCTATACAAATATAAATCTCACAACACTCTCTAAGGAGTTCTTTTATGCGATGGATATTAGTGATATTGGAGTGTATGAAAATCGAATAGGACCCATTATTGATTCTCATGGAAGGCGAATTACACCGGAAGGTTCTCTAAATGGCTATACTTTATCTATCCCCTATGATGTTCTTAGAGAATTTTCATCAACATTTTTTTATCAATTCGAAGATCGTTTGTACCATTTAGGCATTCGGAAATAATAGCTGTCCACTGAGGCATATGGTTCCAAAAAATGGATCCTTCAAAACTTCCGTGGGAGTTATCCCTCAATGTCCGACTTTTTCGAAAGATGAGGATGGGGGACAAGGAGTTGGCCAACTCCTTGTCCCCCTACAGTTTTAGAAAGAAACTTATGAAACACTTCTATTTATTTTGTATTCCTTTAAATCTTCCATGTCTTGATAATAAATAAAAGTATCATCACAATAAAAATTCAAAACCGTTTTATTGAGTACCTTTCTAACAGCATTATCTGAAAGGTTTAAGGCATACAGCTTTTTTTCATCCATGCGGTTTAAAAAGAACAGTTCACCGTCTGTCAAAAAGAACCTTGTTGCAACAACACCTGGTATAACCTCGTAACTCTCTGTTTTAGTATCAAAGTAGGAAATCTCATATCTATCCCCAATAAAGTATATTCTTTGTCCGTCATAGGCTATATTGTTGTTTGTAGGAATATCTAATTGCTTGATTTTCCCGCTTGCTCTGTTTAGCCGAGTTACAGTGCTGCCAATAAAATAGATATTGCTTTCATCTAAAAAGAAAGCATTTACGGCATGCAAAAAAAATAAGTCCTTGTTACGATTTGGGATAGTTCCCATCAGTAGCATGTTGTCAATATCAATATACTTCTCATATATAATTTTTTCACTGAAAGTTCTTGTATCCACTTCTATAATTGAAATTCTGTCTATAAAATCACGAAACTCCGATCTATTTACGTTGTATTTTATGTAATACACAGAATCTCCACGGCCATAGATTGTTTTTTCTATCCTGCTTAATGATTGCAAAGGTGTTTTTATAAAATTCTCAACCAATCCAGTTTCTAAGTTTTCGTATACCAGTTTTATGTCTGTTACGTTTGATTCGTCCAAATAAAAGCGGCATTTTTCATTTTGAAATACCCTATGGGTAGTATAGTTGTAGATATCATAATCTGTGGAAGAAGCACAGCCCGTCAAAGCAAATAAGGCAGCACAGAAAGAAACGAAAGCGCATATTCTGTTTCCGCTCTTTCTTTTTATCCCACACCAGTGATTAGAACGCAAACGCAGGAGTATATAGAGCATCAAAACGGTAACGACTAATACAAACAGTAGCAAAAGGAAGAGTGTAATTGCTGTGATTTCCTCAAATATTTGCGTAGTTTCTTTTGTAAGTCTATCTGTTACAAGTAAATCACCCCTAAAATAGCCAGTGGCGATCATAAACCCTAACGGACCGGTATACAAATACTTGGCGGATACATTCCCAATGCCAATAAGAGGCAGTACGATGGCTGCACTGCATGTAAATAGTGTCAGTGCATATTTCTTGATCCACACTGAAAGAAACAGCACCATTGTCGCATAAGATAAGTAACCAAAAAGCCTAATACATGAGATGGATAAAAAAGCTTCCTTTAAGGAAATGTTTTTTACTGATAAAGAAAAATAAGCAAGGCTCTGTATAGGATAATCTCCATCAGGCAAGCCATATTTTAAGCTGTAAAACGCATAACGCAATCCGGCTGAAAACAGGCATAATAGCGTAATGCTTAAATACACCAAAACGATCTTGTATATGGCTTGATAACTGCCACCCTTTTTCATTGTAATTGTTAATGAACCCATTGCATTTTCAAATTCTTGACAGAAAACAGGCGTTACTAAAAGCAAAATAATGATTAGCATTGTAAAATCAATAGCTTCCCCCGCTAACAAAGCGTCCCAGCCATTTGTATAAACAAAATAGCGGTTTTCCTGGTTTTCACGCATAAAAACATATTGCTGAAATATTTGCTCGAAGCCACCTTGATTACGCAAACTGTTTTCAAGCCGATTTTGCTCCTGTATGAATTCTTGCTTTGGGATTTTTCCATCATAATAATCATCATAAAGGCAGTCAAGGCTTGTTTTAGCCTCGTTTAGCTTGTGAGCTTCTGCCTGTAAATAGTGTTCGCTTTCGGCGGATAGTTGCCCTTTTACTTTGTCAAGATAAATAGAATATTGGTCTATCTGTTCCTCTAACAAGGGGTTGGCGGGTTTATCCCCTATCAGTAATAGACAAATGCTGAGCAAGGCGAACAGCAAGACAAACAGCAATCCCTTTTGAACGATATACATCTTTTTGATTTCATAAAGCATGATCTGCATCATTGGCCTACTTTCGTTTTGCAAGCGCATTTGTCTTTGCAAAAAACAGAATTAAAGATATAACGACTGCTCCAAGGAGGGCTGCAGATGCTATAGCTGCGGTATAGCTCAGAACCGGAAGATCTGCAATATTGATAAACTCCGTTTTACTGAACAGCTCACTGCTTGAAAGCAGAATAAAAGGATTAACAATTTTTGCAAGTATATGCCCTGAACCTGCCATTGTTTCTTGATACAGGATTCCAATACCGGATATAACTAAGTTAGTTATAAAAGGCAGTAATGCATTTTTTGAAGCAGAAGCAACCCATAAAAAGATTAAGCCTATAACCATCATACCACCGCTTTTGACTAATCCCGACAGAAGGGCATACTCTAGTAAGCTACTATTTATTGGCGCATTTTCAAAGTTTTTAAGCGCATATATTGGAGATGCTGTCGCTTCAAACGAACGAAAGGAAACGGTAAATGCCAAAAAATCCAATGTGCAAAACCACAGACATATTACAAAGACGAAAAATACTGATGCAATTATTTTTGCTATTACTGTTTTTCTGCCGCCAGACACAGTTGTAAGTAAAAGGCTGTCCATATCCGTTTCTTTTTCGGAAACGAAAACCCCAACTAATCCGTACAGGCAAATTAGCAGAACCAGCAACGATGAAAAATCATATTCAAGATAGTATTGGTACATCTCCGTATAAGAAAAGTTACTAATCTTTCTGTTTGCAAAAAGCGCCGCAATCGTTCTGTTCTCTCTATATAAATAATCGTTTCCTATACCGTTGAAAAATACCATGTTCTCCTGTGCCTTGCTCACAATATCAGCAGCTACTGAACGATACCTATAGGCATATTCCATTGGTTGCACATAGTACCAGCTCAAAAGAAAATAGTCATTGTATACATTTCCTGTATAGGTATTGGGGTCGTCCGTTCTTGTGCTTGCAGTCAAATCAGCCGTCTTTTGTTCTAATGGTCTATAAACAGATAAAAGACTTTGGATCTTTTCAAGTGTCATCTTTCCGCTATACGTATCGTAAAGCTGCCAATAAACCTTATTTGATATTGGGAATGAGCGCTTTGTAATCAGAGAATTTTCCTCATAAACACTATTAATTTTTACAACATTGATGATAGAAAACACAAGTACAGCCAAAAGGATCGCTCGCTTAAAGAAGCACTTTTTAAGCTCAAAGCAAATAAGTCTTACCATGTATTACCCTCGCCGTTATAATACAGAAAAACATCTTCAAGGTTTGGTGTAGTGTTTACAGCATCTGCCTCTGGTTTGTTGTCGTCGATTACCCGGAGCAGAACGCTGTCACCCTCACGAAACATATTGCTGATTTTCATAGAAGCGGCTTTCTCATTCACTCTACTGTCGTCTGCTGAAACAAGCCACACCTTGCCGCCAATTTCTTTCATAAGAGCCTCCGGGCTATTCTGCTTAATCAGTCGGCCCTGTTTAAGCAGAAGAACTTGGTTTGCAATAAACTCAACATCAGAAACAATATGCGTAGCCAATAGTACAATCCGGTTTTCAGAAAACTTTGTAATCAGATTGCGAAACCGGATTCTTTCGTGAGGGTCAAGGCCGGCTGTTGGCTCATCAAGAATCAAAATAGCCGGGTCATTCATCATTGCTGCGGCAATGCCCATGCGCTGCCGCATACCTCCAGACAACGCTCCTATTTTTTTGTTTGCTTCATCCCCCAGATTCACAAATGCCAACAATTCTCGTGCTCTTTTCTTCGCCATTTCACGCGGCATATCTTTTAGACAACCCATATACAGCAAAAAATCATAAACCTCAAAGCTTCTGTAAAAACGGGGATACTGGGGTAAATAGCCTATTTGCGATAGAAATTGCTGCCCCATTTCCATCGCATTTGTCCCGTCTATTAGGATTTGGCCATTATCGCAAGCTAAAATACCCACAAATATATTGATAAGCGTTGTTTTTCCCGCTCCATTTGCTCCGAGAAGCCCATATACACCACTGCTTAGGCTTGCGGTAAAATCCTTCAAGGCATATGTTCTTTTATATTTTTTTGAAATGCTTTGGAAAGTAATATCCATATCTGCCCTCATGTTAAAAACTAAAAATTAAACACTGGGTATCTATATCGTCTTGCCTACTACCTAATAAAACAATTACAGTACGCAGGTCATCAATAACGCAAATTTTTGGTGTTCTCCATGTATAATGACTTTCTATTTTGGTTGCCTTTTCAACTATCAAAGAGCCGTCTTTTGTGTCATAGACCCGCACAGTAATCGTGTTTTTGTCTATTACTGATGTGGCAAAATAGGCGCCATTATCCGAACCGAATACAGTACCGCTTTCTTTTTTCGTTTTTGTTTTCACTATTTTGGACTTTCCAGATGCAATATCTTGAATCATGAGTCTGCCACTGGGAACGGTAAAATCTTCCGCATAAAGCACAAAGGAATTGTAAGCCGTCATTTCTTTAACGGTATAATCACCCGTTTTGATTATAGACAAGCCAGAACCATCTATGCCGATACTGCCGCAAGTATCAAACGAGGACTTCCCTATTGTTGCCGGGACATCATGACTCTGAGATTTGAATGAAATAACCTTATCATCTCTTATAAAAGCAACTTCATCAAATATGGTAAGACCAAAGCGATTTGCCGCATTATTATCGAAAAGATTTACAAGTGTGGCCTTTTTATTTTTTTCGATGTCGTAGAGGTACAGTCCATTACTTGTGCCAATAGCTAATTGTGTCCCATCTTTAGAAATTGCGTGGGATATAACGTGCTCATTTTCCCCAAGTAAGGAAGTAAGGCTGATTTTACCCGTTTCATTCAGCTTGCTGTCATAGAAAGTACAAGTTGTTTCAATTCTGCCAGACTCCGATATAAAGCCGCTTCCTCCACTGTTTTCATACACCCTTCCTATAACCGCAAAACCATTGTCTATGGGATAATACATCTCAAGCTCAAGTTCAGGCTTTTTTGTTTCATAGAGTATATTTCCTGTTTGTAGGTCGTATAAATAAAGCTTGTCCCCAAGAACAAGAACCTCATTTTTATTGTAATAGTATATGTTCTTTAACTTGCCCTGTATCTTGTTCGTATCAATTTCAACTGTAGCATTTTTGGCACTTGTGGCTACTGTTTCATAATAATTAGGGGATGAAACCGTGTTATCCTTTACAGGCATAGTTAATGTCGTAATTCCGTTTTCTGCTGTTTTGTATGATGTTACAGATACATCTGAAAAAATTGATTTGAGTACATTTTGCTTGGGAGCAACATACGCTGCCAAATCCATTGAACTCCTGTTTGAACAGCCCGTAACAGATAAAACGAGCGGTAATAGAACAAAGCACATCCTTTTACGCATAGTTATTCTCCTTTATAAAATAAAATAGATAATGTTTTTTGTGGCATAAAAATTTCATCGGGATAGTCTTCCGCATTTTTAGGGACGGATACGGCATAAAAGGTTGTGAACTCATCAAGCTTTTCCGTATCAATATCAAGCTCAATAACAGAAACAGATCCCTTTGTTATGCTTGTATCATAAGATATTCCGTCAGTACTGGCAATTGGCTTATGGTTCGCATAGAAAATGGTGGTATATTCTAAGCCTGGATGACCGCATAATTTATAGCTTATATGCAAGTCCTCCTCGCTACTAATCTTCAGATTATCCATCTGAGTAACGCCGTTAAAATAAATCAGTGTAAGTATTTCCTTATTCAATATTTCGGCATCAATATTTCGAAAACCATTAAGACTTAATTCTTCCGTTAGCTTACTTGTAATAGCTTCTTCCGATTGCTTTGAAACACTCATTGCCTCAATTGGTAAGCTTGCAGGCGCCACTGCGTTTTCCATAAATTCAAGTTGATAAGTAGCCGGTAACAGCGTGTGATACCCACCATATGAAGTGGTCATGTTCATGTCTGGAATAAAATCTGGATTATAAATGCTCAGTATGGTGAGGTCTAAAACCTCTCCTTTTTTGCCTGTAACAGGAGAAAAGATGAACTCAAAAGGAAAGTCCACATGATCCTCCTTTAGGCTAAAGGTATACATGTATTCGTATGGAGCGTTTATATCATCAACCTTATAAGGTTGTGGTTCTCCATTTACAAACACAAGGAAGCCTACATTTTTTGCCATACCTGACGCATTTACAGCGTATTTAAGGGTGACTTCCTCTCCGCTGTAAACAAAGGGTTTGCGAGTATTGTTTTCATCAAGATTTTGCTCAATCGGACCATGACCCAAGCTTCCTAGAAAACCCCTCTCTTGGTTATCTGATAGAAATGGATTCTTTTCATCAATTTCATCTGGGAGGTCTTTCGCTTGTTGCATTTTAGAGGTACAGCCAGTTAATGTTGTAAACAAAAATAATGTCGAAACCATAATGGTAAGTGTTTTTTTCATACTTAGCTCCGTTCAAAGGTGATTTTCGATAGGCTATACTCAGTTTCTTAAACATTTACCAAGACACCATCATTAAAACCGATTCAATTTTATTGTTCTGGGCGGCGGCTTTGCAAAGCTAACCATGACTGAGTGTAAGAAATAAAAAAATATCCTTATCGCTTTCGATAAGGATATTTTAAAATGGAAATGTCAAAAATTGGTCAAGCTTTGGTCTTTGTTTCTATTTTCACTACAGCACCACCGCTGTCATCGTTCTCTAATGCCATTCTGCCCCCAAGCTTCTGACAAAGGATACGGCTACTGCAAATGCCCATACCCATATGGTGATTTTCGTTGTCATATGGCAAAAGGAGCATCCCTTTTGATCTCAGTACCTTTTCTGGGAAGCCGCAGCCATCATCTGCTACTATGGTAATCAGGCTATCTTCATGCATTGAAAATGAAATAGAAATCTGCCGTCTTGCGTATCGCATAGCGTTTGAAAATACGTTTTCAAAGATGCGGTAATAGATTTGCTTATCGATGAGTACCTCACAAGTCGAGATATTCATTGAAGTGACCAACTTCAGTTTGTTTTGTGGCAGTAGCACACGAAGTTCTTCCACTACCTCTGCTAAAAAATCTGGCAATACAGTTTTAACTCTGCAAATTTCTATTTCTTCCACTATACTGATATCACGAATTGAGTCGGTGTAGCGTGCGAGGCGATTCGTAGTTAGTTCCATATTCGATAATGTACAGGCAAGCTTTGGTTCTGCCAGCTTACCGGCTTTCATATTTTCTTGTAAGAATTCTAAATATCCCTTAATAATAGAAATGGGGTTTCGTAAATCGTGAGCAACCGAAGCCCAAAGCATTTTCCGCTCATCCAACATGCTCCAAAGCGCTTTGTTATTATTGTACAACTCTCCACGCATAAGCTCAAACGAGTGGCAAAGCTCTCCCATTTCATCAGGGACATCATATGCAACTGTAAACTCTAAATCTTGGTTACATACTTTTTTTGTAGCCTGTGAAAGTATTTTTATTGGTGGTGCAAGTTTCTTTTTATAGAACCATACTCCAGATAAAGCCACGCCTACAATAGAGTATAGTATTGGCAGAATAACAATTAAAATGGATAGAGCGGTATAGATGGCTTTTCTTTTTGTTGACAGCATTTCAAAACCAGATTCTATCTTTTTAATCGTTATGGGCGTGTTTGCAATATTTAAAACGGGTTCTTGTCCTATGGGGGTTAAAACACCCATCTCACTTTCTTCATCAAGCGTAAACTGTTGCATGATTTCGCCTGTGTTACCATATTTATCTGTGGTAGCAATTGTGAGGCTAACAATCTTACTGTCGGGTAGGATTTTGTTTTGAAGCCAAATACATCCGTAGACTGTCAAGCCTGACATAATTAGAATACTGCCAACCATGATAGCCATTGTATAGATAAACGCCTGTCTAAGCGGCATATTGGCGATTTTATGCGTTATCTTTTCCATTTGTATCCCATTCCCCATATTGTATCAATAAACTCCTGCTCAGTAATTTCAAAGAGTTTCGCACGAATTTTCCGAATATGTTCTTTTAATACATTGCTATCCCCCTCTGCGTTGTATCCCCATACGGCTTCATAAATCTGTTCTTTCGTGAATACCTGACCAGGATGAGAAAGTAAAAACGCTAAAATGTCAAATTCTCTTTTGGATAAAGAAATTTCTGTATCATTGAAAAAGGTGGTACGAGAGGACAAGTTGACAATAAGGCCTCTGTCGGCTTGTATCTCCTGCGGTGCTTTGTTTCGCCTGTCTCGGCGTAAATGTGCTTCTACACGGGCGCTCATTTCTTTCAAACTAAACGGCTTGGTAATATAATCATCTCCGCCAGAACGAAAGCCATTCACCTTGTCTTGCTCACTGATTCTGGCGGTCAAAAATAAAATTGGGCAGGTAACATGATTTCGTATCTCTTTACATAATTCTATCCCATCCTTACTCGGCATATTGATGTCTAAAATAATCAAATCTGGTTTCATATGCAGTTTTGCAAGAGCATCATCACTATTATTTGCAACATAAACAAGGTAACCGTTAATATTAAAATGATCGTACAGTAGTTCTGTAAGCATGATTTCATCATCTACGATCAGTAATTTATATGGCATATACTTTTCACCTCTATTTATAGTATACGTTTACATGATTTCAAATTCCCAAGAATAATTTTTAACCTAAGTTGCCAAGAAGTCCCCCGCCTCTATTTTACATCTTGGTACTACAATTGTATACATTAATAATCCTCCTTTAAAATAAATTTGATTTTTAGTGGGGATTACGCTATTATGTCACGGTCATAGTGTCATAATAGACACATCCTATACTCAGCCTCAAAAGCATTTTTTAGTCCGTTTCCATTCAACCTTGATAAATTCTATTGTTTTGTGTGGCGACTTGCAAAGCTAAAGAGTACTGAGATGTAATGACGTTTTTCTGAAAACGCCATGCGGCAATAGGTGAACACAAAATAGTACTATCCAATTAAAACGGTTCACAATGATTTCATATTGGCATTTCATCAAAGAAATGATCACGTAAAAAGCGCCTGCTTAGGATTAACTTGAGCAGGCGCTTTTCAATGAAAGTATGAGGATTCAATTTGCAACTGGCGACAAAAAATTTTTTAAATGAGTGCAACGGAAAACTTTTTTTGTTGTCTATATAATTGAAGGCTACAAAAATATACTGTGAACGGGCTCAAATTGCACAAAGCGATCCTTGGGGTGGATCTCCCTGTTACTTGGCATGTGCTGTGATATAAATGCCCGTTCGTAGTATAGTTATGTTTACGGAAGTGAAGGCGAAGGAGAGAGGGCATGGAGGACAATAAAATCGTTGAACTTTATTGGGAGCGTTCCGAACAGGCAATTAAGGAGACCTCACAGAAATATGGAGGATACTGCAAAATGATCGCATTGAATATTCTTTCAAATCATGAAGATGCAGATGAATGTGTAAACGATACCTATCTGCAAACCTGGAATTCCATACCAGAGCAGCGGCCCTCAATCCTATCCGCTTACCTGGCAAAAATAACGCGTAATCTTTCCTTCAACAAATATAAGCAGAAAAAAACCCAAAAACGAGGTGGAAATACTGTTTCTCTGTTGTTGAGTGAATTGGACGATTGTATTCCTGATACCAAGACGGCAGCCATTCGAGAAGAGGGCGAGATCGCAAAGGTCATCAGCGCTTTTTTGCACTCCATTGATGAACAAAGCCGCTTATTTTTCGTCAGACGGTATTGGTACGCTGATTCCATCGAAAAAATTGCCCAGTTATTCAAAAGTTCAGAAAGTAAGGTTAAGTCAAACCTATTTCGTACCAGAAACAAATTAAAGGTTTATTTAGAAAAAGAAGGTGTCGGACTTGAATGAAGAGAAGCGCAAAAGTGAAAAGTTATTGGATATCATTGGAATGATAGAGGACGAGATTGTTTTGGAGGCTGATGTAGAGCGGTTTCAAGGAGAAAGGCAAATTGATAAGCAAATAGGAAGACAAATAAAAGATGAAGTAAATATGCAAATAGAAAATGACGTGGGCAGACATATAGAAAATCAAATAGAAATTCAAATGCCAGACCAAAATCAAAGCCAGGGCGAAAATCAAAATAAAAAATCTCAAGCTCAAAAGGCAATTTATCTAAAAAAATGCGCTCTGAACCTAGGAGCCCTGGCGGCCTGTATCACTATTTTTTACATTGCTTATCTGTCCCAGAGCAAGATTAATAATCAGTCAACAGCACCCGAGAACACGATATTGTCCAATCAAATTGAAGAGTCAGCAGCTGATGTATCAAAAGAGTTTTTAGAAGATTTGGTGATTGCTCCGCATTCAGAAGCAGCCAATATCGCGGCTGAACCCCTTCCACAAAGGGATGAGTATGACCGAGACAGTTCGAGCCTAACCTATGGTACAGGAGAAACTGGAGTCGCTGGTGCCCCTATTGCTCAGAATGCCATCGACGCACCTGTAGCTCCGATTCAAATCAATCCCTCCGTCAGTCTGGATAAAACTACGGATACAGGCTCTGCCTTTCCGATCTTGGGAACCAATGTGCCCGAATCGGCTTTCGGGCTTGAATCCGACTCTCTTACTGACCCAAGTTCTTTGCGTACAGCTCTTCCCACAGCTCTGCCTGATGCTTTTCAGGGGCCTGCCTTGAGTGCTTCTGAAATTGCAGGAACTACAGCCTCTAAAACATCAACACCTGTTCTCGATCCAACTTTAGCCACAGGGTATACACTTCCCAAGCTTAGCGTTGACAGCTCTTTTGGAGGTGGCTTTGGTTTTGAAGCTTTTCTAGCTCCTAATGCTGCAGCGCTTAGCAATGGAAACCCTTGGGATGAGAGCTTCAGCATGAACACATTGCCGGTTTTTAAAAACAAGTATATACGAGAAGCCTTTGTAAACCAAGAAGTCTTGATCCCCGAGGCCGGATTAAGCAACAAAAAAATGATGGAAGTAGCCAAGGACGCTGCACAAAGAAGCGGACTTTCGATTGAAGAGTTGTTATTCTATCCCTCTGCAAACGACAATGACAGAAGCGCCAAAAGCTTCCAAGATGTTTCTCCAGACAGCACCTCTTTTAGGGCTGTTGCTCCCTGTGAAGAAGGAAAGGTTATCGTGCATTATACTGGTGAGGTGATGATCTTTTTTGAACCTGGGGTTACCCTGCCAGAGCAGTACAGTTTCACTTACAACCAAACTTCCCGAGCTCAGGCGGAGGAAACCTTGGGCTACCTCTTGAAGACCTATTCTACGATCGTTGATATGGAGGCACCGGCATTGGATCTTTTCGGTGATTATAATATTTATGGCGAGCAAAGCTTTAAGTTTTCTGTCTATGAAAGCGGGGGGGTACAGAACCCAAGTCAAGAAGATTTAATCCTTTGGTACAATTTTAGCCGACTAAGCTTTCACCCCGATTCGGAGGGGAAATTAAGCTTGATTAGTTGGACGCAGTACGACTTATCTGAAAAAATCGGGGATTACCCCATTATAAGCCCAGCGGAGGCCAAGGAATTACTGTTAAGCAAGCACTACATCACTACAGTTCCTGTGGAAGTCACCGACGACCTGCCTGTGGCAAAAGTTGAACTTTTGTATCGTACAGTGGGTTATGAACAGGTTTTCATGCCCTACTATCGGTTTTTGATTGAACTCCCTCCCGACTATAACGTTACTGAGGAAGGTTTAAAGGCCTATGGTGCTTATTATGTACCAGCAGTTCAAAAAGAGTATTTGACTGACCTCCCGATTTGGGATGGAAGGTTTAACTAAAAAATTAAAAAAGGAGAATGAACGATGAAAAAGTATTTTAAAAAAGTGTTAACCCTTGGAATGACCCTAAGTGTGTTATGTACTGGATGCCAATGGACTTCGGATCGAGGGGGTGTACCAGAAGCCATCGCTCCAGAAGCTACAAGCAGCCTCCAAGGAAATCGTAGTGCCTCTGGTACTGCACCTAACAACTCCAGCTCAGAAGCCGGGCCAAACAGCAGCATTGTGATTTCTGGTACAGGCAATGTTCGAGAAGTAGAAGAAGTTGATGAAGATGGGAAGTTAATTTACTTACAAAGCATTGACGAATTGAAAGAAAAGCTTTTTGACCAAGGAGTACTCTTCTATGGGAAATCGGTAGCTCTGTCAGACGAAATCAAAATCAGCCTTGCCCCCTTCGTTCCCATGCCGACTTCCTTACCTTCTCTTGCATCAGGGCGGGAGAATACCAGCAATGCAGCAAGTGCGCCTCAGTTCGATGCTCAGGTAGCAAGCTCGGCTGAATCGGGTGCTACATTCGATACGAGTGCACAAAGTTCGACGATGATGAAAGCCGAAGTGATGGAGGCCGACTTTGGTGCCTCTAAAAATGCGTATTCTACTACCAATGTTCAAGTACAGGGTGTGGCAGAATCCGACATTATTCAAACCGACGGCAGGTATATCTATTGCCTTAATCAAGAAGAGTTATCCATCGTAGATGCTACAGAGATGAAGGTAATTTCCAGACTGAACATTCAAAATGAGGACTATGAAGAAAATCTTTCCTTCAACGAAATGTACTTAAGCGGCGATAAGCTTGTGATATCGGCTTACAGGAACATGCCGTATTCCCTGACCGATGTTGATACGCCAAGTGCTGTGCCTCAGACGG
>CAZSXS010000027.1:0-42154 GCA_964611385.1 uncultured Defluviitaleaceae bacterium
AGTAGGCGGCTCGAACGAGAAGCCCCCGCTTCTTTAAGCGGCGGGAGTATGTCACCAAATCGGAGGCTTTTTTGTTAAGACCCTTTTCATAGCTATAAGCTTCTATCCCCTGGCATAGCCGGGGGGTTTCTTTATATTCTAGGAAACTTCATGATAGTTAATAATAATAGTAAACAATATATAAGATAAAAAGTATATAATCCCCCTAAGAGGGTGTTTAGTATCTCCTTAGTAATTGGTGAAAATCATTTTGCCAAGCGGTGAGGTAGAAGTGCTGATTACGAATGTAGATGCGGACAGCCTTTCACTAGATGAAATTTATGGACTTCGTTGGGGAATCGAAACCAGTTTTAACTTCATAAAAAACGCAATCCAAATAGAACAGTTTAATGGGCGATGCTTCCGTACTTGTGCCCTACGCCCCACTCATCAATAAAGGAAAGCGCTGCTGGGTTTTTGTGGTAGGCGCTGTAGTCAAGGGGCTGCTTTGTGGCGGGGAGACCTATGTAGCGCACCGGCATGTCAAA
This sequence comes from uncultured Defluviitaleaceae bacterium, assembly GCA_964611385.1. Lineage (GTDB taxonomy): Bacteria > Bacillota > Clostridia > Lachnospirales > CAYPQA01 > CAZSXS01. Next base: position 528 of record CAZSXS010000027.1, read on the forward strand.
GGCCTTCACCACGTCGTCGGTTCTTAGTTGGGTTTTGAGTGTTTCCAGCATAGACCCGCACATGGAAAGCTGAAAAGGCACTCTTTCGTAGGGCTGTCGGCGCATAGCCGCAAGTAAATTTTCTCAATGATTCATATTTTTCCCTTTCTATGGATCTTTCTATTTGTTTTCTTCTATAAAAGAGTCCATTCGCACAGCCTGATTTTCAAGTCGTGCTTGCTCTGCTGCAAAGCATACTAAGTGGCTTTCCAGAGAGTTTTGTATGGAGCTTGAATTGGTTCCTGTTCCATTAACAGTTCGGATAAAGTCCTCCATTAAGCCCCCGTCCCCGCCGTTGTGGCCAGAATCACTGGCTTTGACTGGTGTGATTTCTCTTTCTTCTCCGGTGGAGAATATCTTGACAGTGATCTTGTTGTCCTCAATATTGCCGTTGATCTCCCCGTCTGTCCCTGTGATTTTAATGGTACGCGTGCAGTCCTTCGAAAAAGCATTGAGTACCAAGACCGCTGTTGCCCCATCTTCTAGCGTCATGCTCACCACCTGATGATCGACCACGTTGTTGTTGCTCCTGAATACGCATTTTCCGTAGTCTGTTTTTGCCAGAGCGGCTTCGACGCAGGCCTTGTCTTGTGGATTCTCGCATATCGCCTGAGGCAGCCAACCCCGAGCGGGATACTTGTTTTCCAGGTACAGAGCCTTGGCGGAATAGGGGCAGCTGTCCACCACTGAACATCCCTCCAAGCAGCGGGCCGTAGAACCTTCCGGCGCTTCTTCGGACTTGAAATAAGTAAGGGAGCCACTGGAGTTTAACTGTATACAGTGCTTCCCGGCAAGATAAAGAAGGATGTCCATATCGTGGCAGCACTTGGAAAGGATCATGGGGCTGGATTTTTCTTTGTTGCTCCATTCGCCTCGAACAAAGCTATGCGCATAATGCCAGTAGCCCACATCCTCTTGTTGGAAATATAGCACAGGCTTGCTGATGATTTTAGCGTCCAAAATGCGCTTCAGTTCCTGATAGAAGGGTGTATAGCGCAGCACATGGCAGATCATAAAGACTTTGTTGATTTTTTCTGCAGCTTGGGTAATCTGAATGCACTCCTTGGGAAGGGGAGAGATCGGTTTTTCCATCAACACATGATAACCTGCTTCCAAAGCCCGAAGCGCCGGTTCAATATGCATCTGGTCTTGGGTGCAGATCAAGATACAATCAGCCTCGATTGGTTTTTTTGAGTTCTCCCCAGCTTTAGATGTATCCCCGGTTTTAAAAACATCCTCCCAGGTTCTAAAGCACAAATGGTCTGGGATGGCGTGCTGCTTTGCAAAACGCTCCCTTCGTTCGTCGATAGGTTCTGCTACTGCTACAAATTGAATCTGATCCGGATGCTTTAAGGCATAGTTGCCATAGGCGTAGCTGCCTCGCATCCCGGCTCCCAGTAAGATCGCTTTTAATTTCATAGTCTTTTCCTTTCTGTTGTCAATTCCAACCTAGCAAATCAAATAGTTTTTGGCTCTTTCTTAATTTACACGGGATAATATTCCCAACCCCATGTCCGGCTTTTTTGAAAGGTGGAGGAAGGGGGTGTGGGGGAAGGAGGAGGAAAACTTTTTTCGCCGTTTGAAAAAAGTTTTCCTCCTCCTTCCCCCAAGGTTTTACAATAAAAGAACCCGACTGAGTATATAAAATACCCCTTGCCGAAGCAAGGGGTATTTGTGTGGCAAGAGAAAAATTTACTTGATGGAATAATTTTTTGCCTTCAGCTCACTGTTCATGTATTCAAGGTACTTGTCAAAGTCCTTTTGCTTGTATACGGAGTCAACAAATTTCTTCCAGTCTTCTTCAAAGTTCTTGGATTCCATGATCAGCTTTACATATTCATCGCCAGGAACAACGTTTCTTTCATAATTGATTGGGTTGAAAATGTTGCTGACCCATAACAAATGCTTGTAATCGTTTGCAAAGTAGGATTCCTTAACCTTTTTGTCCATGGCCTTATCCCAGCCTGAGTAAATGTTGTCGTACTGAGCAATTTTGTCGTTATTCCAGATTGCCATAAAGCGAATGGGGTAAACGGTATTGACGACATCAAAGGTGGTTGGCTTTCCGTTTGAATCAGTCAGAAGTGTTTCATAGCCGGAATCTGTCTTTTTGAAGTCGCGGCCTTCTACACCGTAGCGTAAGTATTCAAACGCTTCGTCGCTGGCCAGCCAGTTATAGAATTCAAGAGCTCTGTCCATCTTGGCATCATCCAGCTTGGAAGAGAAGAAGGTAACAGACCAGTAAGCCTTTGGTGCCCAGGTCTTGGTGCCGTCTGGTGCGCTTAAGAGGTTCAGCACATCTACGGATTCCTCTACATTTAGGTCGGGGTTAATGTTGTTCAAGGCTTCACGGAATAGTCTGACGTTGGTTAAGTCGCCGTTTGTGATGGTAACACCAGCCTTGCCCAGAGCAAATTTCTCGTTGCGTTGTTCATTGGTCAAAATCTGGAACTCAGGATCCAAAATGCCTTCGTCATAGAGCTTTTTCAGCCAAGAAATGGAGGTCTTGGTGGTGTCGGAAATCATAGCCGGAACGAATCCGTCGCCTTCTGGCATCCATCTTTTGTTACCAAACATGGTATTGAAGGCGCTGACAACCCAACCCAAGGAAGTAGTAATGCCGTAAGTATCATTCTTGCCGTTGCCGTCGGGATCCTTCTTAGCAAAGGCTTCTGCCATGGTGTAAAACTCGTCAATCGTCTGAGGCTCGCTGATTCCAAGCTTTTCTGCCCAGTCTTTACGGTAGAAAAGAACGCCTGCATCGCCAGAGTCCGCAATATTAAAAGTATCCAATCTTGGGAAATGATAGAACTTTCCGTCATTCCAGCGTTCACTTTCCACCTGACCCAATACGGCCTTAATGTTTGGATACTTTTGGATGTATTCCTCGGGGATGTCACGGATTACCTTATCATCAATCAGCTTCGCAAACTCAGCCTGATTTCCCCAGCCGTTACCGGCAAAAATATCAGGTGCATCGCCGGAGGAAATCAACATTTTGATTTTTTCTTCCCAGTCACCCCAACCAATGGTTATGGGCTTAATTTTGATCCCAAACTTATCTTTAATCAATTGGGCTGTTTCTTCATGCAGCTTGGTGGGGATTTCCCAAACGGCTATGGAGTACTCAATTTCCGGACGTCCGGAGGTTTCAGCTGTTACACCAGCACCTGCACTAGGGCTAGCACTTGGGCTTGGGCTTACTGCGCAGCCACTTAAGGATGAAGCAAAGATACAGGCTGTGGAAGCCAGGGCCAAAATCGACTTAAATCTTTTCATGTTTCATTCTCCTTTTTATAATTAAATTTGGGTAATTAAAACCGTGGGGGAAGGGAGAGGAAAACTTTTTTCAAACGGCGAAAAAAGTTTTCCTCTCCCTTCCCCCAAACCCCTATCCCTCACCTTTCAAAAAAGCCGAACATGGGTGCAGGGTTCTGGCATATGGAATTTTAAGAAAAACTTTTATCTTTGAGACTTTTGCAGTATACCTTAAAATTTGAAGTTTGTATACAGTTATAGAATGGAAAAAGCAAAGGTCACTTTTACCATACTTTGATTTGAGGGTGGCACAGCTCCAAACAGTAGTTAGTATGAAAGAATTGATTCAAAAAAATGAACGGAGGAAAAAATGAAATTTGTTCTTGATACGCACATGCACACTATTGCCAGTGGTCATGCTTACAGCACCGTGAAGGAATATGTAGACGAGGCTAAAGTAAAGGGGCTAGCGCTCATAGCCATCACGGATCATGCGCCAGACATGCCCGGCTCCATGGGGATTTTACATTTTTACAATTTGAATGCGATCAAAAGCTTAAACGCTGGGGTGGAGGTTCTTACTGGGGTTGAACTGAATATTTTGGACAAAGAGGGGCGGGTTGATCTCTCAGACTCCATGCTGAAAACCTTGGATGTGATCATTGCCAGCCTACACCCCACATCTTATCCCTTTGCGGATAGGGAAAGCAACACCCTGGCGGTTCTAAACGCCATGAAAAATCCCTACATCCGCATCATTGGGCATCTGGGTGATCCTAGGTATCCTTTTGACTGCAAAAGAGTGGTAGATATGGCGATAGAGACAAATACCTTTCTTGAAATCAATAACGCCTCCTTCAAGGAAAGGAGCTTACGTAATGGCGGGGAAGAAACCGTACTGGAACTCATTGAGCGCTGCAAGGAAAAAAATCATCCAGTGATTGTGGGCAGCGATGCGCACATCTGGACAGAGCTGGGGACTTTTGAAAACGCGATCCGCATTCTTGAGAAGGCAGGAATGCCAGAGCATTTGATTTTAAATACTTCGGTGGAGTTGTTTTTAAGGCATATGAAGTGAGTGACTGTTACCATGTGAAGGAACATTGCTGTTTAGACATGCTTGGGGCGGAAAATCAAAATGCTTTTGGGCATGAAAGCTTCTTTCTTGAGTTTGGGTATAAAAATATATTGGACATAAAAAAGGTTGATGCCGAACTGATTAATAGTCAGTTAACATCAACCTTTTTTGAATGGTGCAGCATCTCAAATCTCAATTATAAAATCTATACCCAAGTTTCAGAAAGAACCAAATAAAAACTATGCCCAAAAAGCCTTTTTATTGTTACTGTAAAATTAAAAGCAAGGTGACCGCACAAGTACATTTATTTGTCATCGTAATGTGATCGACATTGCAGAATTTCTATCTTTCCGTCAACAATTCGATAAATAATTCGGTTTGTATCATCAATACGTCTACTGAAGCAACCTTGATATTTATACTTGAGTGGTTCGGGCTTGCCAATTCCGCTGAAAGGTTCTCGCTCAATATCTTTGATTAGTTGATTAATACCCTTAAGAATCTTTTTATCCTGCGTTTGCCAATAAAGGTAATCATCCCATGCTTCATCAGACCAGGTTATCAAAAGTATCAAACAAAATTAAATGATTTAACATTTTTGTTAATTAAGCAATAGAAAACTTAATTGGATGTAACCCCACACCCTCTATCCCGTCTGCATAGGCTTTCGGAAATGCTTTTCTCGTTATGTTGTATGCACCATTGCAGTCTGCGTTGATTATCGTTTCGTTGCCTAAACGGTACAAGCCTCGGTTTATACGTTTACCACTGAATGTTGTATTCTCCGTTTTTCCATAGACCGGAATTGGGTCACTGTCTAGAAAGCTTGCTTTACTGGTGTAGCTTTCTTCTGTAACGACGCAATCAATCCCTGCTTTTAGACACTTGTACTGTAGCATTTGAATAAACTGTGCAAAGGGTATTTGCACAAAATTCTGATTATTACGCTTGCCCAGGTTGATCTCTTGTTTCCAATGTTTGTTGTTTCCTATGACTAGCGTATCCATGTTGTTTTCAATCAAATAAGTAACAATCAACTTGCTTGCCTTATGCAAATGGTCTTTCACTTTGTTGTTACGCTTTAAGGTTAAACGTTGTATTCTTTTCGTTGTCTTGCGGTTGTTCTCTTTTTCTGCCTGGGCTTTTAATGCAGCTAATCCGCATATAGATTTAACCACCGAGCAAGGCTAATAGAGATTAGAATGATACAGCACTTGCTAAAGCAGTTGCCCTACTGCCATTTTTCTTGCATACATTCTATTGGCAGCATGTTTATGGGGGATGCCTGATGAATTACAATCGAAAACATATTCAGAGTAATCCTCCATAAGCCAATCATGATAGAGGCTTAAAAGCTGCCCTGAAGTCCAATGATATGAATGGTTTTCCTTCTCTGGAGCGTCACTGATAAAAGGCTTCTTAACAAAAACATGCAGCGCGTTCAACCCACCATCAGCAGTAAAGTCCTTGTAATTGCTGATGATTTCCTCTCTTAACTCCGGCTTGATATAATGAAGCACTCCGCTGGAAAACAAGATATCATATTTCCTTTCCAAACGAAAATCCCAAATATTGGCTTTGAACACATCTACATAAACATTCGCCTGATCCGCAAGGCGCTTTGTTTTCTCAATGCCTGCCTCTGAAATATCAAAGGCACTCACCTTATAACCACAGCGTGCAAAAAACACCGCGTCCTTCCCCTCTCCACAACCAAGATCCAAAAGAGACAATGGCTTCACAGGAGGCATATGCTCCAACACCTTCAAGCACATCGTGGATGGTTGTATGCCCCAAAAATATTCCTCGTTCTTATACGCCTCTTCATAATAGGATCGGGGATCAAAATTGTGAGAATACCCGATCAACCTATCTATGCTGACATTCAATATAGAAGCTAGTGTGGGTAAGATTGCAATGTCAGGTGTTGTTTGTCCGGTTTCCCATTTGCTAATTGCTTGGTATGTGATTTTAAGCTGCCTAGCTAATTCCTCTTGCGTTAGGTTCTTTTCCTTACGATACCGCGCAATGTTTGAACCAATGATTTCTTTCATGTTTTCCACCTCCAAGGGCATTTTATCAGCAGAGAAGGGAAGATTCAATAACCGTACATTTTAGTATGATGCTAAACTCAACCTCTATTTGAAGTGGAAAATATATTTTGAAAGTGTGGTTTCAGTTTGATTGTAAATGTTGTATTCGTAATGTAAAGTCAGTTACAAATTTCATAAACACTCACATATCGTTCTGCATGAGAAAAAGTTAATCCTGCTTTTTCAGCAACTCTACGCGAAGGCCAATTTTCGTGTTTACCATGGTCTGATATGGTCAAAGCCGCTGCATCTCTTTCCTAAACTTCTTTTTAACTGGGTTGTCCCTATTTTACATTCAGGGACAGCCCTTTTTTATGTGTCTTGAGTGTATGACGATGTGCTTAAATGAGGCAGATGTAGCAGCACGAAAAAACTGCATTGCCACACTGAATGAATGTGCTTGTATCTGTAAAGAAGCGGCTTCATTTATGGCTATAGATTCGAAATATGCAAAGGATATTTGTAAGCTCTGTGAGAAAATTTGCAATGACTGTGCCACAGAGTGCGGTATGTTCAAGGATTCGCATTGCCAAACTTGCGCTCAAGAATGTAAGGCATGTGCTTCAATGTGCGCATCAATGTGAGTTTATGCCTTAAAAGGAAAGAGCTGATAGTCTGTGAGATGTATTCTCACACATTATCGGCTCTTCGTCTGTGCGTCTGGTGGCTTTGATAACTGACATATTTAGTTGTTTTATAGTAACTAAGCTTTCATGTTTGCACTTGGGGCAGAACAGAGGAAAGTTTTTAAGCTCTGTATCGCTCCGTGCTCTAATGCGTGTTTTGCTTTTGCACACAGGGCATAGTATCCATTGTGGCTCATCCATATAACGACTTCCCCTTTAAGCTTTTTGAAGTTTACAATACTGGTGTTTTCAATCCCACATATCCATTTGCCATTGTGAGCAGTGCAATACATGCCGCAGTTACGATGAATGCACCTGCTAATTTTCCTTTCGCCAGCCCTGCTACCTCACGAAGATAAAGCAGATAAAGTATTGTTTTCCATAGCAAGATTCCAACGAACAGGATATTGAACACCATGCCCCAAATAACACTGTTCCAAAAAAGATGGAAATAGACCTCGGTAAAAGCTACGACAAGACTACAAAGGGCGGTTGGAAAATAGGTAATCCCCCAGGTACGGATATAAGTGCCCAAGGCTGTTTTACTCCCAAAGCACTTTGACACTATCCAAAACGCCAAGCAGATCGTACTATAGGTGCAGACACCCCATGCGGCCGTCCGCAGTATATTAACTACATCAATGCCTTTGTGAAAATTACCGGCAAGCATTCGCAAAATTGGCTCAAACACGGCGTTGATCAATATTGTGAGTGCAACAAGCGTAAAAGCAACGCATTTACTGTTTGCCTTAAACGCATCCACCGGCCTGTTCAAAGCCTGCAAAAATATTCTCATACCATTACCCTCCGAGCACTCTAAGGAATAGGTTTGTATAGTTCGTTCCGAATATGAGAGTAAACAGAGCGGCTTGCACCGTTGCTGCACCAAATGCAAAACGCCACGGATATACAGAAATGAATCTAAAGAGCCTTGCAAATGCTGAATTATCTCGCAATCTGCTTTCTGCCAAAACATAGTTAAGCATTTTTACCTTCTGATCGTCTGTGGGAAGCGTATCGGTTGTAAGATTATTGAATATGCCCTCAAAAGGGTCGTTCTTCTTTTTCATATTCAGCGTTCCTCCTTTTCCTTAAAAGTTTGATACTCTTTAATGAAAGCGGCTTTTGCTCTTTGCAATACACTTTCCGTTGCCTTTACCGATTTGCCCCCAATTTCTGCAATCTGCTTAATGCTTTTTTCGTCAGCGTATTTCATCAGTAATGTCAGTCGGTAATGAGATGGCAAATTATTAAGACACTCACGGACTAATCGGCTTTCAAAGGATTGTGACATCATACTGTCAATATCCTGTGCAGGGTCGTAGAACTGCCCCGCTTCGTCTATATCACAAGTTTCAAATCGGTAATGCCTGCGGTAGTAATCATTTAATTTGTTTCTTGCAACCTTATAAATCCATGTTCGTTCAGAACACAGCCCCCGAAATCTATCAAGCCCTTTGAGAATATCTAAGAAAATATCCTGTGTTATGTCCTCGGCTATGGTGGGGACAAAGCCGGAACGAGCATAGATAAACTGATATACTTCATCAACATAAGACTGGTATATCTCAGTAAATCGTTGTTCCTTTTTTTGCTCCAACACACTCATAAATATCCCTCATTGAACAGGTAGTTCATATGAAAAAAGTACATCTTCATTATACAGAATTTCAAACCGCAGCAGACCCACATTTGCATATTCCGCATCAAGAGTAAAGACAATTATTCCGCTTTTATCTGTAACCATCTCTTTGGTTTCTTTTTTTATCTCGTTGCCACCTAAATACCACTTACCTACATATTCCATGCCCAAAGGAGATTCAATAAAGTATACATTTGCATAAATTTCTTGCCCTGCTGATAAAGTATCTGATTGCACAGCATTTTCAAGGGTATCCTTATCGCAATATTGTTCGTTTGATACAATACAGTGTTCCACCGTATTGGTAATGCCAACACACCCCAAAAACAATGTTAGCATGAGCAATGTCACAGCAAGCAGTAACCATATCATTTTTTTCATTATAAAAACCTCCTTACTCACCATAGTTAAGTTCGTCCTGCTTGCAGAACACGATAAAAGCAATTATTAGAAATATTGCAATGCCGGATGTGAATACAACGGTAGTTTTTATATATTCAACAGTTGCAGAATATCGAGAGAGTGCTTCCATCATCACTCCCGGAGCAACCATACTAATTGCATCTTTTGTTGCCGCTGACCAACCCAATATTGCTCCAAGCATTTCAATAATAATCATAAAAAACCGTGGCATTAATATTAGCCCACTTGCTAAACTTACAATTAACGCTGTTTTTGTGGAACGAGCCAAGATAGATATTACAATGCCAAGTGCAGCGTAGACCATAATATAGCCCCAAAGTGGCAGCAGATATTGAAACAATACTACCGAAAACCCAATATTTCCACTTACTACGATAATGCCAATCGTCACCGGCAGCAAGTATGCAAACGATAAAGCAAGTGAAACTAACACCATTGCCGCCATCTTTCCGTAAAACACCATAGGCTTTGATATTCCGGCACAAAGGATGCAGTCCAACACATTGTGCTGTCTGTCAGAGGATACGAGGTCAAAATACACCGATAAAACAGCCCAAGCACCAAAAATAATTTGAGAGAGAAACAGTGCCATAAACTCAACTTCATTATTTTGCAATAACATCCTTCTGCCGCTTGTTGCAAAGAAGAAGAATACGCCAAGTGCCGATAAAGTTCCCCAAACCAACAGGGTGCGAAGATTGAGGATTTTTTGTATGTCACGCAAGGTAAGTCTTATTAAAGTGCCTTTCATTGTACAACCTCCTTTCCACCAGTTAAAATCTGCTGTTCCACAACATTTTTCACATTAAAAGCTGTGATTTCAAAAATGCCGACTGAGTGTGTGGAAAGCTCTTTTACTATCTCGGATACGGTACTGTTATCAGCATTTACAGTAAGCGTTGTGCAATCTTCATTTGCTTGTAAAGGATACTTTTCTTGCAAGCACTTTACCATCTCATATGGAACAGATGAACATTTTATTATAAAGTTGTCCTCTAGTTTACGGCTATAAATGATACGTCCCTTTTCGATAATGGCAATGTGGGTACAAATCTCATCTAAATCGCCAAGAATATGTGAGGATATTAAAATGCTTTTACCCTCGCTATGCAAAAATTTGATAATCTCCATCATCTCAAATGTAGCTTTAGGGTCAAGACCAGCTGTAGGCTCATCTAAAATGTAGAAATCGGGGTTGCCAGCCATAGCAATGACTATCTGCAATTTCTTTTGTTGCCCCGGTGAAAGGTGCTTAACCTTTTTGAGTAAATCAAGTTCTAATTTTTTACACAATCGAAAGCTATCTTTAGCATCAGTCTTCTTTAGTGCGGCGAAAAACCGAATTGTGTTTGCAACGCTACTATGATCATCAAAGCGGCAACTCTGCGGCATATATCCTATATACGGCCTATCTGTGCTGATAGTGTAACTGCCGAGAGTAGGTTTCATAAGACCGCTGATTAATCTGATAAGTGTTGTTTTTCCTGCACCGTTTTGTCCAATTAAGCCGTAAACCTCACCTTTGCCAATCGTAAAATTTATGTCGTTCAGTATTTGTGATTTTCCAAAGGATTTACTTAATCCATTTATTTGCAATATGCTACCATTCATAGGCCTGTTCCTTTCTTCTTTTAAGAGCAGTTCATTATGGTAGTCGTTTTTTTATGATAAATCCTTCGCCTAATTAAAAAATATTTTTAATCAGCATATTAGTCATCCTTCTTTCAGCCCGCTTTCTTTAACTCCTTTTAAGCATAGCCTACTGTGTTTGCATTATTCATCGCTGCGTAGCGCCCGTTCAAGCTTACTAACTCGTCGTGGGTGCCAGCCTCAATGATTCCTCCACCTTCCACGACCATGATGAGGTCTGAGTCCCGAATGGTGGATAGCCGGTGTGCAATCACAAAGGAGGTTCGCTCCTTCATTAAGGCCAATAGCGCCTTACGTATAGCCCTTTCCGTCAGGGTGTCTACGGAGCTGGTGGCCTCATCCAGGATCAGTATGCTGCCCTTGGATAATACCGCCCGGGCTATGGTCAGTAGCTGCCGCTGCCCTTGACTTAATAGGCCGCCTTCGTCGCCAAGAATGGTATCGTAACCCTCTGGCAGCTTGTCGATAAATTCATGAGCATTGGCAATCTTGGCCGCCTCTATAACTTCCTCGTCTGTCGCCTCGGGAGCGCCGTAACGAATGTTCTCCCGAATCGTGGTGTTAAATAAGCAAGGCTCTTGCAATACAACACTCATGTTGTCGCGTAGGCTACGACGGGTGTAATCCCGAATATCCGTCCCGTCTATTAAAATCTGTCCATCTGTAACATCGTAGTACCGAGCCAAAAGGCTGATAATGGTGGTCTTTCCGGCACCTGTGCTGCCTACGATGGCTATTTTGGAGCCGGGCTTGACTTGGAAGTTGATGCCCTTTAGTACGGTGGTTTCTTTGTTGTAGCCGAAGCTTACATGCTTAAAGACAACCTCCCCCCTGGGTTTTGTGATTTGCTTTGCCTCAGGCTTATCCTTGACTTCCTCTTCCTCGTCCATGATCTCAAACACACGCTCTGCACCTGCAACCGCAGTCTGTAGAGTGTTGTAAATGTTGGCGATCTCGTTTAAGGGGCGGGAAAACTGCCTGGAATAGAGCAAAAAGCTGGAGATCACCCCCGTACTGATGGCGCCGGATATGGCCAGCACTCCTCCCGTAACAGTAACCGCTACAAAGCTCAGATTGTTGATTACGTTCATAATAGGCATCAAAAGACCGGATATGACCAGCGCCTTGGTTCCCACCTTGCAAAGCTCTATGCTGTTTTCCGTAAACTTTTCTTTGATTTCTTCTTCCATGCAGAAGGACTTGACCAGCATCAGACCAGAGATGGACTCCTCTATCAGCCCATTTAAGCGTCCAAGACTTTCTTGCTGCTTCTTGAACAATACCCTAGAACGCTTGGTCACGAAATTGGTCAGAAGGTAAATCAACGGCGTTGTAATCATAGCGGCCAGCGTAAGAAAGCGATTCAGACTGAGCATCATGATCAAAACGCCCACGATGGTGACCAGCAGCAGCATTAAATGTGTCAAAGAGTCGGAAATGGTGGAGCTGACGTTTTGAATGTCGTTGGTAATGCGGCTCATCAGCTCTCCGTGGGTTCTGGTGTCAAAGAAAGAGATAGGTAGCCGCTGAAGCTTTTCAAACAAGGTCTTGCGTAGGCTTAAGACGATTCTTTGGGATACGGCGGCATTCAAATAGCCTTGCAGAAACCGTACCAACGCATCGCCGACATAAAAGGCAAGCAGAAGTAAAAGTAAGGAAGCCAAGGGGGTTTGATTCTTCACCGCATCGACGCAACGGCCGATCAGATAGGGGGTGAAGATGGCAGCAACCGAGGATAGGGCAGCAAAGCAGAAGACAATGAGAACACCCTTCTTCTCTGGCAGAATAAGACGCCACATGCGGAGCAAAGTTCCTTTGAAGTTCTTTGGCTTGACAAAATTTGCTCGGGCCTGAGGCCCTCCCCGCCAAGCTGGATTTCCCCCCATGGGCAGGACATCGCTTTTTTCATTCTTATTGGCCATCCGTATCCCCTCCTACCTGCGATATGTAAATGTCTCGGTATACTTTACAACTTTCCAGCAGCTCCTCGTGTCGCCCGACACCAGAGATTCTGCCGTTTTCCATGACGATGATCTTGTCACAATTGATAATGGAAGAAATTCTTTGAGTAATAATAAAGGTAAGGATATTCTTGTTAAAGGAATGAATGCCGGCCCGAACCTTGGCCTCTGTGGTAGTGTCCAGTGCGCTGGTGCAGTCATCCAAAATTAAAATACTGGGCTTCTTGATCAAAGCCCTAGCGATCGATACTCTCTGCCTTTGACCGCCCGAAAGGTTGACACCGCCCTGACCCAGCAGGGTATCGAAGCCCTTGGGAAATCCCATAATAAAGTCATAGGCACAGGCCGCCTTGGCCGCTCGTTCCAGTTCGACCTTTGTGGCCTTCTTGTCACCCCAGCGCAGATTATCGGCTATGCTTCCCGTAAAGAGCAGGCTTTTTTGTGGCACAAGGGCGATGTGGGAGCGCAGCGCCTTACTGTCCAATTCCCGTACATCCTCTCCAAAAACCGTAACGCATCCTTCCCGTACATCGTAGAACCTAGGGATCAGATTCGCAAAGCTCGTCTTTCCAGAGCCAGTGGGGCCAACGACTCCCACGGTTTGCCCCATTTCTGCCTTGAAGTTGATATCCTCCAGCGTGTCCTTTCGGGCATAGGCAAAGGAAACCCGATCGAAGCTTACACCTTTGGTCAGATCGACGGACTTGGGGATGAGCGGCTCTTGCATGGTCACTTTTTCATTGAAAATCTCATTAACCCGGTTAGAGGAAGCCGTAGCCATGACCATCATATTAAAAATATTTGAGATCATGCCCAAGGCAAACAAAACTTGGGTCATATAGTTGATACTGGCCATCAGCTTGCCCAGTTCTAGGCCGCCGCTGTACCCTCCCAGCCAAAGGAAGATGATAACACCAATATTCACCGTCAAGGTAATTGCGGGCATGAAAAAAGCCGTAAGCCTAGTGGCGGAAACTGTTTTTTGGGCAAGGGCCTTGGCCGACTCCAAAAAGCGTTCTACCTCATAGTCTTCACGACCAAAAATTTTGATGACACGAACAGAGCGCAAAAACTCCCTGGAGATGGTATTGACATGATCAAGCATCTTCTGAACAAGCCGAAAGCGCGGGTAACCAAGCTTCATGTTTAAGGTAATCAGCACAGCAACAATGATAAGAATGGTGATCAGCACAGGCGCAAGCTTGGGTGTATTGGAAATAATGAGCACAATCGCTCCGATACAGGTAATGGGGGCCTTGACAAAAATCCGCATGGTACCGTTAATAAAATTCTGTACCATGGTCACATCGTTGGTCAGACGGGTAATCAAGGAAGCCGTCTCCAAGCGATCAATATTCTCAAAGGAAAAGCTTTGGATCTTAGAAAAAATCCCAATACGCATATCCAGTCCGATTTTTTGTGAGGTATAGCTGGCAAGAGTGCTTCGTGAAAAGGCACAAATCGCCCCTATGATAGCCACACAAAGCATCAGACCACCTGTACGAGCCACCACACTCATGTCGTTGTTGGCAACTCCCTTGTCAACAATGGTAGACATCAGAGTCGGTTGGAGCAGGTCACCAATGGCTTCACAGGTTAAGAAAAAAATGGCAAAGCTGAACTGGAATAAATATTTCTTGATGTAAGAAAAAATAAGCTTCATTTCACCCTCCATGCACAAAACCCCCAAATCGGCTGAACACCGGTTTTGGGGGTTTTTTCAAATTTATTTACCCATTGCCTTGTTGACTTCCTCGGCAAAGTTTTCTTCTTTCTTTTCCAAGCCTTCGCCGGTTTCGTAGCGGCTGAAGCGAACAACCTTTACAGGTGCGCCAATTTCCTTGCCAGCGGCTTCCAGATACTTGGCAACGTTCATTTCGCCATCCTTGACGTACTCTTGCTCAATGAGGCAGAATTCCTTTAATTCCTTAGCCAGACGGCCTTGGATCATCTTTTCGACGATGTTAGCGGGCTTGCCTTCATTTAAAGCTTGTGCAGTTAAGATTTCCTTTTCCTTTTGGATGAAATCCTCAGAAATTTCTTCCTTGCTGACAAACTTGGGATTCATAGCGGCAATCTGCATACAAATGTTTTTGCCAGCCTCAGTAAGCGCTTCGTTGCAAACGTCGCAAGCAAGCTCTACTAAAACAGCCACACGGCCGCCGCCATGGATATAGGAGATCAAAGCGCCATTGCCCTTCTTTTCGAAGCGGTTGAAGCGGCGAATATTTAGGTTCTCACCAATTACGGCAATCTTTGCTGTTAAAGCATCCTTAACGCTAATGCTGTTATCTGCATTCCATTTTTCTGCAAAGAAGTCATCCATATTTGCAGAGGTGGAGCCCATTGCTTGAACGCAAACTTGCTCAACAAAGCTTTTGAACTCTTGGTTCTTGGCAACAAAGTCTGTCTCGCTGTTGACTTCAACGATCACACCAACGGAGTTGTCGTCGTTGATCAAGGTAGAAACAAGACCCTCGGAAGCAATACGTCCAGCCTTCTTAGCGGCGGCTGCAAGCCCCTTCTCTCTTAAAATCTCAACGGCTCTTTCAACACTGCCATCGGCCTCAGTCAGAGCGTTTTTACAATCAACCATGCCTGCGCCGGAAATTTCTCTTAATTCCTTCACTGCTGCTGCTGTTACAGCCATATTAATTCCTCCTGAATGATCTATCTCAGTATCTTAAACAGTTACCAAGCCGCCATCTTTCAAACCGAATAAATTCAGTTATTTGTTTGGCGGCTTTGCAAAATTGAACGGTACTGAGTATATGCTTAAAATTAATTTTCTACTTCCATTTCTGCATCCATAGCTACAGTCTCGTCGCCTTCTTCAGAGTCGTCGGCGTTTTCAGTAGCTTCAAATTGGGTGCCTTGTCTGGATTCGATAACGGCATCAGCGATTTTTCCGGCGATAAGCTTCACGGCACGGATTGCGTCGTCGTTACCAGGAATGACGAAATCAACCTCATCTGGATCGCAGTTGGTATCTACGATAGCCACAATCGGAATGCTCAAGTTATGCGCTTCCAAGATTGCAATATGCTCTTTTCTTGGGTCTACGATAAAGATCACGTCAGGGATTCTCTTCATGTCCTTGATACCACCAAGGTTCTTTTCAAGCTTTTCCATCTCGCCTAAAAGCTTGGAGACTTCCTTCTTGGGCAGCACGTCGAAAGTACCGTTTTGTTGCATTTGCTCAAGGTTCTTCAGTCTTTTGATTCTGGATTGAATGGTCTTAAAGTTGGTAAGCATACCGCCCAACCAACGTTCGTTGACATAATACATGCCGCAGCGTTCAGCTTCTTCCTTAATGGAATCCTGCGCTTGCTTCTTGGTACCGACAAAGAGAATTTCTCCCCCGTCTTTAATGATATTGCTGACAGCCGTATAGGCCTCATCTACCTTCTTCACGGTCTTTTGAAGGTCGATAATATAGATTCCGTTTCTTTCGGCAAAAATATACTCTGCCATTTTGGGGTTCCAGCGTCTGGTTTGATGACCAAAGTGAACACCGGCCTCCAGTAGTTGCTTCATTGAAATTACACTCATGTGAATCCTCCTTAGGGTTTTTCCTCCACAGCATGCCATACCAAAGGGTACACCCTACAAGCCGGGATGCAGGTACGAAAGATACAGCATCGGGCTTTTTGTCTGCTATGTGTGGTCTACTTTTAAAAACGCTAGGGATTATACCATATGGGCAAAAAATTGTAAACAAATTTGGAAAATTTCTATGAACTTTTTTCGTATCATACCATCACAAATCTATATTTACTTCTTCTTTACATGTGGTATAATAAGGAAAAATAAATGTAAGGTGGCGTAATAATGATTAATTTATAATCCAACTGTTATTCAACAATGGCGATAAGTCTGTGTATACTCAGTCACGGTTAGCTTTGCAAGGCTGCTATGCAAGGCTGCTATGCAAAACAAGAAGGCGGCTTGGTAAAGGGTAAAAGACTGCGTAACCGCACAGGCTTTGGTTTGTTGTCGAGATTGGATTATAAACAGAGGATTTCTCTGTAGTCATTGGTTGTGCTATTTTAATTCGTATGGGCGCATTGTGCCCTTATGTAAGTGCGCCAAAACTCCATTCTCGACAACGAGGGTGGAGTTTTTTGATTAGGGAGGAAATAAGAGATGGCTACAGATATAAAATAATCGCCGATTTTATACGGGTGGTAAGGGAATCAAGAGCGTTTGCACGGCAATTATTGCAAATTACGGCGTCCGTATATGGCGGTCACGGCAAATGATGTGCCGCCCTACGGACAGTATGCCGTATTCATTGCCAGAGGGCATTTATCTTGAAACACCCACAGAAAAGGATATACCTGAAATTGCAGAAACACAGTATAAAGCCAATCTTGGCGGGGTTGCATTTGAATTGTTTGGCGAAGATAGCTTAGAGCATATTGTTGACGGGCTTAAAAGTTATAGTTTCAAGTATTACGGTTTTTATCATTATGAAGGGATGAATAAGATGAGTATTATAAAAACACACGATATAACCCTGTATGGAGGTAACGATGAGGAGATTGTACTGCGACCACTATCTGATAAACATTTACCCTTGTTATACAAATGGAATAGTGATGAAGAAGTTACCTATTACACCGAAAGTTCTGTTGGACTAAAGCATAACGAGGAAACTGTTCGACGCAAATATAGTGGAGTGTCGCAAGAAGCATTTTGTTTTCTTGTAGAGGTTAATAGCGTACCCATTGGCGAATGTTGGCTTCAGAAAATGAATAAACCTGATGTCATTGCCATGTATTCTGATGCTACAGACATTCGTCGGATTGATATGTGTATCGGTGAAAAGGAATATTGGAACCGTGGTATCGGTACGCAGTTTATTGGAATGATGATTGATTTTGCGTTCAACAGGGAGCATGTTACTATTTTACATTGTTTCTGTGAGGATTATAATAAACGAAGCGAAAAGATGTGGCAAAAACATGGATTCACTCTTGTCCGTAAAGACAAGCAGACCTATAATCCTCAGTGGAAATCGCCTATTGGTGAATATCAATACCACTACCGTTTAACTCGACAAGAGTACATCAGCCGTTACCGATATAGCCCGAATGATAACAAAAACTTCTCACTGTCCCTCTCGAAATTAGCCGATAAGTGGTGTAATTTAATTTCGGACGCATCTGTTGTTATTGTTACCGACAGCGAACAATTAACACTGGCAAATGAGTTGAAAGCTACTATATTAAATACCTGCGAAATCATTTTGTGGAACAATGGTATTAGCTTTTTGGAAAAGCTGCAAGCTTTGCGGCCTTGCGATTTGACGGTTGCGTTGTTCTCCTTTAATACGTTTGTACAAGGGGCTAACCGATATTTTTCACCTTTCGATAAGCCGAAAGGTGTGGCAGCAAAGTATGCGTTTATCCGGCTTGGTATTTCAAAAGAATCACTTTTACAGGGGCTTGAAACACCAAAGAAACTAATGTACAGCAAAATTGAGGAATTAAGTGCTTATAAACCCGGTAGTAAACTGCGTGTAACAAACCAAGCCGGAACGGACATTGTACTGGAAACTTGCGGTTTTAGCGGTTGTGACAATGAAATAACGTCCGATGGTGGCATGGCGTTTTTGCCACCATCTGAAGTTTCTGCTGAAGTAAAACCGGGCACAGCGAACGGAAAAATCGTTGTTGATGTCACAGTCGGGCAGCTCTATCACTACAAAGAATTTCTTGGCTATTTTGGTCTTGTAGAAACCCCTGTAACCTTATTTGTGGAAGACGGAAATGTAACCCATATAACCGGCGGAGGCATGGGAGAGGAGCTAAAGGAAAAGCTGTTCGCATTGCCGATTGAGTGCCGAGAACTGGTGGAACTGGGGCATGGACTATCCAAAATGAAACCTACAGGGTTAATCGGAGTAGACGAGAGTATTATCGACACCTGCCATTTCGGTATCGGCAACGGCGGGAAATGCGGTGTGCATTTGGATGTGGTTGTGGGAGAGCCTATTATTAAACTGGTTGAATAAGGAGAGATCGATATGCCACTCAAAAAAATGAATGAACTTTTTATTGACTACACACAGCACCACAATTTTTCAGGAGTAGCACTAATCCGGCGCGGTGAAGAAAATCTATTTGAGTATGTCGCCGGTCACGCACAGAAGGGGTATCAAATCCCTAACACCCTAACTACACGATTTGACACAGCTTCGATTACCAAGCTGTTTACCGCCGCCGGAATTGTGCTTTTGGAAAGCCAAAACAAATTGCATTTCACCGACCGAGTTTGTGACATACTCGACCTGTCCGGCACTGAAATCTCCGGTGATGTGGAAATCCGTCATCTACTAACCCACACTTCCGGTATTGCAGATGATGCCGACGAAGAAAACGGAGAGGAGTACGCTGCGTTGTTTCTGGATTCTCCCAATTATGCCATTCGAGAGAACCGAGATTTTCTCAAAAACTTTGCTTACAAAAAGCCGAATTTTAAGCCTGGGACAGCAGTACGCTACAACAACTGCGCGTTTATACTGCTTGGACTTACCATTGAGAAGAGTACTGGCATAGGTTATCGCAAATTTATCACAGAGCAAATTTTTAAGCCGTTTGGCATGAAAGATACTTGCTTTCACGCCATGGACAGCATTGCGGCCGATATTGCCGAGGGCTATTATTTCAATAAGACAGAGCAAGTGTGGAAGAAAAACATCTACTCTTACCCGCCCATCGGCACAGCAGACAGTGGTGCGTATACCACAGTATATGATTTGGATTGTTTTATCCGAGCATTGAAAAAAAGCCCGACTTATGCAAAAATGCTTGAACCGCAGACCAAGCATCAGCGTCCGAACAAGCGCGGTTTTACTCGGTATGGATATGGTTTTGAGTTTATTGAGAGTGATGGGGAAATTGTCAGCCTTTATAAAGACGGTTGCAACCCAGGAGTGTGTAACATCACAGCGTATTATCCCGCACTTGACACAACCTTTACCATACTCGGCAATCAAGACTGCAATGTATGGCAACTGCACGATAAGGTGCAGGAACTATTACTGGAGGGGAACTCGAGGCATTTTTGAACCTTGCTTTGCAAAGAATGCGGTCTTCTAAGACAAGGAAAAAGCCGGGTAGTTGCGTCAGCAACTCCCGGCTTTTTCCTTGTCTTAGAATGCAGATAAACTTAAACCACAACACAAAGAACAATCGTATACACAGCCAGAATCAAAGCTCCGATTTTGGTATACTTTTCAAGCTGTCCATCAACAGAACGGCCCTTGTTTTTGTCCCAGTACGTTTGATTTCCGTTTCCGCCACCTGTTAAATTCCCTATCCCTGAGGCTCTTTTCTTTTGCATCAGTATCAGCCCGATAACGCCAATACAGCCAAGGATGTAAATTACAGACAAAATCACAAACAATGCGCTCATTTCTCAGCCTCCTTTATAAATAAACTCAAAAACTTGTTGGAGTATAGCATAAAAACAAAGAGGAGACAAGGATGAATCACACTTTTTATTTCCTTTCATACATCGCTTTGATTGATCCGCTTGAACGCAAGCCCAATGAGAGAATAGCTATAGCCACGCCGCAATAAAAACTCCGTGATCCTTCGCCGCTCCTTGGGGTCGGACAAGGCTTTTCCAGCTCTGTCAAGTCTGCCAAGCTTTTTTTCCAACAAAGCAAGGACTTTTTCCAGCTCCGCATCTTCGTCCGGCGGCTGAGTCTGCACGCATTCATTGATAATTTCATCGGAGACCCCTCGTTGCTTTAACTCGGCTTTAATCTTGTTCAAGCCGTAGCGACTGCCACGGCTTTCCAGATATTGCAGGGTAAACTTCTCATCATCAATGTAGCCGTAGGACAGCAGAAGTTCCGACGTGTTCTGAATGATGGTCTCCACTAAGCTGCTGTCTCCGTAAAGCGCCGGATCGCTGCCGCCTCTGAGATCCTGATAGACACTGTCCCTTAATTTTCTTTCGATCTCTTTTTGAGTATACAAGCGGCGGCTCACGTAGCCGAAGGCCCGTTCTTTCAGTCTGGTGGCCAAAACGGTTTTCTTCACCTCATAAAGGCGTTCTTCCGTTATCGGCCCCAGAGTTAGCTTTAAGTTGACCCAATCTATAGCCTCCATGCCGAAGGCATACTCGTCGTCAAGATAAATGGATACCCGCTGATTGTTGTTAACCTGGCTTTCGATCTTAGTTATTAGCAAAGTCGAATTTCCATTCTGTAAGGAATTTGCAAAGAGCCTCAAAGCTTGGGCTTTTTGCATTCCGAACATAATAGCCGGATACACCCACACCCATGGTCAGGCAGCTTAAGGGATCAAGTCCCAGCGCCATTCCCATACAGAAGCCAGAATTAAAATTGTCCCCAGCGCCGGTAGTCAATACAGGCTTTGGACAGTAGGGGCCTTCGGTATGGAAGTAATCGTTTTCCACGAAAGCATAGGCCTCTTTTGTCAGATGAACCACCAGGCAGTGGATACCCAAACGCTTGTACACTTCTTTGCCGGTTTCAATGAGCTTCTGATCCTTGGGAAGGCTCTGATCTGGAACAACGCCCACCACCTCGGCAATCTCGTATAATTCCTTCTCATTCAGACCAAGCACAGACCTGAACTTAGAGCCGAAGGCTGCAATCAGTTTCATGGCCTCGAGAATATCTGCTGAGGTCCGTTTTTCTGGATCAGCCAGGTCAAAGAAGGCGATGGGCTTTACAGCCTTGTCGGGCAGAAGCGGCAGTACCTCGTCAATAAGGCCCTTCCAAACCTGACTCATGTAGGGGATCATGGTCCAGTTTTCCATACCAAGCAAGTCACAGTCAGCGATCAGCTCTGCAATCTTTTCCTTGCTACCCACTTTCTCTTTGAACCGATCCCAGGTTATGTTATACAGAGAGAGCATTTTACCGAACATAAGCTTCCCGTCATCAAACTCCAATGCGTCTGTATGGCCGGGATCAGTGAGGGAATACACCTTCTCACATTTTTCGGCCATGGCCTTGAAGACCGGATGAATATCATACTCCCCAAGGGCGCCAATATAGGTTAGCTTCGTTCCCAATTCCAGAAGGGCATTGGCCAGGATGGGGCCGTTACCGCCCAGCTTTGTGTTTTGAGTAACAAATTCAATATTGGTACTCAGACCGGAAGCCTTTGTGATGCGTGTGCCGATCTCATTAATGGTTTTGATTCTGGCAAAGTTATCAAAATCCATTCGTGTTGCTACCGCGTGGATAATCTCATCCACAAAGCCATCCAGGCCCAAAATCATGTTGGTTGCAAAGCCCTTCTTCCCCTGGAGCTTTTCTAAAGTTTCGGTTATGCTGCTGACTAATACTTCGTTCATAAATATCCTCCATCTGCACGCAAAGGCGTACTTCATTTTCAATCAGTATAGCAAATGAAATTATATTTATCAATCCTTGGCTGAGACAAAACTTGATAAACAGAACAAAATACAGGCAAAACAGACACTAATATTTGACAGCATACTCTAAATTTTGTATAATTATGAAAAAATAGAGACCGGAGGTAATCTATGAAAAAATTGTTATCGTTTTTACTCATCATTTCGTTAGTAGTCAGCTTTAGCCTTTCGACTTTCGCCTTAAGCGTGACCGGGTCTGTACCCAGTGACTGGGCTGTGAGCCAAATAGAAGAAGCCAAAAGCTTGGGTATTATCACGCCCCGTTCCCAGCTGGACTATCTAAAGCCCTTAACTCGTGAAGGCTTCTGCGAGCTGGTGGTTGTTATGCTTGAAAGGCTTTTACAAAAAAGCCTGAATGCCCCCCCTGTCAATCCTTTTATGGACACAGTGAATCCGTATATCTTAAAGGCCTATCAGTTTGGGGTAACAGCTGGGCTTTCAGCCAATCAGTTCGGCCCTGATAATTTTATCACCCGTGAACAAGTGGCTGCTATGCTTGTGCGGGCCATGCAAAATGCTGCCTTTGAAACAGGGGTTGTCCTGTTGTCCCCTCCGGCCAAGGATCTAACCTTTGCCGATAAGGATCAAATTGAGGCCTATGCTATAGAAAGCATGAAATATTCACAAAGCAACAACATCTTTGTCGGTGACTTGCCTGGTGGAGTCGGTCGCGTTTTTCCGAAGGATTACATTACTTCCCAGGAGTGTATTTTGGTTGTAACCCGCTCCTATAAAAGCGGTGCGGAAAAGCTGAAAACCATCATTGCAACTCCGACACCAACACCAACCCCAACGGAATCTCCAACACCAACACCCCCTCCGACACCTACGCCCGTTGCGGATATCTCCTTTAACCTTGACGACTATGTCAATTCCTTGGAATTGATCTATGCCCCTGGAGATAGCCAGAACTCCGTTGCGCAGGATATCATTCTTCCTGTACCGCCTACAGGAATTGGTCTGACCTTCTCCACCAGTAACAACGTGGTCTCCGTCAATGGTTCTGTCTCCGCCTCCAGCATTGGCTCTATGCCTATATCTGTGGTTCTGACCGCAACCGCCTCCAAGGACGGCGTGGTAAAAACTAAGCCCTTTAATATTATCGTAGTCAATCCCAATGCCAAGGAGTTCCGGGAGATTTCCATTTACGATATCCGGCTGGGCGAATCCATTAATACCGTTATGAGCCGTATTGGCCAGCCTGTCAAAACCGTCCGTATGGACGCAAACACCTACTGGGCCATTTACCATACCAACTATAAAGACTATATTCAGATTTTGGTGCTCAATAATTTTGTGCAGCAGATCTTTGTTTGCTCCGATAGCTTTGATTCTAAAATCAAGGACATGCGTACCAACAGCAAAATTGGTCTTGATGATATTTCCCGCACTCGAAACGTGGTTTCCAACCGCTATGTAGATGAAAGCAATCGGCCTTACGCCCTGGATGTATCCTTAAACAGCTTTACGCCCTTGGACTACGATGCCAATGTGAACGCAGCCGAGCAACTCGCTTTTGAAATTACCAATGCTTTAAGGACAAGGATGAATTTAAGCGCGCTTACTTTAAACGAAATGCTAGTTCGTTCTTCCAGAAAGCATAGTGAAAACATGTTTAATAATAAGTTCTTCAGCCAGACGGATGTGAATGGCAGAAGCTTTTACGACCGGATTAAGGCAGAGTTGGATTATGATACCACCCTTCGGGATTATGACGAAAACATCATATCCGCTGCCAACACTCCACAGGAAGCCATCTGCGGCTTTTATGGAAATGCCCGTCAACGGCAAGTCATGCAAGGTAATTTCACCTCTGTTGGTATTGGATATTACAGAGGATTTTATACACAAGACTTGGCTGTACTGTTCAATACAAACTATATCCAAAGCATCAATGTTGTAGAGCCAGTCAAAATCAATATCGGTGAGAAAAAACCGCTGAACTATACGGTTATGCCGACAAACATAAGGGAATATGTTTCTAATGTATATTCCTCGAATCCACTGATTTTAAAATATGATTTCTATACAAACACGATGGAAGGAATCTCTGCTGGTAAGGCAACCCTAACCTTTACAGGTTCCATGGGCTTTACAAAGAGCGTTGAGGTGGAGGTAACAGGCATACAAGATCCATATAGACTGACTTCCATCAAGATTGCCGGGCCGGAAAGAAAGACGGTTCCTGTCACTAGTTCCTTGCAGCTTCAAATTGAGTCCTTCCCCGTAACGGCTCAGAAACCTATGGTTTCCTGGAAGGTTATCAACAGCTCTGGTATTATCAGCGTTGATGCCAATGGGGTCGTGCAAGCGCTTACCAGCGGCATCGCAACCGTAATGGCCAGCACCAATGATCCAAGCATCTATGCAACCTGCACCATTGATGTTCCGGCCAATCTGGCGCTCACAGGCATGGATTTCATTAAGAAGAATATCTTCATGAGTGTTGGTGGAAAAGAGAAGGTAAATGTGATCTTTTATCCCGTTGGGGCTAGTTCCAATTTAAGCTGGAGATCCTCTGATCCGAGTGTGGCCTCCGTAGATGAAAATGGGATTATAACTGCCATATCCTCTGGAACAGCTAGTATTACAGCGGTTGCCTCTGCTGATGCAAATCGCTTTGCTACAACGGTTGTAACAGTAGATAAGATTTGGGTACCCATCACTTCCATTGCCTTACAGTCCGCCACCGGAAACAACATTATGAACATTGGTATTCCGCTTACGATCTATGCACTACCTCAGCCTGCTAATACAAATGAGATGATCCTCTGGAGTTCCAGTGATGAATCCATTATAAAGGTAGATCTTTTTGGTAATCTGACTGCCTTTAGGCAAGGCAACGCAACCATTACCGCCAAAAGCGCTAGCGGTGTGGTTATGCAGCAGATTGTGATTGTAGTCAATTAATGAAGAGCTACCGAACTTCCCAGACTGTAAGATGGCAGCTTTGGGTAAAGTTTGGAGAAATAAAAAAGCAGCCTCAACACGACTCGTGTTGAGGCTGCTTTTTTATTTCTCCACTCGCCTGCTTAACAAGGACTTTAGTTGGGTTAGTTGAAATTCTTTGTCTTTGAGTTCCTTTTGATAGTTGGAGAGTTGAACCTTGAGGCTTTCGATTTCCTGTAGAGACTCGGCCTGGGGACTTTTCTCAAAGGCGGGATAGAAGTCATCGTACAGGTCGGGCAAAATCTGGATGTCCCAGGGACAGCTTTCATCTACGTAGACCTCTCGGAAAAAGTAAGTTCCCTCGGAAAGCTTTCCGTTGGTCACATAGGTAGCCTTGATGGGGTTGGCGCAGAGTTTTTTTCGATAGACTGTCGCTTGTCCGAAGGAATTTCCTCCATCCTCACTCAGCCTTATGTACAGTTGGCCGTTGGCATGGTAGCTGGCATACAGCTTCCCGTTCACAAAGCCCAGTAAGCAGCCGTCGATTCTCGTCCCTTCAAACAATACCATTGGAGCTGTGAATTGAGGGCCTTCTTTTTTTCGATGGATCAGCTGATAGGAAAACAGCCCTTTTAAAATGTAAAGCACATGAATGCTATCGGTGGTGGTTAGAAAAGCGCTGTCGGTGATGTTTAAGTTGGTGCTGAGGAAGTTATGCAAGTCCGTATGACGATCTAAGCCGACTTCCCGGTAGCCCAAGTTGTTTTCCGTTCCTCTCGTTTGGTAGAACAAAAGCAAATGCTCTGGGGATAGGCTTTGCACCTGATAGAGCATATAGCCACTGGGTACGAACCTGTCGATTCGTGTGGCTGGTGTCCACGCGTTGTTTTCAAGCTGCTGAAAAACCAGATTGTCCCCTGCCGCATTATAGATCAAGCTCAGCTTGTTTCCTGATATCAAGGGACTCAAGAGCACAGAGCCTGCGGTGGAGCTTGAATTTTGAAGCACAATGCGATTGTTCCAAGTTTTCTTGTAGCTGCATAAAACGATATTCCCCTCCACGTCTTGTGCAAAGAGCGTGAGTCCATCCTCCGTGACCGTGACGCTGTAACTTTCCCTCGCCCCTTTCAATACAAGGCTTGGCGCACTCCATTTTCTTTCATAGGCACGGAACAAGATGCCTTCACTGGAATGATAAAAGCAGTAGAGCCTGTTGTTATGCCGGACAATATAATTGCTGTGCATAAAAACCTCCATAGTTTCGGCTTTTCGGTTTCCTTACTTCCGATTGCCAAAAAAATACAATATACTAATTAGTTTATTGTTTATAAGGGAAAAAAATGCCTGTGGAATCACTCGGAAGCGGTTGACTTCAACTAAAAACCATGCTATATATTAACAGAAACATTCAAAAATAAATCGGGTCTTTCAAAATTTTCGTGAGACTTATATCGCTCCCATGTCCGGCTTTTTTGAAAGGAGAGGATGGGGGGTGTGGGGGGGGGAGGAAGGGAAAAACTTTTTCGCCGTTTGAAAAAGTTTTTCCCTTCCTCCCCCCACGGTTTTAGAAAGACCCCCAAAGCTTTAGCAAATAAGGAGGATGACTATGAAGGAACCAAAACGAATTTTGTCAGGCGCAGTGCATTATTTCCGTATCCCCAGGGACAGATGGGCAGATTCCATCCAAAAGGCCAGATTGATGGGACTGAATACCATTGAAACCTATGTACCTTGGAACGGACATGAGCCGGAAAAGGGGCTTTTTAATTTTTCTGGAATGTATGACCTGTTAGGCTTTTTAGAGGAGATCCAAAAGGCCGGTCTTCTTGCAATCGTTCGCCCCAGTCCTTATATCTGTGCTGAGTGGGACTTTGGCGGGCTGCCTTACTGGCTCTTGGCTGATGAAAATATTCGGCTTCGGTGCATGGATAAGCTGTATATTGAAGCTGTCACCCACTGGTATGAAAAGCTGATTCCTATGCTTGCACCTTATAGTCTGAAAAAGGGCGGCTGCATTTTGGCCGTTCAGATTGAAAATGAATACGGAAGCTACGGTAATGACCATACTTACATACGATATTTGAAGGATCTGATGATTCAGCAGGGCCTTGATGACGTTCTCTTTTTCACCTCTGATGGCCCGCTAGACTTTATGCTGCAAGGCGGTACCCTTCCTGATGTTTGGAAGGTGGTTAATTTCGGAAGTCGTGCCGAGGAGGCCTTCAAAAAGCTGCGGGAATATGAATCCGGCCCTCTTATGTGCGGAGAATTCTGGAATGGCTGGTTTGACCATTGGGGAAAGAGTCATATGGCAGCTGAACGCAGCGATGAAAGCGCCGCCAAGGCCCTGGATGAGATTCTAACGCATGGCGATTCCGTTAATTTTTATATGTTCCATGGTGGGACGAATTTTGGCTTTATGGCCGGAGCAAACTGTGACGAGAGCTACAATTCCACAATTACCAGCTACGATTACGGCGCACCCCTGACGGAATGGGGCGATATCACCACTAAGTACCTGGCCATACGAGAAGTGCTGAAAAAGTACACCCAGGTTCCAGAGGAGGAACTACCAGCCCCTTCGAAAAAGAAGGCCTATGGACAGGTGACGATGACCAAAGCTGTAGGGCTTTTTGAGTCCCTGAATGACATCAGCAGCCTGAAAAAAGAGCCCTGCCCCTATCCAATGGAACGATTAGGGCAAGGCCATGGTTATATTTTATACAAGACGAGAATCGAAGGGCCTAGGTCGGAAATGACGCTTCATTTACAGGAGCTTCGCGACAGAGCTTTGATCTTTGTTGACGGTGAGTACAAAGCCACCTATCATCGAAACGAGCCACAGGAATTCAAGCTAGCCGTTCCCGAAGGCGGCGTATGCCTGGAAGTACTGGTAGAAAACCTGGCTCGAATCAATTACGGTCCTTTTATGCATGATTTGAAGGGCATTACCCAAGGCATACGCCACGGGCAACAGTTTTTGTTTGACTATGAAATCTACAACCTCCCCATGAATAATCTGGAGAAGCTTCAATTCCAAGCACCTTCGGCTGTTAAGGAGGACTTACCCAGGTTCTACCAAGGGGAGTTTGAGGTGGACGAGTGCTGCGACAGCTTCCTTGACTTGAAGGGCTGGGATAAGGGCTTTGTGGTGCTGAACGGCTTTAACCTTGGCCGTTACTGGAACATTGGACCCCAAAAAACACTCTATGTGCCTGCTTTTGTCCTTAAGAAAGGAAAGAATGAGTTGATCCTCTTTGCAGAGGCTGGCAGTGATAGCACAGTCAGCTTTGTGGATCAGCCAGATTTAGGATAGTCAGAGCTTCTAAAACCGTAGGGGGAAGGAGAGGAAAACTTTTTTCAAACGGCGAAAAAGTTTTCCTCTCCTTCCCCCCCCATCCTCTTCTTTCAAAAAAGCCGGACATGGGAGGTGCTATTAGATCACACGAGAATTTCGAAAGGCTTGGAAAATGTACGTACCGCTTTACATTCATGAAAGTACAATGATAAACAAGGGCTGTTGCAACCTGCAAAAACAGCCCTTTCTTGTTATCTTTTCACCCCACCATCATAAGGCAACAAAACATTAACATCCGTTCCCCTATTGGGCATACTGCTGATTCGCAAGCCGTATGCTTCTCCAAAGCTAAGCTTTATCCGTTTTTGAATATTGAATATCCCATATCCGCTTTGTCCTGTCTGTTCTGAAAGCACTTGGCTGATTTGCTCCTTCGTCATTCCCTTTCCATTATCGCTAATTTGAATCGTAACCATATCTTCATCTAAAAACGTGCGTACACAGATCTGTATGCCGTCCTCTGCATACATTCCGTGAAGAATTGCATTTTCTATAAAAGGCTGGACGATCAGCTTGGGGACTATCCCATTTTCCAAGAATCCATCCGTTTCAAAAGTAATATGAACCATGTCCGAATACCGCATTTCCATAATAGAGGCATAATGCTTGGTCAATTCAATTTCCTTCTTTAGGGTGATGCATTTTTCGCCCTTGCTTAGCGAAATGCGATAAAAGTCCGACAGATTCATCACGATCTGAATCAGCTTGTCGCTTTGCTTGATTCTGGCTAGTGAAACAATGGAAGAAAGACTGTTGTAAAGAAAGTGCGGATTGATCTGAGCCTGCAAAAGCTCTAGCTCAATGGATTTGTTTGCAATTTCCTTCTCGTAGACCTCGTGCATTAGATACTGTAAACGCTTAAGCATTTGCTTGAAGACCTTGATCACCTGCCCGATTTCATCCTGGCCTTTGTCTTCTACGGGAATGTCAAAGTTCCCTTCATCTACCTTTTTGATGATCTCGCTGAGGTAAAGGAGCTTTTTTGTAAACACACTGATAATGATATAAACGACCGGTATGGCAATGAGTAATAGGGCTATGCCCAGAAGAATGGTTTCCCAGAGCATCTGACGAATTTTGATCAGCAGATGGCTGTTATTTTGGAACAGGATGGTCTGCCAACCGTTTTTTAGGGCAAGAGAGGGATGTTTATCCTCGGATATAGACTCGGAGTTTGAGTCCAAGTCCAGATCCTGGAGACTCTTTCCGATCTGTTCCGGCTCAGAGGAAATGATGATTTGCTGCTTTTCATCAAAAACAAAGATCCGCTCGTCTGTTAATTCCTTGAAAAACTGCAAAAACTGACGATAATCAATTTCAATGCATAGAATGCTGTAGTATTCCTCGGCTTGTGTATAATTTAGTAAGCGAAACATGCAAATATTGTTTTTACGGATTTCAGGCAGTGGCTCTTTTGAAATCAAGGGCCACAGCTCTTGCAGCCTTGCATAGACAAGAAACCCATCCCTGTCGATGGTTTTCTTATAAATATCTGTATTGTGAAGCAGCTCTATAGGATAGATGTACTTTTTGTCGAAGGGGAGAGTTTTGTTACCGATATAAAAAGAAATGGAATTTAAGTAAGAGTCGGAGGATAAAAGTGCTTGCAGGTTTTTTTCCAAGCTTCTGTAAAACAGAAAAATTTCGTAAGGGTCCTGATAGCTGTCGTACAAGCTGTTCATTAAGGCATAGTCGGTGTAAATGGCATTGCTGGTTCCAGTAATTGAGTCCAGCTTTGCATTCATATTGCTGTTCAGCTGTTTCAAGGTGGAGGCAGACAGGTTGTAGGAATCATTGTAAATAGCCTGCCTCATTTTAATAAAGAAGTAAATGCTGGAGGATAAAATGATGAACAAGATAGCTGCACTGATGAACAATAGCAGCTTTTGACTGAATTTCATTTTACTCATAAATCCCTTCCCTTGGAGATCGAAGCTTTCGTTTGTACTGGTCTGGTGTCAGCCCGTAATATTTAGAAAAAACCATACAAAAGTACGACACATTATCAAACCCAACCCGAACCGCCAGATCCTTAATTTTAACTGAGCTTTCGGAAATAAGCAGCAGAGCATTTTTCATCCGTACATCCGTTAAATACTCGTGAATGGTTTTACCCATATGACTTTTGAAGATCCTGCGGGCTACGCTGGAGGAGATGTAGACAGAACTTGAAATTTCTTCCAGGCTGATGGGCTTGCTAAAGTTTGCTTCTATA
This sequence comes from uncultured Defluviitaleaceae bacterium, assembly GCA_964611385.1. GTDB lineage: Bacteria > Bacillota > Clostridia > Lachnospirales > CAYPQA01 > CAZSXS01. Next base: position 31,186 of record CAZSXS010000027.1, read on the forward strand.
TAGTGCACCATAAGCTGTACACTATGCTTGGAGTTATCCAGTTTCGTGCTTAAGGTCAGGCCCTGCTTGGTCAATGCAATGATATCCTCAATATACTTCTTCATGTCGTTGATGTTGTCGTAGGTTTCCAAGGTGTTTAAAATAGTTCCCTTTTCCCGAATAAACATCTCCTCATCTACTTTCAAATAATAATCGTAAATCTTACAGATGATGGAAAAGACATTCGCTCGGATGGTATGTTTTTTGAGCTTTAGGGAGCGCATGATTTCAAAATAGTTGTTTAAGAGGCTTACATATTCTGTAGAGTTTTGGCTGCAAACAGACTTGATAATCTTTTCCTCATATTCTGTAAGCTTTGCCGGTGAATCCAGGACTCCCTGCTTGATGGCCGAATAGATTGATATGTTTACATGAGGATAATAAAACAAGTAGCCCAAGGCTTCCATAGCTTTCAGGTACGCTTCCCTTAGACTGACCATAGGGACGTCGCAGATTCCCACGGAAACCGTAAAGCCATAGTGATTTAAAAAAATTGTATTTATGGTGTTGATTGTTGAAGGGTTAATGCTGGCAGAGAACTCCTTAAGGTATAGAATCAGTAAGTACTTTCCTTGCTCCAAATCAACAAGGGTATGCCCGTATTCCTGAAAGTGCTTTTCCAATTCCTTCTTTACAAAGTCTGTCATGACAGTGACTTGCTTTTCATCCTTGTTTTGGGTGTGAAATCCAAAATTATCAATTTTAAAGACGGCAACCAGAAAGCCTTTTCCGATGACCGGCTCATCATTGGGATCAATGCCAAATACAGCTTCCTTAATCCGTTTCTCCTTCAAGGCTTCCTGTCCAATGCTTGCTGAATTATAGGTCTTCAAGCGTGAGATTGCCTTTTCCAAGGCCGACAGCACAGCCGACTCTGTAAAAGGCTTTGTGATATAAGCCACTGCTTCTGCCTCGATGGCTTCTTGCATGTACTTTTTTTCATCGTATCCGGTCAGATAAATCACAGGAACCGTACCATATTGTTCACGAATGCTTTTGGTCAAGGCGATTCCGTCCATAACAGGCATACGAATATCGGTAATCACAATATCCGGCTTGTTCGTTTTGAACAGCTCCAAGGCTTTTGCACCGTTTTGTGCAACGGCTGTCACTGTAACGGACACTTTTTCCCAGCAAACACTTTCATACAGGTCTTGCAGGATTACCTTTTCATCTTCTACTAATAAAACCTTATACATAGGCAGGTTCCTTTCACCCCTAGAACGGGCATTTTTATCACAGCTGTAGAATTTATCTGGTAATTGAAGGTGGCTTGGTAAACTGTTTAAGAGACTGAGTATATCTGATCCCATGGAGGAAAGGGGACGAGAAGCCACTAACAGCTTCTCGTCCCCTTCTTTATCTATCTGAGGCCTTCTTCCTTAATTGCCCCAAACCTTTTTACGGTTTTGGAATTTTTGATTTGAGATTTCGATGACTTTATCCAGACCAGCCTTTTTGGTTTCATCAAGCATGTTGTCGAAAGCCTTTGAGGCTTCATCTGCTGTCCCGGACAGGATTACCTTGGGTAAGGTTGAATTGAATATATCCGAAACTTTTGTGCTGATTAAAGCTTCTGGTGAACCGGAGTCAGGGCCTAAGTCATCATATAAGGTTGTGTCCCAAGCAGAGTCACCCAAATATTTTACTGCAAATTCCTTAACATAGTCGCGTTTTCCGGTCAAATCGGAGTAGGCTGCCCAGAGGTCGTAAGACTGACCGTCCGGTGCCAGACCGCTCTTAAATAACAATTCGTATTTTCTGATGCCGAGCTTGGTTAGCGTTGCCCAGAAGTCATCATTAAGCTCTTCCATGGCTTCCGGCAGAATGACACGCTTGTTGTCCTTCATCTCCCACATTTTACCTTCAATTCCCCATTGTGTCAAATATTGACCTTCATCACTCATAAGGAAGTCAAGAAAATCTAAGGTACGTTCTGGATTCTTGTTTGCAGAGCTGATATACGTGAAGGTCCAGCCCAAAACGCTGGTAGGTCCATAGGTCGTCTTGGCTGGATCCACTCCGTTGGCTACTACCTTAAAGGGATACATCATATTATCCGGCGTATTGTTTCCGTTGGCATCTTTTCCCAGTATACTGTTAGCAGCGATATTCCAGTAGGCGTCCGGGGCACAAAGCACATAGCCATTGGATATTTTTTCGTCATAGAGCGCTTTCTTGGTCACAGGCCAGTCTTTGTCCAAGAGGCCGTCTCTGTACAGCTGGTTAATGAACATATACAGTTCTTTATAGCTTGGATTCTGTGAAATATGGTTGATGGTGTCGTCCTTTACATCATAGCTGACTAAGCCATACATGCCAAAGAAGCTTAGGCGCCAGGCACCGGTATTATCTGCGTTAAAGGCCAGAGGTATGGTTTCCTTCCCGTTGATAGTGGGATACTTTGCTTTCCAGTCCTTCAATAAAGAATAGAACTCATCCCTGGTAAAATAACCCTTGTCAACATACTTGTCATAGTAGCCAAGTTCTTTGACATAATTCATGCGGATATTAAAGCCGAATACGGGAGAAGGCTGAACCGCACTGGTGAACCAGGAAGGAAGACCATACAGCTTGCCGTCTGTGTGCTTGATTTTCTTGTACGTGTCCCCAAGCTGAGCTGCAATGTTGGATCCTCTTTTGGCGATTAAGTCATCCAAAGGAATAACGGCGCCGTTTGAGATGTACTTATTATTGGCGGCAGCACCTCTGTCGATCGAAATAATGTCCGGTAAGTCGCTGGAAGCCAACATCAGGTTTAATTTTTCTGAGGCGTCTCCGGCCACAGGAACAAACTCCAGGCTCACCCCTGTTCTCTTTGTGATCTCCTTTGACACTTCCGTATCCCAGGTAAGGCTGGTCTTGAAGAATGCAGATAAGGTGATGGGCTTCAAGGGATCCTCTGCGCTCTGGCTGCCAACGGACGAGGGCTCGGTGGCATTACAGGCGCTGACAGCGATCATTGTTCCTAACAGGCCTGCAAGTAGTGCTTTCTTTTTCATAAAATCTTCCTCCTTTAAATTCATTAAGATTTGACTGCACCTATCATCATTCCTTTGACAAAATATTTCTGTACAAAGGGATAAACGAACAAAATGGGTAAGGTAGCAACAATGGTTGTAGCCATTCGGATGGAGCTTGAGGATACTGCATTAACCCTTGCTGCATCTGCGATGGCTTGGGCTGTGGACTCGCTGGCTCCAAGATCATATTTGTTTAAAATCTGTACCAGCAAAAACTGCAAGGTTTTCAAACTGGGCTTATAGGTATAAAGGTTGGTATCAAACCAAGAATTCCACTGACCAACGGCCAAAAATAGGGTAATGGTTGAAAGAACCGGTTTACACAGAGGAACCACGATACGGAATAAGCAAATGATTTCATTGGCCCCGTCTATACGGGCAGATTCCTCCAGATCCGGTGGAAGGGATTCCATATAAATCCGAATGAGGATCATATAATACACCGAGATCGCACCGGGGATAATGTAAACCCAAAACGTATCAATCAGCTTGACGGTTTTGAGTACCATATAATAAGGAACCAAGCCGCCCCCAAAGTACATGGTGAATACAAAAAACAAGCTGATGGCTTTGCAGCCGAACAGATCCTTTTTTGACAGACCATAGGCCAAAAGAGTGGTAAAGAAAAGAGAAAAAACCGTTCCGATGACTGTGCGTGAAAAGGAGACAAAGGCCGCCCGCAAAAGCTCTGTATTTTGGAATACAAGGATGTAACTTTCTAGGGTAGGCTTCCTCGGAAATAAGTACAAGCTGCCTCGGAGGGTGTCTGTAACATCATTCAAGGATAGAATCAAAATGTTCCAAAAGGGATAAAAACAGATGATAAAGATAATCAAAAGGTAAATCCAGATAAAGCCGTCAATCAATAGATCTTCCGCTGTCCATTTTTTTAACTTTTTCAATGTGATCCCTCCTTAAATGAGTGTTCGGCCTCTTATTTTGCCGGCAAAAGTATTGGCAATCATCAGCAAGGCAAAATTTACAACTGTCTTAAAGAACCCAACAGCGGCACCATAGGAGTACATTCCGCTGCCGAAGCCGTAGCGGTAAGCATAGGTGTCAATAACATCCGAATATTCCAAGATGGTAGGGTTGCCCATCAAAAGCTGCTTTTCAAACCCGGCATTCAGCAAGCCTCCAATGGATAGAACCAACATAACGGCAACCGTAGGCATAATGCAAGGCAGGGTAATATAGAAAATACGCTGCAAGCGACCGGCACCGTCAATGCCGGCTGCTTCGTGCAGTTCATCATTAACGGAAGTGATGGCGGCTAGATAAATAATGGAAGAATACCCCATTTCCTTCCAAGTAGTCGTTATACCAAGAACAAACCAAAACAACTGCCCGTTTTGGAAAAACAGAATCGGTGACTGAATCAGACCCAAGGACTGCATGGCCTCGTTGACAACCCCGGAGGAAGCCAGCATGGTCAGAAAGATGTTGGAGCAAATAACCCAGGATATAAAGTGCGGCAGATAAGACATGGTCTGAACCAGCTTCTTAAATCTGGGGAGGCGGCATTCACTCAAAACAAGAGCCAAAAAAATCGGAGCCGGAAAGCTGATCAGAAGCGTAATGACACTGGTAGCCAAGGTGTTCCGTAAGATACGCGCAAAGTCTCCGGTTTCAAAAAAGTACTTAAACCAGGTAAGCCCAACAAATTCCTGCTTGAAAAAGGAGGTAAAGAAATTGGGAACAGGCTTATAGTTGATAAAGGACATATACAAGCCATACATGGGCGAATAGCAAAAGACCAAGGCCCAAACAATAGCCGGCAGCATCATCAAGTAAGTAAGCTTGTATTTCTTGATACTCTTTTTGAAGCTTAAAGACTGAATCATAGATCACCTCTTTTAGATTTTAAATATTCGCCGAATACTTTGCAATGCAGTGATTATAAATTCTCTGCTCTTTGCAATCTATAGCAACTTCTGCTTTTTATAACGGAATCTGACCGATCATTTCCCGCGTTGACTTCACCAGAAAATGATTTTATAATGGATTTTGTAAGCAAGCGTTGTACCATTTTATTTGAGAAGGAGAGATTGAAATGTCCAGCTATGTTACCAGAAAAACCCCCGGAGATACCCTGTGGTTTCAGCAGGATCGCTTTGGTATGTTTATCCATTGGGGCTTGTACGCCATGCCTGCCCGTCATGAATGGGTCAAGCACAACGAAAAAACCCCCGAGGAAAAATACGACAAGTACTTCAAGTATTTTGACCCCGATCTGTATGATCCGAAGGAGTGGGCAAGGCAGGCAAAGGCAGCAGGAATGAAGTATGCGGTAATGACCACCAAGCACCACGAAGGCTTCTGCATGTTCGACAGCCAATACACCGACTACAAGTGTACCAACACCCCTGCTGGACGGGATTTGATCCGTGAATATGTTGACGCTTTCCGGGCAGAAGGCTTACGCATAGGGTTCTATTATTCGCTGATAGACTGGCACCATCCTGATTTCCCTCTGGATCATCTGCACCCCAGACGGGACGATGCGGATGCCTTTGAACAAAGCAAGGACAGGGACGTGAAAAAGTATGCCCAGTACATGCGCGACCAGGTAGGGGAGCTTTTGACGAACTATGGTAAGATTGATATACTGTGGTTCGATTTCTCCTACTCAAAGGCAAGCTATGAAAAATGTCCGTGGATGAAGGGCAAGGGGAAGGACGACTGGGAAGCTGAAAAGTTGATTGAAGTAGCCAGATCGCTTCAACCCGGCATTATCATTGACAATCGAACCGAGCTGGAGCAAGACCTATGGACACCAGAACAATATCAGCCCCTGCAATGGGTGAAGCACGCAGAAAGCGGCGAGCTGGTGACCTGGGAGGCTTGCCAGACCTTTTCCGGCTCCTGGGGTTATTATCGGGACGAAATGACCTGGAAGTCACCGGAAATGCTGATTCAGATGCTGATCAATACCGTATCCATCGGCGGCAATCTCCTGATGAACGTAGGCCCCACCGCCCGAGGTTATCTGGACAGCCGCGCCCAGGAAGCTTTAAAGGTCTATGCAGATTGGATGAAGTACAACAGCCGCTCCATTTACGGCTGTACCATGGCCGAGCCGGAGTTCACAGCCCCCAACGGCTGCAAGTTTACCCAAAGCATGGACGGCAGCCGTCTGTATATTCATCTCTTTACCTATCCTTATGCCTACCTTGAAGTACCGGGCTTGGCCAACAAAGTAGACTATGCCCAATTCCTTCACGACGCAAGTGAAATTCTCTATATAGAAAACACAATAGACCACTTCAGCGAAGGAAGAACCCAGTCCGACAACCTCTTGGTTTTAAAGCTGCCGGTCATAAAACCGAATATGGTAGTTCCGGTCATTCAGTTATTTCTGAAGTAGAAACAATAAAACCTGAAGAAAAAAAGAGAATCGTTCAGTGAATTTGGCGATTCTCTTTTTTGTTGCTCCTGTAAGATCAGAAGGAGGCCTTATCGAACTCAAGTTTTGCCTTTTTTCAAAAAAAACACAGTTCATTATGATTTATTGAATATAACACTTGACTACCTTTACTGAAATTTGTTAGAATCTTAAAAAATAATCGTGATGTGGAGGTTAAAATGAAAAAATCCAATAAAAAATTATCATTAAAATGGAAGATTTCTATACCCACTATTGCCTTGCTTTGTATTTCCATATCCGTAATCTTGGTTGTTGTGTTGACGATTTTCCATCAGACATCTACCAAGCTAACAGAGGATTATACGATTGAAATGGCTTCCAATGCAGCAGGCGTTTTAGCCGGAAATGTTGAACGCCTTGCCGCTACCGTAAGCACCAACGGTAGAATCATTGAAACACTGCTCGATAAAGGCGAATTAAAAAGAAGCGAAGTTATTACAATCTTTGGGGAGCTTCTTTTATCTGTCGATGAGTTTGTGGGCATAGGAATTATGATGGAACAGGAAATTTTTGAGTTTGAGGAAGGATTTGAATTTACTGACTCTTTGTTCCACCCGTATGTTTTCAGAACCTCAAAAACAGAATATGAATTTAATAGCATTGGTGATTACAATGATTTTAAGGAAGAAGATTATTTCTCTATCCCTAAGCAGACAGGGAAACTGTACATAACGGACCCATACGTTTACTCTGTTGACGGTGTAGACGTCTTGATGGTAACGATCTGTTTTCCTATTCACTATAAAGGGAAATTTGTCGGTGTTATCGGACATGATGTAGATGTCAAATTCTTTGAGGAAAATTTAGCCAATGTGCGAATTTTCGAAAGCGGATTTTTGTCATTGATCAGTTCAAACATGCATTTGGCCTATTATCCCAACACACAAGAGGACATAGGCAAATTGCTGATGGAGTCATCTTGGAAGTCGTATCCCGAGGACATAAAGGCTATTCAAAATGCAATAAACACAAAGCAGATTCAGTTTGTAGAATCTCGAGATGATGTTCTGAAAACGAAGATGGACTGCTACTATGTCCCATTTAGTTTTGCCGGTCTTGACAAACCCTGGGTAATCGGTACTTCCGCATATCCCAAAGAAGCAAATGCAGCCGTCAATTCAGGTATATTTTTGGGCATCCTACTCAGCGTCGTTGCCGCTATTTTGTCCTTGATCGCACTGATTTTTATTATTGGGCATAGAATTAAGCCCTTAAACAGAATTGCTGATATTGTTTCAAAAATGATTGAAACTGGTGATTTGAATTTAGATTTGAATACAAATGATATTCCCAACGATGAGGTTGGGCTTGTTACCGTCTCGTTTGTGAAGCTAACCGATATGATGCATGAATGGATCAGTGCGATGAACAGGGTTGCTTCTGGTGATTTTTCAATACTCATTAAGGAGCGTTCCGACAAAGATGAATTTTCTAAAAATATGAACCAAATGATAGTGACTAGCAAGGGCTATATTAACGATATTTCTAGTGTTATGAACAAGTTTTCGGACGGAAACCTTTCAGTTAAAGTAAATGAGGAGTATAAAGGTGATTTTGCTCCCATTAAGAAGGCCATTAATGAAACAACACAAAAAATCCAGGAGTACATAGCCGAAATATCAAATATCCTTTACTTGTTGAAAAACGGAAAGCTATCCGATTATATTCATGGCAACTTTGTAGGTGATTTTAATGCCTTGAAGTTATCTATTAATGAAATGATTGATGTTCAAAAATCATACGTCTCTGACATATCACGAGTGATGGGTGAAATGAAAGAAGGTAATCTTAATGTTTCGATTGAGACAGACTTCCTGGGTGATTTTGCTCCGATCAAAACCTCTGTCAACGAAACAATCGGATTCCTGAAAACCTATATCAACGAAATAACCCGTATCCTGGGCTTGCTTGCCGACAAAGATTTGTCTTGCAAACTCAATATACAATTCAAGGGAGAATTCAAGGTTTTAGAAGAATCCTTGGGTAAAATTATCACTTCTCTTAATTATGTGATTCGTGACATTAAGCATGCAACCATCCAAGTTACTTCCGGCTCAGACCAAATTTCCAAAGGTTCACAGGTTCTTTCGCAGGGGGCAATACAACAGAACAGCCTCTTAACCGACTTGTCTGATTCGACTACGCAGATCGTCAGCAAGGCGCAGGACAGCTCAGAAAACGCCAAGTCTGCCGTCCAAATGAGCCGTGAAACAGCCGCAGAGGTAGAAAACAGTAATAATAAAATGAAAAAGCTTGTTGAAGCAATGAATGAAATCAACACAGCCTCCACACAGATTTCCAAGATTATCAAATCCATTGAAGATATTTCTTTTCAAACAAATCTGCTTTCCCTAAATGCTGCTGTTGAAGCCGCAAGAGCAGGGGAAACGGGTAAAGGCTTTGCCGTTGTTGCTGAGGAGGTTCGAGCGCTTGCAACTCGTTCGAGTGAATCGGCAAAGAGTACGGCTGAACTTATCGAAAAAGCGGTGCAAGCAGTTAAACACGGGAATCAACTCACCATAGACACAGCTTCCTCTCTAAGCCAGGTCGTGGCAAAGACAAATAGTGTAAGTGAGTTAGTCAGCGAAATCGTTACAGCCGCAGAAGAGCAGCTCTCTGGAACGAATAACATTAACCATGGAATTGAACGAATCCTTGAAGTCGTGCATTCCAATTCTGCAACAGCCGAGGAAGCCGCCGCATCAAGCCAGGAGTTGTTTGCACAGGCTGAATCGCTTAATGGACTTGTTGATCAGTTTAGAGTATAAGAAATTCATTAAAATATGACAAACAACAAAAAAGCTAGTGCAGAGCTGATGTAAATCAGAACTGCACTAGCTTTTCTTTTTTAGTTGCATCGTTATACTCAGTCTCTTAAAATACACTGAGCTACTATTATTAAACCAGATATATTCTTCTGTTTATCAAAGTGACTTTGCAAAGCTAAACGTGACGGATAGCATCAAACCATCGCTCGTATTCCTCCGCTGTGATGGTCACAAGTTCTTTAGACTCGCTTTCCACTACATAGCGAGTCAGTAACAAGTCAGTGCCATCCCAACGTTCAAAATCAATATCATCATAAAGATCATATCCATCTTTAAAAAAAGCCTGTATATTCAGTTGTGTTTGCATGTCTAACATAGGGTCTGCAAACGTGCACAATTGAACACTAAAAGGGCAAACCCAAAAGCAACCTGATACTGCAAGCAGATCATTGAGGGGGTTATAGTCAATTCCCACCCAAATAAAAGTCTCACCGCCATTCAGCGACGATTCAGGAAAATATTGCATTATTTCGCCCTTTGCAATATCTAAAACGCTATACCCATATAAATCTTGCCTGAAAACCAAATACTCACGCCCATTGCTGTGCTTAATCAATTGATAAAAATCGCCGTTGTTGTCAATGCTCTTCCATTCAGCGATAACAGAGTCTGCCTTCAGCAGTTGATTGATACTGCTCCTTAAATGATATTCACCAACCTTTCCACTATAATTTTTTGTGCGAAGCAATACTTGTTCAGAAACAGAACTTATACTTTTATCCACAAAATAGTCCGGCCTAAAAAGGGGCTGGCTTTGATCCCAATGCTTCTTGTATTCCTCCGTGTTTGCCACATTTTTCATTGAATACCTCCATAAGGTTTACAAGTATACTTCCGTTTTTCTTTCAACAAAGCCTCATGTACTATCCATAAACCCCACTGTTTTCACTATTATCTGACTTGGCTTCACCTGAAATATAGGCACCTGAAAAAGCGACATACCAATCCTGCATATTAAATCGGATGCCTATAATACTTTTGGTTCAACACAAATACCTGTCTCTTCTAAAAACTCTCGTTTCAAGGCATCTTGATGAGTTTCGTTATAATTGACATAACCACCAGGAACGATTAGCATGTTTTTTCCACTGCCATATGTATGACGAGCAAGTAAAACTTTATTGTTTTGAATAACTACTCCAGTGACACTTTGCCCAAAATTTGTATTTTCGTTTCCCAATTACATGCACCTCTTTTTAATTATTCCTTAATCTATGGGTACGCAAGATTTGTATCACAATCCCTACTACAGGACCATTCCTATAAAAGGCTTTTGAACATCATGCAATGCCCAACGAACAACATTTTTAACAGTGTATCAGTCTTGAATGTGTATTGTAGTTTGGTCACAAGCTCACTTTCCTCTTTATATTGATCACCTTCCCTATAAGTATGCCACGTTTCACAAGTGTTTCCATTTCTTTTGTTTGAAAATTCTCGCAGCAGAACATTTACCCCACATCTAGCAACTCAAAGTTTTATCAAAATAATTAATATTTGTTCGCCTCATAGAGACGTAATTTTTAGTCAATATTCCATTAAATTTACAAATTTAAATTACTAATCATGTCATAAGCATTCGATAAATCTACATATAGGTAAGCGTAAACCCAAGGACACATTTAAGAATGCCCCCGAAAGCGATATAATCT
>CAZSXS010000028.1:0-7465 GCA_964611385.1 uncultured Defluviitaleaceae bacterium
CCCCTTCAGTACTTACTGGCAGCCATTGTACTTCCCAATTTATTGAATGTCAAATATATTCTGAAAGGTCAAACAAGACTAGGCAAGATCAATCAAGTTTTAGCTAATCCTGCAAGGCTAGAACCTCTGGCTCATTGTCAAGAACTTCCATCCTTTTGCAGTTATTAACAAATTATGAATAAAAGATGTAATAATGGTAAAAATATGCTTATGATTTTTCATGAGGCAATGAATTCAAAGGGGAAAGCCAAAGGGTAGACCCCTAGAAAAAAACGCTGTCCTGTTGTTTACAACAAAAAGGAGTGAAAAACAATAAGTACTGAACAAAGTAAACGAAAGCATAGGGTAACGGGAATAGCAATGCTGGTTTTCCTGTTAGTCTATGCTATCATGGGAAGCTACAAAGTACAGGGAGCCGAATACGCTCCAAGAGTAAGATGTATTGTAAACAATAAGCTCTATCAAGGCGAAGTGCAGCAAATGAGCGGAAAACCTTTTCTGGGTCTTCGTCAATTTTGCGAAAGCTTCAATGCTAAGGTATACTGGGATCAGAAAAGCAACAAAGCGATTATAATTAATAAAGGCGTAGAATATGTACCTTCGATTTTACTTATAGAAAATAAGGCGATGCTGTCTCCTGTGGAAGCCTCAAAGATTTTTGGCTTGAACTTGGAGTATTATCAAGACTGTAATCTGGTGGTGCTGTCACATGCACGCATTGTCAAGGAAGAGGCTCTTTCAACGGCTGCTACCTATGCGGGATATAGCAGCGAGGACTTACACTGGCTTGCCAAAATCGTCCATGCAGAAGCCAAGGGCGAATCCTACAGTGCAAAGCTAGCCGTAGCCAATGTAATCCTCAACCGGAAAAACAGCAGTCTTTATCCCAACACCATCAAGGGTGTGATCTTTGACCGGCGCTCCGGCGTGCAGTTTACTCCCACAGCGAACGGCGCTATCAACAACTCACCGTCGGCTCAGAGCACTATGGCTGCCATAGAAGCCTTGGAGGGTCGCAACAATGCGAACAAAGCCTTGTTTTTTTTGAATCCCAGATTTGCCAGTTCCTCATGGATATTGAACAACAGAGAATTTGCTTTCACCATGGAAAATCATGATTTTTATTATTAATTGCCTTCAAGCTAGACAGAACATAAAAAGACTGTAGCTCCCCGAAATGGGTGACTACAGTCTTTTTTACATGCTCAGTACCGTTTAACTTTGTAAAGTCACTTCCTCATCCTATCTGTCTATGTTTAAATGCATAGTAGCAAAGAGGCAGCAAGACGACAATGACAAGCAATGCAAAGAAGGGATAAAATTCCAGAATCGTATAGGCTTTTCCAAAGAACACATAGAGATTTTCAGAAAACATATTGGACACTTCATAGAGTTTGGTTGGAAAGAGCTTTAAAAGTGTCCATAGAATGCGTTTCGCAGGACTGACGTTAATAAATAAGGGGACAAAAATCAGCAAGTTGGTGGCGATGATGACACCAAAGGAGGCCTTCATAATGGAAGAAAGCCATAGCGTAATGGCAGCGATCAGCAGAGCGGTAGAAAGAATAATAGCTGAACCAGTTAAGGCCGCCTCCAGCATAGTCATGGGATAAGTAGAGTTCGGATATAAAACTTGCCAGCTGACTTGTGCGCCTTCCGGGCCATGAAAGGCCATTAGCATCACCAAGGAGAGCAACAGGCAAGCCAAGGACGACAGGAGGGTGAAGCTCATTCCTGTAAAAAGTTTGGCATAGATTATCAGATTCTTGCCATATTTGGAGGTCAAGATCAACTGATCGGAACCTTTCTCATACTCTGAAGAAAAAATGGGGGCAAGAGCAATGGAAACAGCCAAGAGAAGAAAGAGCCCTGTGACTGCGAGATACATGACAAACAGCGTATATGCGTCAAAATGGTCTAGGGTAAAAGGAGGAGTTACCTGACTGTTCATTTCCTCGTGTTTTTGCAGTTCTGCCTGGCTTAAGTTCAAGCTGTTCAGGCTTTCCATTACCTTTTCCGTCTGTAAGCGATAAAAGTCCTTTGCATCTTCTGGGCGCAGATCCTTGAGAACTTGCCGATCATATGCTGTGCCTGGAGCAGCGTATACATACTTAATCATACTGTTGACCTTAGCATAGTGTTGTATGTACTTTTTATCTGCCTCACTTGTCAGTTCGAGCTTTCCGTCTTTCTCAATCAGGTTATTCGGCTCTGCATAAGCCTGATGGTACATGGAGATCGCTTCGGCGATCAGGGCTTCATCTACCGGCCCGGCCAGGGCTTTGGTTGCGGCTCTTGCTTCTTGAATTAGGCGGCTCTTGCTTACCCTTACGCCATTTTGGTCTACACTGCCTAAATCTGGCCCTATATTGGCGATGGTAGAGATCAATAAAATAATCAAAAGCGCCAAATAGGTCGATTTCCGTTTAAACAGTTTCAGATACTCAAAGCCTACCAGGCTGCAAAAAAGGCTTACTCTATTTTCTTTGTTCATACTGTCCTCCCATTTCACTGAAATAAAACAAGTACAAGTCCTCCAGGCAGGCTTCCGCCGATACAGCCCCTTCTGCCGGGCAGAGGTCGGAGACCAGACGGAGGAAGGTTTCTCCACCCTCATGACGAATATTGAGCACCGGAAGACTTGCCATTAGCTTCTCAGCCTCCCCCTCCTTAACCCGGCACTCCCAAACCTTCCCCTTGATCGCTTGCAACAGCTGCTCCAGGCTGCCATCTTGAAGCAACTGCCCCTCTTTCATCAGAAGAATTTCATCTGCTATATACTCAACATCGGAAACGATATGGGTGGAAAGCAGTATCGTTCGATCTTTACCCAGGTCAGAGAGGATATTTCGAAAGCGTACCCTCTCCTTGGGATCCAGACCAGCCGTGGGCTCATCCAGGATCAACAATCTGGGCTCATTCAACAAAGCCTGAGCAATGCCCAAGCGTTGCTTCATGCCTCCGCTGAGTGTTTTAATTTTCTTTTTACGGACATCACTCAGCAGGGTCAGCTCCAGCATTTGCTGGGCTTTTTGCTTCGCATAGGCTTTACTCAATCCCTTCAAGCTTCCCATATACAGCAAAAACTCCACAAGCGAAAACTCAGGATAATACCCAAAGTCTTGGGGCAGATAACCCAAAAAATTTCGATAGTCTTCGCTTTGGGGATCTAAGCCACCAAAGCTGATTTGCCCGGCAGTCGGCTTCAAGACACCGCAAAGCATACGCATCAAGGTGGTTTTACCCGCACCGTTTGCGCCTAGCAGGCCATAGACTCCTGTACCCATGGTATAGCTCAAGCGGTCTACAGCAATTTTACTTCCATATTGCTTACTAAGCCTATTTATACATAACTCCAAGTGTATTCCTCCGATTTCTGATGATAATTTTTAATTTGAACAAAAAGCCCCATACACAGGACCACAAAGCTCACAATCCAATAAAGGATAAATCTGTCCTCCAAAAGCAAAGGATTGTTATACAAAACCAAAATACTCAAGCTGACAAAAAAGCTAATCCCAGCGCAATAATAGCTAGTATCTCGGCTTCGAACTTTATTCAAAACAAATATGGAACCAAAGCAGACGCTCAGGTAGGGCAAGAGAATAAAAAGGCCCAGGCGAAAGACACCAAAGCTGAGGGACAGCTCCTGACCTTGCAACAGGCTAAAGACGAAAAAGACAAGCAGGCAAAGTAGGTTCGAAAGTCCCAAAACACTCATCCGCACTATCACTAGCTGACTCAGGCTGAAGCGGGTTGTCATTTCAAGCTCAGCCATATGATAGGAGACGGAGCGCGACAATTCTGTAGCGGTCAGTAAGGCGAAGAAGGGCGTGCAAGCGGACAGGACAGCCAGATCCCCTTGAAAGGAAAAAAAGGGGTTCCAAGACAGATACCCGACTGTCAAGAGGAGGAGCAGAGCTTCAGCAAGCCAAATGCGTTTCCGTATATAACCCGCTTGGGTAAGGAAAAAGTCGAAGGACAGGGGTTTGATTTCTGGCGGGTTCATGGTCGAAAGGCGCTTCAAAAACTCCTGTTTACGCAAGGCTTTGGGTGGCTCAAAGGCCTCATGCAACTGACGCTTTAGATTTTTATTCAAAGAAATCCTCCTTTCGAATGAGCTTCTTCAAACCGGCGACAGCGGCTTTCAGTTTTCTATAAACCGAAAACCTTGATCCGCCGGTAAGTTTAACAAGATCATCCAACTTCAAGTCATTGACATAACGCAACAAGACCAGCTCCTGCTGTTCCTCACTCAGGCTTTGAACCGCCGCTTGAATGACAGACTTGGTTTCCGCTTCGGCGATGGGATTATGAGCAAGGCAGTCTTCAGCTTCTTCCAGTTCCTCAAGCACGCAGCGTTTTTCCTTTCTCAAATAATCCACACAAAGATTTTTAGCCACCGTATACAGGTAAGCCAGCGGTTTATTTTGGTGGATATAGGTTTTCTGCCCCAAAAACCGCAGGAAGGCCTCCTGGGTCAAGTCTTCAGCAATTTGTCTATTTTTCAGCTTAAAGTAGCAATAGCGGTAAATCTTATCATAATGGAGCTGCACAAACTCCTCGTCCACAAAATCACCACGCTTTCTTGAAAGATGAAGACCGAGGGGGAAGGAAGGGAAAAACTTTTTCAAACGGCGAAAAAGTTTTTCCCTTCTTTCCCCCTCACCCCCTTCCATCCCTTTTCAAAAAGCCGGACATGGGTGGGGTGTCTGTATGAGGGTGAGATGAATAATAGCCGTACTGGTGTGCTGTATAGCTGCCTTTGATTTGTTTAACGTTTGAATACAAAAAAATGTGCGCTTAACTTTATTCTGAACAATGTGGCAAAATTTACACGACATTTCTTTTTGCACACTGATTTCACAATTGAAAATTATGTTTATCAATAGTATACTACTGTTATATTTTTCATAAAGAAAAAACTTCCTACTGTTTACCCTAGACCAAGAAGGCGGCTTGGTAATGTTTAAGAAGATGTGTTAACATCCTGTCCAGCTTCTTCGAAAAGATGGAAGAGGCTGAGGTTTTAACCCACTATTCAATGGAGGTATATATGAAGCTGAGCTATAAGAGACCAGCCGAGAAATGGACCGAGGCCCTGCCCCTTGGAAATGGGCAGATCGGTGCTATGGTTTTTGGCCACCCAATGAACGAACGCATTGCATTGAATGATGATACCTTTTGGGCGGGTTTTCCCAAAGATAAAAACAGAGAAGCCCATACATTGATGCCAGAGATTGTTGCCCTTGCCAAGGAGGGTAAGTATGGCCAGGCCGAGACACTGATAGAAGATCATCTGCTGAGTGAGCCTACCCAGTCCTACCTTCCACTTGGTGATCTTTGCCTTGCTTTCAGTCTTGGTGAGATCACTGACTATTCTCGTGAGCTGGACTTAAGTACGGGTCTTGCTCTAACTCAATATCAGGCCGGAGGCGTTACGGTTTCTCATGAAAGCTTTGTCAGTTACCCAGATCAAGTTTTCGTACTGAAAATTACTGCAACAGCTCCCCTGGACTTCAAAATCAGTTTAAAGTCAAAGATTGAAACGGCCACAACAAAGGTTCTCCACCGGGATAGCCAAGATAGTCAAGACAGTGCTTGCCTTGACTATTGTATGGAGGGCTTTGCGCCTGAACACATGGCACCCAACTATTTGAAATTAGAGAAGCCTGTTATCTACGGCACCGACAAAACGGGTCTTAGCTTTTGCGTGCGGATGCGGATACATACCACAGGACAGCTGGAGCAAGAAACAGCAGAAAATGGAGTACTTGTAGGCGTTGTGAATGCAAAAGAAACGCTTCTTGTGTTGACTTCAAACACTAATTTTGAACGGAACTTGTTTCAAACCTATAATCCCGAAATCGGCTTTCAGAAAGACTTGGCGCAGACCCGCTCCCTAGCTATTCTGAACAAAGTACAGTATGACTATGAATCCTTAAAGCAAAGGCATATTCAAGATCATCAATCCCTCTTTAATCTGGTTTCCTTCCGACTGGCTGAACAAGAAGACGAGAGAAGCATAGAAGAGAGACTATTGAAATTTGACGGAAGCGACAAGGGGCTCTATGAGCTTTTGTTCCAATATGGGCGCTACCTTTTGATTGCCTCCTCCAGAGAGGGGACTCAACCGGCCAACCTCCAAGGCATATGGAACGAGGAATTGCAAGCCCCTTGGAGTTCCAATTATACGGTCAATATTAATACGGAAATGAACTACTGGCCGGCAGAATCCTGTAATCTGCCCGGTTTACATCAGCCTTTGTTTGAGTTGATTAAGGATATCCGTATCGCAGGCAGAAAAACGGCCACCCAGTACCATCAGGCTAGGGGTTACTGTTCCCACCATAATATCGACCTCTGGAGAAGCACGAATCCAGTAGGGAACTGGAAAAACGGCTCTGTCGTGTATGCTTACTGGCCGCTGTCCTCTGCTTGGCTGTGCCGCCATTTGTTCGAGCATTATGAATATACACTAGATGAAGACTTTTTAAGGGAAGCCTATCCTCTTCTAAAAGAAGCTGCTTTATTTTTCTTGGATACGTTGGTGGAAGACGGAGCGTATCTGTCCCATATTCCTTCCACCTCACCGGAAAACCGCTTTATTGATGAGTCTGACGGTAAAAACTACGGCCTGGCCAAAACCACAGCCATGACCATGAGTATTATCCGTGAGCTGTTCTTGAACTGTATCCAGAGTGCGGAAATCCTGAAACTGCAAGATGAAGTCTATACAGAGCTGAAAGAAAAGGTTAAAAGACTGCGCCCCCTTGCCATAGGAAGTAAAGGACAGATTTTGGAATGGGATCAAGAATACAAGGAGTTAGAGCCAACCCATAGACATATCTCCCATCTTTACGCCCTGCACCCAGCCAATTTGATCACACTGGAAAAGGAGCCGGAGTTAGCTCAAGCCTGCAAAAAAAGCCTGGAACTAAGAGGAGACGAGGGAACCGGCTGGAGCCTAGGTTGGAAGATCAACCAGTGGGCCAGACTGCAAGACGGGGATCACGCCCTGCGGCTTGTGAAGATGCAGCTTCGCTATGTGGGTGATGGTCACAAAGGGGGCGGCTCTTACTTAAATCTCTTTGATGCGCACCCGCCCTTTCAAATCGATGGGAATTTTGGTGCCACGGCAGGCATTGCCGAGTTTTTTGTCCAAAGCTATGAGGATAGGCTTTTGATTCTACCTGCTTTGCCTTCGGACTGGGACTGGGGTTCGATTTCCGGACTCCGAGCGAAAAAAGCCCTGACGATTTCCCTGAGCTGGAACTATAGGGGGTATAAAAAACAAATATCAGCAAAGATTAAAGCAGAAAAGGATACCACAGTACAAATTTGCCTTTGTCCAATGAATCATAGATTTACTAAATATTGTCTACAAAAGGATAAGGAGCTACACTTAGAATGCAATTTTGAATAAGTAATATGGATGGAGGAAAAAATGAAACTTGGTAATGTG
>CAZSXS010000028.1:7475-41676 GCA_964611385.1 uncultured Defluviitaleaceae bacterium
ATAAACTGTTTATTTTTGTAACTAATTTAAGAAAAAAATCAGAAAAAAAATAATGATGGGATTTGTACTGTTGATTCTATTTTCTGTGATCTTGACGTATATGAGTGGGTTAAGCATTCACGGATTGGGCAGGCAGTATGCTCGGGGGGTTGAATACACATCAAGCTGCTCGGAAGCGGTTGTTCAAATCATTAGCAGCTTCAATGAAATCAACGGCGACCGTCGAATGCTCCTATTGTTTAATGATGGTGATGTTGATGCAAAAATGAAGCAGTTAAATACAGACATCAATCAGTTTAACACCAATGTAAATCGGTATAGTACTCTTTTGGATACACCGCCCGATATGCTAGGTTTGTTGGATTCCTCCCCAAACCGTACAAAGGTTAACGAGATCACAAGCAATGCAAAGAAACTTTTTGATCAGACCCTTCAAGTTGCCCAGTTGATAAAGCAAGAAAAAAATCAGGAGGCTTTTGCCTTGGAAGCTTCCTTGGAAGACCTAACAGCAAGTCTCAGAAAGACTTTAAAAACCTTGAACGAATTTCATGTATCCGCTATGGATCATCTGATCAAGAAAAATAAATTGTTTGAAATGGCCAGCGTTGCCTTCGTTGGCATTGTAGAACTCATCTTAGTGCTTGCTTCTATCGTTGTAGCTCGTGTTATAGGGAACAACATAGCAAAACCGCTTCAAGTCCTTAGCCATGCTTCCAAAGAAATTGCCAACGGAAACTTAAAGGTTTCCATTGCCTCCAACAACAGAGATGAGTTGGGGCAGCTCTCGAACGATTTGATGGCAGTAGTGGATAATTTGAACGCCTTGACCAGTGAAATCGGCACCACTTATAACCAGTTTGTTTATGATGGAAAGCTTTCTGCCAAACTGAATGAAGGAAGGTTTTCTGGGGCCTACAAAGATGTTGCTTTTGGTGTGAATCAAATCTGTGCCAGTATTGCAAATGATACCAGCGAATTTATTCATACTCTGGAAAGATATGCCGGAGGGGATTTCAATGCGAGTATCAAAGAATACCCCGGCGAAAAAAAGGCTGTGTCCAATGCCTTTACCTTATTACAAGGCAATTTGAAGTCTGTGGTCAAAGCCTTGGGTGAACTGGTTGTTTCGGCCTCCGAAGGAAGATTGAACGAGCGTATAGACACAGGAAACCTGAAAAACAGCTGGGCCTTGTTGGCAAATCAGCTCAACAATCTGGTACAGACGGTTGACCAGCCCATTTCTGAGGTTGTAAGCGTTTTGGATCAAATGGCAAAAGGAGAGCTTCGTAATTTTGTAGAAGGAAACTAC
This sequence comes from uncultured Defluviitaleaceae bacterium, assembly GCA_964611385.1. GTDB lineage: Bacteria > Bacillota > Clostridia > Lachnospirales > CAYPQA01 > CAZSXS01. The sequence goes on from CAZSXS010000028.1 coordinate 8,785, forward strand.
AAGGGCGCCTTCCTGACCATGAAGAAATCCTTGAACCAAAGCATGGAAAACGTTTCAAGTTATATCCGTGAAATTTCACAGGTCTTAGGACAGATGTCAAATGAAAATTTTGATGTCATGATTAAAGGCGACTTCGTTGGTGCATTTTCAGAAATTAAGGAATCTATTAATTCAATTATTTCAACCTTTAACGGGATACTGCTGGAAATCAACAATTCGGCTGATCAGGTTTCTGCCGGCTCCAATACGATCTTCGATGTAAGTTCTATATTAGCGGAAGGTGCAACAACCCAAGCCTCTGCTGTACAAGAGATCACGTCAACCGTTGAAACCATAAACAATAAAACCAAGCGGAATACGGAAAACGTAAAAACAGCTAACGAATTGGCTAAAACTGCGAAGGATAACGCCGGAATAGGCACACGAGACATGAAGACCATGCTGAAGGCCATGGAGAATATCAACCAGTCTTCTGCCAGCATTTCTGAGGTCATTAAGGTAATTGATGAGATTGCCTTCCAGACGAACCTGCTTGCCTTGAATGCAGCTGTAGAGGCTGCAAGGGCCGGGCACTCCGGTAAGGGTTTTGCCGTGGTAGCCGAGGAAGTTCGGAATCTAGCTGCCAGAAGCCAAAAAGCCGCCAAGGAGACGGCCGATTTGATTCAAAGCTCCAGTGAACGGGTAGCGGACGGAAGTCGCATTGCTAAAGAAACGGCTAAGTCACTCAATACCATTGCAGAAAAAATAGACCAGGTTTCTGTCATACTCTCTCAAGTCATGATCGAAACTGCTGATCAAGAGCAAGTTCTTGAACAAATCAACATCGGTATGGCACAGATTTCTGGGGTTGCGCAAACCAATACAGCAACCTCTGAGGAACAATCAGCCTCTGCTCAAGTTCTTACCAATCAGGCTAAGATTTTTAAACGTACAGTTGCCCGGTTTAAGCTTGCCCCCCATGGTGAGCAACCGAATGCTTTGAGTCCAATACCAAGTATACCTTCAAGCCACTCCCACTCCGCCTTTGCTCAACCTCAGCCAAAGAAGGAAGTGGCAGTTCAACCGCCTAAAGTGCCAGAGCGGAGAGAGATTGTAACTAGTGTGCAGAAAGAGACTGTTGCAGGGAAAAAGGCGATTGTACCCAGAGAGGCTTTTGTAGAGAAGAAGGCTCCCGTCCCTAGAGAAGCTGCCTTTGAGAAAAAAGCTGCCATGCCCAGAGAAGCTGCGTTTGAGAAAAAGGCTCCCGTGCCTAGAGAGGTTACCTTACCAGTAAGGGCTACTGTTGATAAAAAAACACCCATACAGAGAGAGCCTATCATGCGCACAGATACTCCTATGAGGAAAGAGCCTGCACTTGCAACCCCTCTAAGAACACCTAGCACTTTGAATCAGGTGGACAGCAAGCCGTTCCAAGCCAAACAAGAGCTAAAAGCAGCTACACCTACACCTTTAAAGGGGGATATTAAACCCTTGCAACTAGATCGACCACAAAGCCAAGCACAAGACCGCTATCTAAACCGACCAGAACAAAAGCCAACCCTAAGCCAGCTTTCAAAGCCTACGGCACCAGTATCAGGAAGTAAGCCTGCAACGACTTCCGCCTACCAAGAAGCCCCCAGGCCTTTACCCAAAGGAAAGACTGCTGAGTCTGCATTCAGTGATGTCAATCCAAGCATTTTCAGCTCCAATGATTTTGGAAAATATCGGTAACACAACATGATTGAGTACCACATAAAAAAGACTGAACCTCCATTTAGGAGTTTCAGTCTTTTTTATGTATTTTAAATTCCCAAAGGAAAATACTCAATCCCAAGTCCGGCTTTTTTGAAAGATGGAGTTCTTCTATAAATAGAGTCTTTCAAAATTTACGTGTAATTGGCACAACCCCCATGTCCGGCTTTTTGAAAAGGGATGGAGGGGGGTGTGGGGGGAGGAAGGGAAAAACTTTTTCGCCGTTTGAAAAAGTTTTTCCCTTCCTCCCCCCACGGTCTTTCCCCTCTATCGTTTCGTCCTAAACCATTGAGCTACATTGTTGAATAAGAGATAAATAACTGGTATCAGTAATAAGGTTACAAAGGTCGAAAAGGATAAGCCAAAGACCACAGAGGTCGCCAACCCTTCCATTAGCTCGGAGCCTTCGCTCTTGGTGTAAAGCATGGGGATCAGAGCCAGAACGGTTGTAAGGGTTGACATAAGGATAGGCCTTAGTCTGACGGGGCCAGCTGTTTTTAAGGCCTCTATAATGTCCATTTGCTGCTCACGGCGTAGAAGATTTGTGTAGTCAATCAGCACGATCGCATTGTTGATAACCACACCGGCCAGCATGATCAGCCCCAGGAAAGAGGTAATGGTCAGGCTTTGCCCCAGAATCAAAACGCCCGTCAACCCACCAGTTAAGGCAACAGGAATGCTGAACATAACGATGATCGGATATACCAGGGACTCAAACTCAGCTGCCATGATCATGTAGATCAAAAGTAAGGATATAATCATAACAAAGCCCAGATTCGAAAAGGTCTCTAACATCTGTTGAACAGAGCCGCTGAATTCGTAGCTGTAGCCGGGCGGTAGCTTGTAGTCCTTGAGCTTTTCTTCGATTCCGGCAGATACCGTGTTGGTGTCCTGTCCGTCCAGGGCGGCTGTTACCGAGACATAGCGTTCGGAATTTTCCCGCAGGATGGATACCGGCATGTAGCTGACCTGAATGTCTGCCAACTCATATAGGGGCACAATGGCGTTTTGGGATGGGATCAGCAGGGTTTCAATGTCGTTTAGGTAGTTCACCTGGTTTCTATCCTGACGGATCCTTAAGTCGATCTCTTCTCCGTTTTCCTTGATAGTGGTCACTACATTACCTGAGATAGCCGTGTTGATAATCCCCGCAATGTTCGCGGCACTGATGCCGTAAGATGAGGCCTTCGAGCGGTCTATCTTTATCGTGGCTTGGGGGGAGGCGTTGTCAATGGAGGTTCGTACGTCTCTGGCGCCGGGTACAGTGGCGGCCAGTGCCTTGATGTCATTGGCAATGCCCTCCAAAATTTCACTGTCATCCCCCTTCACGTTCAGCTGAATGTTGCCGGACTGGTACATGCCAAGAGAAGAAGCCGCAGGGTTGGTACTGATGTCCGCTCCGGGGATGGTTTTCAGTTCCGTTTCCATTAGCCTGGCAATCTGATCTGAGGAACGCTCCCGCAGGGCCTTTCCAACCAGATTGATGGTAAGGCTGGCTGTATCAGTAGAGGAGCCGGTAGACAAAATCCCACTGCCGGAGCCTACAGTAATAAACACATCTTCAATTTCCGGATATTGCCCTTGCAAAATCAGGTCGGCTGCTTGAAAGGCCACCCGCTCTGTTTCATCCAGTATCGTGCCCTTGGGCATACGAATACTGATGTCAACGCCGCTTTCATCGGTCAAGGGCATAAATTCCTGCCCCACATAATTCAGAGAGGAATAAGTCAGTGCTATAAAAGCCGCAACTACGGCAATGCTAATGAACTGATGTCTGAGGCAAAAGCCAAGTAAGCTTCGATACAGCTTTTCAAGGCCGGTAAAAAATATGTTGAATAGATTTAAGATTATGTGAATGGGATTGAGGCTGCGCTTCATTTTTTCAGCCTGGGCTTGGATCCGCTCCGGATTCAAGGAAACGGATGCCAGCATAGGTACGAAGGTCAAAGAAACACCCAAGGAGGAAAGCAGCGAAAAAGCAATGGTCAAGGAAAGCTCATTAAAAATCTGAGCCGTCAAGCCGCCGGAAAAGGTAATGGGCAGGAATACAATGATGGTGGTCAAAGTAGAGGCTGTAACGGAGGTAACCACCTCTCGGGTACCTTCGATGGCCGCCGTAATCCGATCCAAGCCCTCCTCCAGCTTTCGGAAGATGCTTTCCAATACCACGATGGAGTTGTCCACCAACATACCGATACCCAAACTCAAACCACCCATAGACATGACATTCAGGGTGATTTTCGAATAGTACATCAGGGCAAAGGTAGCGATGATGGAAATCGGCATAGCCGCACCCACAATCAAAGTAGTACGCAAGCTACGCAAAAATACAAAAAGAACAATCACCGCCAGCAAGCCACCAAGGGTAGCGGAGGACGTAACGGTATTCAAGGTGAAGCGGATAAAGTCGGCCGGGTCTGTGATGGTATTCAAACGCAGATTCGGATACTCAGCCTTTACTTTTTCCATTTCCTTCAATATCGCATCAGAAACATTCACGGTGTTGGCTGTACTTTGCTTTTGAATCGAAAGGGTAACGCTGTTTTCCCCGTTGATATAGGTTCGGCTCTTGTCTTCTAAGTACGAGTAATTTACCTTTGCAATGTCCCGAATATAAATAATCGCCCCTCTGGGCGTCGTCACTGGAAGATCCGCAATTTCCTCCAGGCTTTCAAATTCTCCGATTACCCGCAAGGACAGGCTCTTGTCTCCCTGCTTGATGGTTCCGGCAGGGGTGTTTCGGTTTTCCCCCATCAGAATTTGCCCCACCTGGTTTTCACTGATACCGTACATGCGCAGCTTCTCGGGGTCAAAGACCAGGGTTACTTCCTTATCCTTACCACCGCTAACACTGACAGAGGCCACGCCGTCCTGACGCTCAAAGCGTTTGACGATCTTATCGTCCACCAGTCTTTTCAGCTCCACTATGTCCAGATCTGAGGCGGTAATCCCTAGGTCAAAGGTAACAAGGGAGTTGATATTCACCTTCAGCACCATAGGCGATTCAGCGGCCTCGGGCAAAAAGTCTTTAATCATATCCACTTTTTCCCGCATATCTAGGGCGGCATACTCAATGTTTGTATTGTCCTCAAATTCCAAGGTAATCAAAGAGCTGCCATTGGAAGAAGTACTGGAGATATTTTTAATACCCGAAACCGTACCTAAGACTCCTTCTAGGGGGATGGTGATGAGTTTTTCCACTTCTTCAGGTGCGGCACCTTCATACTTGGTATAAACTGCCGCCACAGGGATATTCATATTCGGAAACATATCCAGCTTCAAATTTAAGATGGACATGGCACCAAAGACGATGACCACCAAAATGACCATGGTTGTAAGGATGGGGCGTTTAACGGCAATCTTCATTGGGCGACCCCCATACTCACTTCTTCTCGAATCAGCACTGGGTCACCATCAGCCAAGTAATCCTGTCCCTTCGTCACAACCCGCTCGCCAACTTGGACGCCCTCCAGAACTTCAATCGACAAGCCGTTATCAATACCGGTCTTAACGACCTTTCTTCTGGCGATGCCGTCTTCCTCAACAAAGACAAAGCGTTCGTTTTGGCTTTCAAGTACAGTGTTTCTAGGCAGTACAACCGTTTGCTTACTTTCCGCATTGACAAAGCGAATTTCGGCAAACATACCAGGCTTTAGTAAATTACCCGCATTATCCAGCTCCAGCTTCACAGGGAAGGTACTGGTCTGGTCGGCGGTAGGGCTTATGCTTACGATCTTTCCGTTAAATTCCTGGCCGTCCAAGGCGCGGATGCTGACCTTTACCAAGTCCCCGATGGTGATCTTATTAATCAAGAGCTCAGACACTTTTACCTCTACGTTAACCTTATCCACCCTAACGATGGTAAACGCCGGAACCTGGGAGGAAACATATTCACCTACTTTGGCATTTTTGGCGCTGACGATCCCGGCCATGGGGGCATAAACGCTCATATCATTCAAAGAAGACAAAGCGACTTCCCGCTGAGTTTCTAGGATTTGCTTGGCGGCCTTGGCCTGGTTTACGCTTTGCTCGGCAGTACGCAAATTATCCTCTGTGATTTTGCCTTTGGTCAGTTCCAGGCTTTCTTCCGCTTTTTCCTTGGCAGACTTGGCTTGCTCATATCCCAGTTTGGCCTGATCCAGTCCTAACTTGGCTTGCTCATAGGCCAAGTTGGCTTGCTCCTGAGTGACCTTGGCTTGCTCATGGGCAGAGACGGCCTGTTCATGAGCCAAAGCTAACTGCTCCAAGCCCACCTTGCCCTGCTCATAGGCATTATTGGCCTGCTCATAGCCCAGATTGGCTTGTTCTAGGGCTGACTTCATTTGGTTAAAGGCAAGCTCTGCCTTGTCATATTCATTTTTAGTGGCAACCCCGCCTTCGTACAGGATTTTGACGTTATCCAGGGTTTCCTTCGCATTATTATACTGCAATTCTGTATTTTCCACTTGAAGGAGGGCGTTTTTATTCGCTATCTCGGCATTGCTCATTTGGAGCTGGGCATTATCCATTTGCAGTTTTGTATTGCTAATTTGAAAGGCTGCATTTTCGATCGCAAAATTTGAATTATTGGCCTGCAACAAGGCATTATCAACGGCGATTTGGGCCGAACTCATAGAGACAAGGGCATTTTCCATCTGCTTGACAGCATTTTCGATATTGGTTTCCAGCTGCAAGATGCTGGCCTCATACTGGCCGCCGGTAACGGAGTTTACGGCATTTTCAGCTGTTTGGATACTGGTTTGGCTTTGATTAATACTGGCATCAATCTGCTTAATCTGGTCATAGATATCCTTTTCGTCCAGTTTAATCAGCAAGTCACCCAGGCTGACCTTACTCCCCACGTCGGCAAAAATCTCCAGGACCTTGCCTGGCACCTTACTGATCACAGAAATAGACTCCTGGGGCATAATTTGACCGGCATAGACCAGCTCCTTTTTAATAGAGCCAAGGGCAACAGAGGACACAATGACTGGAATTTTTGCTTTTTCTGTGGGGGCGGCTATTTCTTCCTCGGCTTTACCCGTCAAATTATTATAAACTGACACGACCTTATTCGAGACGCCACAGGCACTCATAAGCAAGGTTACGATCAGAATTGAAGGAAGAAGAACATATTTTTTCATCAAGACCTCCATTCAGATAATTACTGATAATGAAAAATTCTATAAGGGCAGAAATTATTGGTCATCTCTTATACTCAGTATCATTAAGCTTTGCAAAGCCACCACATAAAACTGTAGAATGAATCAAGATTGAATGAAGGTGACTTGAAAGTGTTTAGAGACTGAGTATAGCAACAGCCTAAGAAACCATTTTTGAATATTCAACAATGGCCACTTCTTCGACTAGCTTTTCCATAGTATCAACAATATTTTCCAACTTTTTCATAACCTCATTTGAATAATAAATTTCCCCACATTGCTGGCAAACCAATGAGGGAACATGCTTCACAATGATAACACAGTTTTTTAATGTGGCCACAAAGGTTCTGTCTTCATCATTTAAGTGACCGCCTTTACAAGTAAAACAACTCATCTAATTTACCACCTTTCTAGTTTTATAATCTGCTTCCCATTCATGAAGATTAGGATAGTAAGATGTAATAATACAAAGCATCTCCGCGTGTACACTACAAACAACATGCAAATATTGATTGTTGATAGATAAACCCAGCAGTAAACAGCTTGGGGCTGGATAATCGTTACTATACTGTTCGATTATTTCACCTGTAGAAATACAATTTTCAACATCAGCCGTTTTAATGTTTCGTTCCTTCATGCGTTTTGCAGCATGGTCTTTCCATATTATTTTACCCTCTGTACATAATTCTTGCACTCTAAATAAGTTCACTTCCTGCAAATTCTCACCTGCTTTGCTATCACGCTTATTATCTGTACTGTGCATGTCTCTTAATGGTATTAAATCGAATGTCCCGCTTTTTTGAAAAGAAGGAAAAGGGGCCAACGAGTTGGTTCAGGGGGAGAAAAACTTTTTTCTCCGTTTGAAAAAAGTTTTTCTAGCCAACTTGTTGGCTAACTCCTTGCCCCCACGGTTTTGCCTTTACTCCTTATTCTTTATTCCTATAATTGCTTAATAATAAACTCCGCTATGTCCTGCGTCGTACATCCATCACTTCTACCGGTGATGGTCAGCGTCAAGTTGTCCAGTGCCTTAGAAAGACGCTCGGCTTCTTCGGTGTAGCCGATGTGGGATAGAAGCATTACGGCAGCGCGCATGATGCTGGATGGGTCGGCGTAAATGTGACGACCTTCCTGTACCATTCTTGGTGCGGAACCATGTATAGCTTCAAACATGGCGTACTTGGTACCCAGGTTGGCGCTGCCTGCTGTGCCCACACCGCCTTGAAGCTCCGCCGCCTCATCTGTCAAAATGTCCCCGTATAGGTTCGGGAGTACCATAACCTGAAATTGCGTTCTTCTCTTTTCGTCGATAAGCTTTGCTGTCATGATATCTATGTACCACTCGTCGGTTTCAATGCCTGGGTACTCCTTGGCGATTTCTTTAAAGACTTCTAGGAATAGGCCATCTGTGGTCTTGATTACATTGGCCTTGGTTACAGCAGTCACACGGGTCTTTCCATTGTTTTTAGCATATTCGAAGGCGGCTCTGATTATACGCTCGCTGCCCGCTCTGGTGGTAATCGTAAAATCTACCCCAAGACCATCCAGCATTAAGCCCTTGCTGCCCACCGCGTAAGCGCCCTCTGTGTTCTCACGGAAAAAGGTCCAGTCGATATTTTGCTCTGGAATCCGAACCGGTCGAACGTTGGCAAACAGATCCAAAGACTTCCTCATGGCAACATTTGCGCTTTCAATGTTCGGTACGCCGTCTCCGGCTTGAGGTGTGGTGGTGGGGCCCTTCAACAGGACATCGCAGTTCTTAAGCTCTTCTAAAACCTCTTGTGGAATGGCGCATTTAGCTGCAAGGCGGTTTTCAATTGTCAAGCCGTCTATGGTTTTGAAATGTACCTTTCCTTTTTGCACTTCAGCGGCCAGTAAATGCTCCAAGACCCTTCCGGCAGCGGAAGTAATGCTAGGGCCAATACCGTCTCCATGAACGATGCCGATCGTGATTTCCTTCAAAGCCTTAAAATCAACAAAGGAAGCCTCCTTCATCTTTTCTACTCTGGACAGTTGCTCCAGTAGCAATGCTTCAAATTTTTCCTTTGCAATTTGAATATCCATTTGTAAATCCTCCTGATTAAATAATTTAAAATAAAAACCCTAAACCTTGTGGGGGAGAAGGGAAAACTTTTCCCAAATGGTGAAAAAAGTTTTCCCTTCTCCCCCACAAAAAAACAGCCATGAAGGTTACAGCATTTGTATAAAGTCAACTCCGTTAGATAATCTCTAGATAACATCGTTAGCGGCAGATCCTATGATGACTACTGTTTAGCTCATAATGAGCTCATGATGTGCTCAGTATATGCTGTTCGATAAATTTTGCAACACCGTCATTGTCATTCGCATCACAAATAAAATGCGCTGCTTGTTTTGCTTCTTCCACACCATTGTTTACAGCAACTCCAATGCCGCATTTTTTGATCATTTCCACATCATTATAATCATCCCCAAAAGCTATCACATTCTCTAATGGAATACCGGCAAGGTCTGAAACATAGGAGATGGCATTGAATTTAGAAGCATTGCAATGCATTATTTGGCTCCAATTCTCCCCATTGTTGGACAAGAGATGAACCTCAGGATACTCCCGAACAATTTCCAATACGGCATCAATCGACTCGCATTCCACAGAAATTTTACAAGTTTCCTCTTTTATAGGTGAGGAAAAATCTGTATAAATGGGATTCCAGTCAGCATCTAAACTCCAGTTTTTATATCCCTTATCATTCGTATACAGGAAGTCGCCTACCTCAACGGTTATACTTGATATTTTTTTATTTTCAGTAAATTGTTTTATTAAACTAAATTTTGTATTCTCTGGTATTGCTATGTTTTTGATACACTTTCCTTTGCATGTAACGGTTGCACCATTATTCGCAATCACATAAGACACCACTGCATCCATTTGCAATTGTCTAGTCGCTCGTTCTGGCCTTGCAGTTGCAAATGCGATCAATACACCGTTTTGATGACATTTATGCAAAATGGATTGCGTGTATTCTGACAATCTCTTGTTATTTCGCAACAAGGTTCTATCCAAATCCGTTACAATCATCTTGATGGTATTCATTTTAGGCCTCCGTTTTATTACACTACCGAACAGCTCATTTTCCGCTGATATCAAAAAAGTCTACCATCTTCCCCATTAGCTCTTGATCCAAGTCAAAAAGCTTAGACAGATCCAAATTTTCGCTCATATATGCTGCTTTAATCTCGGGGCTTAGTTTTTCTTCCAATGAATTCACATACTCTGAAAATTGACCATTTAATTGATCATCATACAGTCTTGAAGCGTCAGAGTAATAAACGTAGTCATGTCCTCTATCTTCATAAGATAAGAAGGTGAATCTTGCGTTATTTTGATATGTGCTTTCAAATAGTACAAACTGGTTTTGGTAAGAAATCATACGATCGTCAGAGCTATGAATAATCATAATATTCCCAGCTGAATGATCAAATCCTTCCATGCAGGTATACTTCGCATATTGTCCAAATTTGACTCTTTCAATCAGAGAGATGAATGGTACAAGATAACGCATACCAGAACCCATGATTCTTGTGCCTTCTTCTTCTATTACATCTTCAGACTTATTAAATCCTGCAACCATAACAACAGCCCTTATATCTGGGTGAATGTTTAAAACACTTCCTGCCGAGTATGCTCCCCAGCTATGCCCAAACAGCATAATGGGTAGGTTGTCGAAATCGTCATTTTCTTTTACAAATCGAATTGCATAATCAAGATCTATCACACCCTGTGGAATTCCGTTTACCGCATCTCCTTCACTTTCATCATTTCCTGTAGCATCATAAGCGAATACAAGATACCCACTGGAAGCAAAATAATCCGCAACATCCATATAGGAGTTGTGTCCACCCCCACCTAGTCCGTGTGCAATGACAATTACACCTTTTACATCAACATTTTCACGGTAATATTTATACCCTATCAATTGTTGACCATCTTTTGATGGAAACGAATATTGCTGGGCGCTTAGTCCGTCAAATTCGTCTAGGCTACGTTTCATCCATGATGTAGTTGTATAACGGCTGCCGAAGTTAGACTGATAAATATACACTGATAATCCAAAAGGAAGAATCACAAATAACAGCAAAGCTACTATACATATCACAACAATAAGTCTTCCAGTTTTCTTACTCTTTACCATATTTCCTCCTATAGGAATAACGATCTTTTGTTATTATAAAGCGGTTTAACTGCAACCGGTAGTTTATTTCTCACCCTCCAAAAAGTTAACTTCATCATCAATATTGAAAGATTTATGGAATCCTCCAGTCATAACACGTACTTTGTTTGAGTGAGGGTAGAAAACGACTTCGCGGGTATCGCTTGTGTCCACGTCAAGATATACACATGGAAGATCAGAATGATTTGTAAACTTATGCGCTCCATTTTCATTGGCTGGCAACACAATTACATCTCCTTCGGAAACAATTATGTTTCCCTTGGGCGATTCTAGGGTTGCTGTTCCGCTAATGATATAGAATACTTCCTCCATTCCTGTGTGATAATGGTAAGGATAACTTGATTTTCCGGGTAAAAGAGTGTAAAAGTTGACGAAAAGTTTTCCGCCATTCGCTGTAAAAGGAGAGTTTACCACACTGTTACTAAATTCAAATTCCTGCTCCCGATGCCCCTCTGGTTCAAATATTTTGTTAAGATTGACATCCTTGTACTGTGCCGTTTTGTAATTGGAGATTACCATTTCTTGCATGATTATACACCCCTTTAAAATTATTAATAACATTCTAAACAGCAAGCATGTTATACCAATGGAACAAATGCAGATATACAATCATTTCACTTGTTTTAGCTCGTTTGTTGATTCGATCGCCAATCATGATCGTTTTCATCGCTTCAACCTGCGTAGCTCTGATCTCATCTTTTAAACTGCCCCCCATCGTTACCAAAAACAGTGCCTTATCTAAGGTTTTCATTTGGGCTTTTCCGTAGGCAAAGCCATACGTCCATACACGCTGAAACCACCCGACAAGCAATGCAGGAGCTTCAGTCCAAAAGTTAGGGTATATAAATACGATAACATCCGCATTATTAATTTTTTTCTGCTCTGCTAGAACATCATCCGCTATCTCTTTTGTATCATCATAGAATGCTTCTCGTAAATACTCGCTTTCTGAAAAAATAGGATTAAATCCCATAGCGTATAAATCAGAAATGATAAACGAGTGTCCTGCTTCTGAAATGCCCTTTATAAATGATTCTTTCACTTTAGCTGTAAAACTGTTAGAACTTGGATGACAATAAATAATTAAAACATTCATAACAATCATGCCTCATATAATTTGTAAGCAAACCAACCTAGGCCTAAACCAAGGCATCTAGGTCGGAAGATAACGAGCGTAAACGGCTACTCAATCCATCAGACTTCTATAAGATATTTTGCTCAATCCATTTTGCAACCCCATCGTGATCGTTTGTATCACATACAGCATTCGCTATTGCCTTGACATCATCAATAGCGTTCTCAACGGCTACGCCTATCCCACAATTTTGGATCATTTCTAAATCATTATAATCATCGCCAAAAGCAATAAAATTGTCGGTGCTAATTGATAGATAGTTTGCAGCTGCTTTTACTGCATTCCATTTTACAGCTTCTTTGTTCGCAAAACGGCTTAAGGTTTCATTTGAAAAGTGCAGCAGGTCACACATGAGATATTTTTTGGCAATGGTTTCTAAGACATACTTGCTATTACTGTTAACCGATATTTTTAAGAAGCTTTGGTCAAGATCTGTAGAAAAATCAAAGTAACAATAATGCGAATTTTCTTTATTCTCAATATATTTAGAATGGTTAGATAGAGCCGTATTTTCATTCACCGCAGATATTGAAAATATTTCAGCTGTGGATCGTAATTCTTTTATCAGTTTTTGTGCAATGTCTGCCGGGATGTCAAAGCGCTTTATAACTTTACCGTCTGCCGATGTAATGAGGGCGCCGCCATAGCCAATAAAAATGTCTGGTTGAAGCTGCTTTATCCATCCCGAAGCCGCCTGTGCGGAGCGTGCAGTAGCGAATATAATTTTCAACCCTTTGGATCTGCATTTTAAAAGCACCTCTATTGAATATTCGGAAATAGATTTATTTGAATGTAAAAGTGTATTGTCTAAATCCGTGATGATTACTTTCATAAATAGACCCCTTCCAACTTGTTATAAAACCCTATTTGTTAAGCATACTTTCCTGTTCATCTGCTATTCTATTGTTTTGTGTGGCGGCCATCGTATGGCTTCTCATATTCCCATTGACTAATATATTTCGCCATATACAAACAAGGATTATCCTTATCCCAAAGCAGCGGAAACACTTCAAGTGGACGAAAACCCATAGAACAATAAAACAATCTTGTTTTTTCATAACTTTTGCTTGCACGAGATTCATCCAGGGTTTTTACAGTTAAAAATTCATAGCCACCTTTTTTGCAATAGTCCTCACAATGTGCAATTAGGCTCCTTCCAATGCCTTGTCTATGATACTCTTTGGCTATTCCCATAACACATACTTCGGCGGTATATGGATTGTGGATTTTTATTGCTACAAAACCGATAGGCGTTTGATGATCATAGGCTGCATAGAAGGGCATAGTCTGTACTTGATTTACATAGTCAACGATGGATGATTCTATGCCAAACCAATTGGGTAGCGCTCTTAACACAGTATTGCAAATGTTTGATTTTATAATTGGGTCAGTAATTTCAATAATTTTGCTTGTTATAATAGGCATAAAGCATCTCCCGATTCCACACCTGAGCTTCAATATAATGATCATGCAAAAAATTCTGATATTCTATTAACACATCTTTTATTTCTTGAAATAAATACACACGTGGTGTGTTTGTTCTACCATCTTCAACAATCTGTCCATTTTCATCAAGAATTATCTGATACATACTATCTGGGAAGGTAAAAGTAATTGCAGACAGATCAAGGCATTCTAAAGGAATGATTAATTCGGCCGCATTTTTTTGTAAGTCAGAACGTATGTCATATTCGCCGCTTGGTGAATCTCCAAGTGTCATATAAATTGGCACGTTGCTTGTTGGGTTACCACCTTTTTGCACTAATTGATGATAGATCCACTTTTCAATTTCTCTTCGTTGTATTAAATAATCATCTTCCGAATAAAATCCACCAATATTATCTTCTTTGCAATGTAATAATTTTATTTGATTTGCTTGCTCATATGGTAAATCATTTAAAGATAAAAATGGATTTTCACCTTTTTTATAATATCTTGTTAAATAATCAGGAACTTTAATTAACACACACCCCCTGGCAGATGCCTGTGATGGGGATGCTCGCCCATTGCTTTAGCCCAAAGGGATGTGAAGGAAGCCCCTACAATTTTGGAATTATTCTTCATAACAAGGCCTTTCCATTTAGACATATCTTGAAGTATGCGCTCAAAGCTCCAATAAAAACCAGCAAAATACTGACTATGAAAAGCGAAATACTCCTCATCGGCGCTTCTCCACACAAGCCCCAACAAAAGCCTCAAATATCTTCCGAGCCTCCTGGTTGTTCTGAATCAACAACTCCGGATGCCATTGAACCCCGATTGCAAAAGCCTTGTCTGGGTGTTCTATGGCCTCAACGATGCCGTCCTCTGCCCAGGCTGTGGCCTTCAGGATCGGCGCAACCTGATTGACCGCCTGATGATGGCTGGAGTTGGTGCCGATGCGGTCTGCGCCTAGGATTTCTGCTAGCTTGGAACCCTCAGCTAGCTTTGCCTCGTGGACGAGCTCATGGCTGCGTTCTCCTAGGGAGTGGTCTTCGATGTGTTGATGTAAAGTTCCACCCAAGGCCACGTTTAAAAGCTGCATACCCCGGCAGATCCCCAGAAGAGGAAGGTCCCGCTTCATGGCTTCCTTGACCAGCATGATCTCAAAGCGATCCCGTTCAACCCGTATTCCCTCGGCCTTGGGATGAATCGGCTCTCTGAATCCCTCGGGGAAAAAGTCTGGATGGATATCATCTCCCCCGGACAGTAAGATTCCCTCACAGTTGCTTAATAAGTCGTCTATATCTTCAAAGTTGAAAGCCTGATAACTGAGGATCAGGGGAAAACCCCCGCTTTCAGAAATGGCGGCTGCATATTGAACATTCAGCCGCAAAAATTGATCAATTAAAGAAGGCGTAATTAAGATCTTAGGCCTCATCATCGTCGTCCTCCCATTCTTTGTTTTTCAAAACCCGAATCACAATCACAGCTCCACCTCTGATGTGCCTTTGCATGTGTCGGTAAATGCTTTGTGGCTCCTCGGCCGTCAAGACCAAATCGTTACTGAGATCCGAAAAAAAATAAATCGTTTCCTTTTCATTAATGCGCTTGACTTCCTTTGCAGATACTAAAATCTGCCCAAATTCAAATACATTGTTCTCATTTGGATGAATGACCTTTTCGAAAATAGGCTTCTCCACCTCAAAACCCTGTACCTTTCCTTCCTCACGGTAAAGCTCAAAGCGCTTTGCAATAATGTCGTCTATGCTTGCCACAGCCTTGGGAAAAGCATAAACGCGTATATCATAGCTTTTGTCGTCCAGCATTTTGTTCAGACCAGCAAGCTTCGGCGCTTCGTCTTTGTGTTTGGAGAAAAGGATCAGGCTCAGAGGCAGTAAAACAGCGACTAAAATAGTGATCAATACAGTCATGTTCATACTCCTTCCTGTCTCCATCATGCATTGGACTGAGTCTAAATACCCTATCCATGCATTATAGCATCATCATTTTACTTTATCCATCTTTTTGAAAAATTTTCATCGATTTTTCACAAACATCTGTTCTCTTGCCTTGACAGGGAGTTAAGAGGTGATTATTATGGTAGGCAGTATTTTGATAGGAGGTTTTTTGTATGGGATTTAAGGAGCAGTATGAAGCTTGGTTGACGAATCCGTACTTTAATGAGACAACAAAGGCGGAGTTAAAGGAGATTTCCGGTGACGAGAAGGAAATCATGGAGCGCTTTCATAAAAATCTGGAGTTTGGCACAGGGGGCCTAAGAGGAATTATCGGCGCCGGTACAAATCGCATGAACATCTACACCGTTCGGAAGGCAACCCAAGGCCTTGCCAACTATATTTTAAGGGAAACCCAAAAGGCAGCTGTGGTCATCGCTCATGACTCCAGACGTATGTCCTTTGAATTTTGCAGGGAGGCGGCCTTGGTTCTGGCCGGGAACGGCATCAAGGCTTATGTGTTCGAAGGTCTCAGACCAACACCCCAGCTAAGCTTTACTGTCCGTCACCTTGGTTGTATTGCGGGGATCGTGATCACCGCCAGCCATAATCCTCCAGAGTATAATGGGTATAAGGCCTACTGGTCAGACGGCGGGCAGATTCCTTTCCCTCGGGATGAGGAAATCATCACTGAGGTGGATGCAGTAGAACGCTTTGAGGATATTAAGGTTCTTTCTGAGGAAGAAGCTGTGGAAAAGGGCTTGTTTGAAGTCCTGAGCAGCGAAGCGGACGATGCCTTTATTGAGTGTGTTAAGGGACAAAGCATCAAAGTGATTCAGCCCGAAAACCTGTCTGTCGTCTACACACCCCTGCACGGTACCGGCAATATCCCGGTCAGAAGGGTGCTGAGCGAGCTTGGCTTTACCAAGGTTCAGGTTGTGCCCGAACAGGAAAAACCCGATGAAAACTTCCCTACGGTTAAATATCCCAATCCCGAGGATCCAGATGCTTTTGCCCTGGGCAAGGCGCTGGGCGAATCAACGGGTGCCGACCTTATTGTAGCCACAGATCCTGATGCAGACCGCGTAGGGGCGATGGTCAAGGACAAGGGCGAATGGAAGATGCTGACAGGGAACATGATGGGAATCTTGCTGACGGAATACATACTTTCCCGCAAGATTGCTGCAAACGCCATGCCCGAAAAGCCCTTCATTGTTTCAACCATTGTATCCACCGATATGGCCAAAGCCATTTGTAAAGACTACGGAATCAAATACATTGAGGTTTTGACTGGCTTTAAATACATCGGAGAGCAAATCAAGCTGTTGGAGCAAGAGGGAGAACACTATCTCTTTGGCTTTGAGGAAAGCTACGGCTACCTGGCGGGAACCTATGCAAGAGATAAAGACGCAGTGGTTGCAACGATGCTCATTTGCGAGATGGCAGCCTATTATAAATCCATCGGCAAGACGCTCTTTGACGCCTTGGTGGATGCCTATGAAAAGTACGGCTACTACAAAGAAGACACCAAGTCCATCACCCTAAAAGGCATAGAAGGGGCAGAAAACATCAAAAAGATAATGGCAGACTTACGAGCCAATCCCAGAAAGACCGTCGGTGACTATACAGTACTCAAGATGCGGGATTACAAGAGCAGCGAAGAGACAGACATTGCCAGCGGAGAAAAGAGCAAACTCAGCCTGCCAGTGTCCGATGTACTGTACTATGTTCTGGACAAAGATGCCTGGTTCTGCGTAAGACCCTCTGGCACCGAGCCTAAGATCAAGATTTATTTTGGCACCAAGGGTACTTCTCTGGAAGAAGCTGCTGCTTTAAATCAGAAACTCATCGAAAATGTATTTGAATTTATTAAGGCCTAGTGGAGGATCGGAATGTTGTTACAGAAGAACATGAACTTGCGGCACCTGATAAGCTCAACCGATTTTGATCTCACAGAAACAGACGAACTGATACAAATTTCCCGGGAAATCATAAAAGATCCCGGGAAATTTTCTGAGAGCTGCAAAGGAAAGATCATGGCAACTCTTTTTTTTGAGCCAAGCACGCGGACCCGGCTAAGCTTTGAGTCTGCCATGATCTCCTTGGGTGGCTCAGTAATCGGCTTTTCCTCTGCGGACTCCAGTTCTGCGGCCAAGGGTGAAAGTCTGGCGGACACCATGCGGGTAGTCTCCTGCTATGCGGACATTTGCGCCCTACGACATCCGAAAGAAGGCTCAGCGCTTTTGGCCTCACAGTTTTCGACCATCCCTGTCATCAACGCTGGGGACGGGGGGCACCAACACCCCACCCAGACGTTAACGGACTTACTGACCATCAGTCAGACCAAGGGGCGGCTATCGAATTTAAACATTGGACTCTGCGGCGACCTAAAATTCGGGCGCACGGTACATTCCCTGCTGGAAAGTCTAAGCAAGTACCCCAATCATTTCATATTGGTATCACCCCAGGAGTTAAAGATTCCAGACTATCTTCGCCGGAACCTACAAAACGGAAAGGTCAGCTTCATTGAAAAAGAGGATTTGGGGAGCACCATACCAGACATGGACATTCTCTACATGACGAGGGTACAGAAGGAGCGGTTTTTCAACGAAGAGGACTACATTCGCTTAAAGGACACCTACATTCTGGACATGGACAAGCTCAAAGTGGCCAAGGAGGACTTAGCCATTCTACATCCTTTGCCCAGGGTGAACGAGATTTCGGTTTCGGTAGACAAGGATCCCCGCGCCAAGTATTTCGAGCAGGTATTATACGGAAAATACATTCGAATGGCCTTAATCTTAAAGCTACTGGGGAAGGCAGAAGGGAGCCAAATATGCTAAGCATAGACAGCATAGAAAGCGGGATCGTCATTGACCACATTACGGCGGGAAACGCCATGTTGATCTACCGCTCACTGAATCTGGAAACGGTAGACTCGGCAGTGGCCATCATCAAGAACGTCAAAAGCAGCAAGCATGGTAAAAAGGACATCATCAAAATTGAGGACAGGACAGACATTGACTTCACCTTGCTAGGCTACATTGATCCAGGCGTGACGGTCAACATCATTGAAAACGGGCGGATCAGTGACAAAAAGCATTTGGCTCTCCCAGAGCGGATCACCAACATCACAAAATGCAAAAACCCCCGCTGTATAACCGGTGTGGAGACCGACATAGAGCACACGTTTGTACTGGTGGACAGGGAGAAGAGGGTATACCGCTGTGTATACTGCCAGCAGGAGAGGTAAAAGGTAAAAGAGTAAAACGAGGGTGAGAGAGGATAACTTTTAGCCCATAGGTTACAATCAGCTGTAAACCATAAGCATAGACATATGATGACGAAAAAAATAAGGTAAAATAAAAAGGAGCTGCGCTACCAAGGATTGGCAAGTGCAGCTCCTTTTTATTTAACTTTTTCAGCCATTGATTGTTATCCCACATCTAGCAACTGGATTAAAAAGGTTAATAACTATAAATGAAGCCTACATTATGACATGTCTGATAACATCATGTAGGCTTTAATGCATCTATGATTTCATTTGACGGAGTTAGGATTATTCGGAAGGTTTTCTCCCAATCCATAAAATATTTGCATTACAATCTTTGCTTTATTAATAAATGCGTTCAACATACTTAGTTTATCATCATCTAAATCTTCATTAGCAACATATGAATAGTAATCTTTATCATTATAAATGCAATATGGAATATATGGCTTGTAAACGATATCTCCTAGTCTAATTGATTCAAAGTGATGAGCTAACTGAATATAGTGCCGATATGAAATTGGCATTATATAGTCAATATCGCCAAGACTAAACCATTCTCTGTCATGATTATAAATTATTTTCTTGTCCCAGCGGAACTCTATTGCACCTGTGTGGATTTCATTAAAGTAATCACTTAACATTCTTTTTATATGCAAAACTGTTTTGCCACTACCTAAACTTTCGTCTATAATCAATACTTTTGTTGTTGGAGGGTATTTCTGCTTCAGGTTATCTAATTGTGTCAGTATTGACAATGAATCCTGCGTTTCTTCAAAGCATTCGACAGCATAAGTCGAAAACTTAATATATTCAAACGAAATTGCTGTTCTGTCTTGAAATAAATGTTGTTGAACAGCATTAAAAAACGGTGCGATTTGAGCCGCTCCCAGTAACGGAGATATAATCAGGTCATAATTGGATATATGTTCTATGTATAGCATATATCCGATTAATAAAATTATTTTGTTGTCCATTTCTACATGTTCGCGTAAATTCGTAATACCAGCACCAGTGAATTTTTTGCAAACATTTTCTAATAATGATTTGTCAATTAGAATTAAATTTGAAAAATCCATATCAAATAGTATTGTTGTTAATTGTTGAGATAATAGTTCAATATAGCTTTTTAAAACTATATAAAACTCTTCAAAAATCACTTGGCTGAAATAACAAGCGTTTAATAGCTTAGACACACTATGCATTGCATATTCTGTTATCGTAAAAAGCAAGTACCTTTTTAAAGCAGATGGCAAGTCAGAATTTTGAATTAGAATATAGTCATCATTTGTTTTAAGTATAACATCAACAATATCGTTCAAACTTGAGGAAAAGTATAACCTATTTCTATTATAAAAATATGAGCCGTTACTCATTAAGTACTTATCGATTATATGAAAATATAATTGGTCAATTGTATCAATATACCTGTGCTCAACATATAATTCTCCCATGTATCCAAAAGAATAAGGATTTATTTTTAAATTACTGTGCATCTTTTGAATAACATTCCTATAAAGCATCATCCATTACCTCCCTTAACATTAGACACAAAAAGCCGTTTTTCCAGGTCACAATTCAGGATGGAATCTTACACAAATATCTGCTTGCTACTCAGTCTCTTAAACATCTACCAAGTCGCCATCATTCAACCTGGTTAAATTCTATTCTTTTGGGCGGCTACTTTGCAAAGCTGAACGTGACTGAATATAGTAGCCAAGAAGGAGTAATACGCTTCAGGCATTGCTCGCAGTCTATGTTCTAATAGGCTTTAAATTCGGTACAGAGAAAGGACTCATCAAAGTCAATTTCTACTATTCCGCAAAAAGGTATATCAGATTCAAATGAAAATCGACGCATAACAATGCCATGCGTTACTACAATTATTTTTTGATATTCACTATACCGTAGAAGAGCCTTTTTAACACGGTTGAATACATTTTCAAAGTTTTCAAATTTGATCTCACTATCGTCCCGACATACTCCTTTATATTCAAAACATAACTTTCTTGCCTTTGTAGCTGATTCTTTGGAGGCATACTGAAAGGACAAATCCGGCATCCATTCATGTAAATCCAATTCTACCTTTATATCCAACTTTCTATTTTTAGATATAATAGCAGCCGTCTGTAATGCACGAGTATATGGAGAAGAAACGATGATTCCAGCATTATTCAATCTATGATCAAGTGAAGCCTTTTCAGCAATTTTGATACCATTTTCAGTCAATTGAGCTAAATCAATTCCATGCCCTATGTATTTTCTTTCTTCCACTAATGAATAATCAGGCTCGCTATGTCTAACAAAGACTACCTTTTGCATAACATATACCTCCCACTGTATATTCCTTGCTTGGTACACTAAAAACAACCCAATATCTCAATCCAAATAGCCCCATCGTGACATCGTTCAAAATCTTATGTCCGGTTTTTTTTGCACGAAGATACGATCATTTGACCAGTGGGCGTTCGCTTAAACTTTCATAGAATGGTTAGTGCATGAAACGGCCATGGGCTGTTGAAAGTTGGAGGGTGAAGGTGTTGGAGTGAACCAATAAGTGAGCTCGGGGGAGGAAGCTTTTTTCAAATGGCAAAAAAGCTTCCTCCCCCGAACTCACTGGTCTTGATCTTTATGGTCTTAATCTTTATCTTCGATAGTAACGTTTTTGATCTTAATGTGTTTGAGTATCTTCTATGGACTGATCAACTTCAATACCAACCATTACCCCGTCCCATCCAAATTTCTTCAAGTCAACACAAAAGTCCTCACCCACAATAATTCCTTCGGCCTCCAGAAGTTTCTTTTGAACCTCTTGACCACCAAAGGCGAACGCAGGCGCAAGGCTGCCGAAACGGTTGACGATTCTGTGACAGGGGATAAGACCCGGTTGGGGGTTTGCGTGGAGGGCGTAGCCCACTGCCCGTGAGGCCCGAGGGTTCCCGACTAGAGTGGCTATTTGCCCATAGCTTGCAACCTTGCCCTTTGGTACTTGCTTGACCTTTTCGTATACATCCTGAAATAAGCCCATTGCTTACCAGCTGTTAAAACTTGCAATCTCTTCAAAGGGCTTTCGTGCCTTTGGGCGTATGGTTTCGCTCCCAGCATAACCCACAGCCAGAATAAGCTTTATTTTTACATCGTCGGGAATCTTGAAAATCACTTTGAGCTTTGGTTCATGAAAGTATCCCACGATACAGGTGGATAATCCTTTGTCGGCAGCGGCCAGACTGAGATGTGCAGTCACGATGCCGAGATCCATTTGAGCGTAGTGCTGACTGTCACACTTTGCATCGGGCATTAGAACCGCCTTGGTTTCACAAATAATAATGAAGGAGCTCACCTTGTCTGACCAGCGATTGATTGGTCTATCCTGGTCTTGCAGTAGCGGAGGTACAAGTTTTGCCATTTCTTGGTCGGCTATGATGAATTTCCAAGGCTGACTGTTACAGGCCGAGGGGGCAAGCCTTGCCGTTTCCACAATATTAATTAAATCCTCTCGTGACACTACTTTGTCCGAGTAATTCCTACAACTTTGTCTTTTACTTACTAAGTCCTTAAAGTCCATAATACCCTCCTTTAGAATTCTAAAACAAAATAAAAAAAGGCATTTGTATACGTGGGAACAACAGGGCTCGAACCTATGACATCCTGCTTGTAAGGCAGGCGCTCTCCCAGCTGAGCTATGCTCCCATAACAAATACCTTTTCTTAACGACTCAGAAGGGGCTCGAACCCTCGACCTCCGGCGTGACAGGCCGGCGCTCTAACCAACTGAGCTACTAAGCCAAAAACCTTACAAATGATAACCTCAAGGTTTAAGATAAAGCAAAGCAATCAATTCACATAAGTTCAAATGTTTGCTTCACATTTATAAACGTATTATAGCATGTAAAACAGAGCTTGTCAAGAAAAAATTTGAAAATTTCTAATGAAGTTTGTTGAAGAAGCACTCAACTCACTCAGCGAAAATTGAGCCCAACTATATTGACTCATATATTCCCCAACAAAGGCGTTCATCTGCTGCATATCCCCATGAATGGCCTTATAATAGTCGCAGTCTACCTTTGTGACATCAATCGCAATGCTGTTGAATTTTTTGATGACTATATCTTTCACACCTGCGGTCTTTAAAGTCCTCATCATATCCGAAATAATCTTCTTCGTGCTGTTTTGAAACCTTCTAACAATGGGCTCGCCCTCCCAAAGAACTGCTGATATCTCAGCTACTCTTACGCCCGCTCCCTTTCGGTCGATTAAATAAGCAAGACACTCCTTGCATTTGGACTGAGGAAACTGTAAGGGTTCGGCATCCACAAAGATTTCAAAATTCCCAAAGGTTTGGATTCTCACACGACTGCTTGCAACAGGCTGCAAGGGATTGCGAAGATTCTCAATTTCACGCCGGAGAGCCTCTTCGAGCACAGGCTTCCTTAGATACCCGCTGCCATGGAGAGAAAATGCACCCTCTGTATACTGTGAATGACCCGTGACAAAGATAATATTGACTCTGGGGCAAAGATCCTTGCATTTTTTGGCAAGCTCTATACCATTCATAGAGCCCATCTGAATATCCAAAAAAGCAATATCAACTATGTTCTCAGACAAATAATCAAAGACTTCGGCGGGCTTTGTAAAGCTGATGATTTCGGCCTCCGGCACAACCTTCGTAAGTTGCCTGACTAGGCTGCTCAGCACCAGGGGCTCATTGTCCACCGCCATAATCCGCATAGGTTTCCTTCCTTTCCAATTCACCACTGTTCTCTTTTGAACAAAGGCATTTAAATGAACATAGGCATTTAAAAGGACTGTCGCATCAAATGCAACAGTCCTTTCTTTACTTACACCATACTACTTTACTCTTCACTATCAAAATCCACCGGCTGCCTGCCTTGGAAGATGTCATTAATGTAAACTAAAAACTCAACCTTTCCTTTGCCATCTACTTCATAAGTCTTCGGGAAATCCTTGGACGGTACCTCTTCGTTGTAGATCTCATCCACCTTCGACCCATCATTGCGGAGAATCTTAATGGTAACCGTTTCGATCTCCTCTGGGATGGTGGGGTCAACCTTCAAAACCTTGACCTTTCTTGTCGGAATCGTGGCGGGGACGCTGTTGCCCTTGCCTTGACTGACTACCAATTCAATCTGTGTACCCTTCAGCACTTCCTTGCCGCTGGCAACGGTCTGATTGGCAACAAGGCCTTCGGCATATTTTTCACTGGAAGCTCTAGTGATCTTTGAAATCACAAGACCAAGACTTTGTAATTTTTTGATGGCCTCGGCTTCCGTCAGGCCCGATACATCCGGTACCTTTATGACGGAAGGCTCGGGACCTTGGCTTATATAAAGGATGATTTCGCTTCCCGCCTCAGCCATGTCACCGGCCTCAGGCTCCTGAGAAACCACCACATAGGTGGCAATTTTATCGCTGTAAACATATTGTTCTGTGATATCAAACATCAGCTTGTTTTCAGATAAAAAGTCATGAATGGTGTTGGCCGATTTTCCGGTCAAATCGGGAACCTCAATCTTGTTGCTTCCAAGGCTAGTCACTACACTGACAATACTTTTCACTTGAACGGTAGTACCTGCATCCACATCCTGAGAAACGATCTTGCCCTCTGGAATTTCATCGTCATATACGCGGTTGGTTTCGTTTATAAACAAGCCTAAATCAGCCAAAACCCGACTGGCCTCTTCCAAATCCAGATCTACCGTCAAGTCCGGCACAGTCACTTCTGTAGCTGCTGCACCGGAAGGAAGATTTGATCTGTATTGATTGTTGTAAATACTGATGACTGCAAAAACAATAATACCAATGATAACGATGGACGTAATGACAGCTGCAATAATAACCTTCTTTTCTGATCCCTTTTCAACTTCTTCATCAAGATCATCATCATCGAAATCTTCATCCACTTCATCATCATCCGCTTCATCCTCATCCTTCTCTTCAACCACCTTCGGCTTTTCTTCTTTGACTGGTTCAGGCTTGGATTGCTTTTTGATGATGGCCATATCCTCTTGCGTAAGACGTATGGTAGGCTGGTGATACATGTTTTCGGTTCTTTGTACAAACTCTCCCGTTTCGTGGGCCAGAGCATGTTTTAAATCCACATTTAGCTCCTGGCAACTTTGATAACGAAGACTGGTAAGCTTTTCTGTAGCCTTCAAAATGATCTGTACTATGCTGTCCGTAATTTTATCGTTGATCATACGGATATCCGGCAGTTTGTCATTAATATGCTTCAAAGCAACAGCAACGGGAGTATCCCCGTCATAGGGAAGATGGCCAGTGGACATCTCGTACATGATAATTCCCAAGGAATAAATATCGCTGCGATAATCTACAAAGCCCCCACGAGCTTGCTCCGGCGAAAAATAATGCACTGAGCCCATGGTGTTTGTGCCGGCGGTAGTGGTGTTGGCGCTGGTAGCTCTGGCAATGCCAAAGTCCGTAACCTTCAACACACCAGTAGCAGTCACCAAAATATTCTGCGGCTTAATGTCTCTGTGAACAATGTTGTGAGTATGGGCTTCCTCTAGCGCTGTAGAAATCTGAATCGCCACGCCCAAAATCTCGTCATTATTGAAAGGTGCCCGCTTGAGTATCAAATCCTTAAGGGTCACACCGTCAATATATTCCATCACAATATAATTGATGTTTCCTTCCTGCCCCACATCATATACATTCACAATGTTTTGATGATTCAGCTTGGCGGCGGCACGAGCTTCGATGACAAAGCGGGACAAAAACTCATCATCGTTGGCAAATTCCTCCCGCATGACTTTAAAGGTGACAAAACGATCCAACTTTCTATCCTTGGCTTTGTACACAATAGCCATGCCGCCCATACCAATCCGAGAAACAATTTCATATCGGTCTGCAACAACTTTACCCATTTCAAGTATCATTCTATCACCCCACCTTCACAAAACACCACGATTGCAGAGATATTATCATTGCCGCCCCTGTCGTTAGCTTTGTCCACTAAAGTACGTGTAAGAACCTCACAGTCATGGCTGGAAACCAAGATCTCAGCAATGTCCTCATCCTCCAGCATATCCGTCAATCCATCTGAACAGAGCAAGATGCGATCTCCCGCCTTAACCGGATGAGAAAAGGCATCCGCATCTACCTTACTGTCGGTTCCCAGAACTTTGATCAAAATATTTTTCTTTTGATGATTTTTGGCTTCACTTTCTGTAAGTTGGCCATTTCGGACCATTTCATTTACAAAAGAGTGATCAATGCTCAGCTGTTTCAGGATTCCGTCTGAAAGCAGATAAATTCGGCTGTCCCCTATATGAACGATATAAAGCTTATCTGAAACAACACAGGCAGAAAGGGTGGTTCCCATTCCAAAGTGGGCCGCATTTTGAATGGAGTCCTCAAAAACCTTAGCATTGGCAAAAAGTAAAGCCTCCACTAAAAGGTCCAAAGTTTCGGTACTTTCGTGTTCCTCAATATATTTTTTAAAAAGTAAGGTAGCTAAACTGCTGGCAACCTCTCCGGCATTGTGCCCGCCCATACCGTCAGCCATAATGAATAAATTCGGTAAGCTCCCCACAGGCTCGGAAGAAAAAAATATACTGTCCTCATTATTTGCGCGAACCCTACCCACATCCGTAATTCCGGCAACTTTCATTGAAAATCCTCCCAATGCTTAAAAATGTTGGTTGACATACAGTCCTGTTCATCTTTTAAAGCTACCATTCAAAGAGATAACAGCCTCGCAGATTTCAAAATGGCAGCTTGATAAATGATTTAGAGACTGAATGAACGTAACTGCCCACAAGCAGCTTCTGCTTCCCCGCCCAAGCTTTTTCTGATAGTGGTTTCCACGCCGTAGCCTTTTAAGGTTTCTACAAAGGATGAGGCTTTGTCATTGGTGCTTCTCTTGTATTCCGGGTGGACGGGGTTCAGCTGGATAATATTAACGTGTACTAATTTGCCGCGTAGGAGTTTCCCTAGGAGGGCGGCACATTCTCTGCTATCGTTGACTCCATGAATGAGTGTGTATTCAAAGCTGACCCGCCGATTGGTGACCTTAATATAATAAGAACAAGCCTCCATTACTTCCTCAAGACTGTATTTTTTGGCCACAGGCATTAACTTTCTCCGTAGCTCGTCGGTAGGAGCGTGGAGGGATACGGCTAGGTTAATTTGGAGCTTCTTATCGTTAATCTTTTCATCGGCAAGCCGGATGATTTTGGGTGCAAGACCACAAGTGGATAGGGTAATGTGCCTTTGCCCAATGGCAAGGCCGTTTTCCGAGTTCAAAAGTGAAATGAATCGGATCACTTCATCATAATTATCCAAGGGTTCGCCTATACCCATGATGACCACATGGGAAATTCTATCGTTTGGATGCTCCTTTTGAATCTGATAAACCTGCAATAGCATTTCGCCCGCTGTCAGATTCCGCTTAAAGCCTGCATTTGTTACAGTGACTGCGTTTGCAGCCTTTCCCGGCCTGTTTTGGTTGACGGGGCTGGAAGCGCAAAAGCTGCAACCCATGCGGCAACCCACCTGCGAGGAGACACAAACAGAATTTCCATAGGAATAATTCATTAAAACGGTTTCTATTATATTGAAATCTTGTAAAATAAACAAGTATTTTGCAAAATTTGACTTGTCTGATTCAGTTGTATTTTGAAGATCCGAGTTCGTACCCTTCAATTTTTTCTTAATTTCAAGCCCAGAGAAAAGAATGTTTTCATTTTCCGTCAAGCTTTGCCGTAGAGAAAGCGGCAGGTTCGTCATCTCCATAAAGCTTTTGGCAAAGCGTTTATGTAAATTTTCGAAAACCTGCCGCGCTCTGAATTTTTTCTCCCCAAGTGATACAAAAAGCTGTTCCAGCTCCGAAAGGTTCATTGATAAAATATCATACATATGCTGCCCATGCCTCCTTTATTCATCACAGTAAGCATGGGCTGGGTATTGCCCTGAACTGCTCACTTTAGTTGCTTTATATTAATTGATTCAGAGAAAAGGATTTACCCAATCTCTGTCTCTTAATCTCTTATACCTATATTCCTATATCTGTACATTCTTCAATGGTTTCCCTACTGTACCCTTGTTCCAGCAAGGGACAGCAAAAGTCTTCTTCTATATCTGGAACAAAGGACTTCAAAAGTTTCGCATTGCCCTTGAAGCTGTATTCCCCCAGCCTTGCCGGAATAAACACCGTATCCCCCGTTGCCAGATTCATAAACCCGCCTGTATATTCTAAACGACAAGCGCCTTCCACACAGGTAAAGGTACTAAAGCACTTGGAATTGGAGTGTTCAGTGTATTCTGTAATCTCAAGCATCAGAACGGCAAAATATGGATTCGCAATATAATAAGTCAGCTTATTCTGCTTTCCGTCCTTTGGAACCACAAAGCTAAGTCCCTTCAATACACCAAGTTGCTTTGAATCAAAATTGGTGACCTCCAAGGCTTGCTTTATATGTAACATACGTTTGCTGCCATCCTTGGCCACGCGGTTAAAATCGTCCACACGGTAAGTAATGTTGGAGTTTTGCTGAATTTCGCAAACCAGTAAACCCTTAGTAATCGCATGAATGGTTCCTGGTTTGATGTTGACAATGTCCCCTTTTTGAACGGGTAGCCTGTGCAAGCACTCCTGCACCCTATTTTCCTGGATCAGGCGCTCAAATTCTTCCTTTGTAGTCTCCTCTTTGAGTCCCAGAATCAAGCTACTGCCGGGTTGAGCTTCCATGATGTACCACATTTCCGATTTGCCCAAGGGTTCATTTTCATGGGCAGCAGCATAGGCGTCGTCTGGATGTACCTGAACCGACAGGTCATCATTGGCATCAATCAGTTTGATCAGGAGAGGAAAATTTTCAAGCCATTCCGGGTGCTCCCCTAGATAGGCTGTTGGATTCTTTTCCAGTAGTTCTTTCAGAGTCTTTCCTTTATAGCTTCCCTCCGAGACAATGCTCATTTCATTTTCACGGCAGGTCAAGTCCCAACTTTCTGCATTAATCTCAAAGGGTAGCACGCGCCCATAGGCTTCCAGTCTTCTTCCGCCCCAAATATAGTCTTTGTAAACAGGTAAAAATTTTAAGGGCTCCAACCCATCTTTCATATCTGTTCCCAGCTTTCATTTTTCTCTTGATTAAATTCAAATTTTAGTATACAATAAGGCAAAATTTAATGGAGGTGTTTCCCATGGCTTATGTAATTACTGATAACTGCACGTCTTGTGGCGCTTGTGAAAGCGAATGCCCTGTTTCTTGCATTTCTAAGGGCGATGACAAGTATGTCATTGACAAGGACGAATGTATTGGATGCGGCGCATGTGCTGGTGTTTGTCCAGTTGATGCTCCTGTCGAGGAATAACATAAAGACAATGGTCTTGACTTATTTGATAATAGATAAATCAGACCATTGTTTTATTTTTTGCCTTCATATTCACTTTTAGTTATAAATTTAATAGAATCATGTGTAATTAGAATTAAATGCATGGTTGAATCGCTTTTAGCTTGCGCTGAATCTCTTGTGATTTCTGGACTTTGACTTTTTCACTAAGGGCTTGCGATTCTCATTATAGGTAATCAGAGGATAAGATTTGTTTTGCACGGTTTCCTTGGTGATAATACATTTTTCTATGGCGTGATTGGAGGGAATGTCGTACATGATTTCCCCCATAAACTCTTCCATGATCGCACGAAGACCACGGGCACCAGTTTCACGTTCGATTGCCTTATGGGCAATGGCTCTTAAGGCGTCTTCTTCAAACTCTAAAATTACATCGTCCAACTCAAACAAATGCTTATATTGCCTTGCGAGTGCATTCTTTGGCTTGGTCAGTATAGAAAGAAGTGCTTCCTCATTCAAGGAGGGAAGAGTGACAATGACGGGCAAACGTCCTACTAATTCGGGAATCAAGCCGAACTTGTGCAAATCCTGTGTGGTAACCTGGCTCATGACTTCATCGCTGGCCTTTTCAGAAGCACTCTTGTACTCCGAACCAAAGCCGATGAGTTTTTTATTTAAGCGGTGCTCAATAATCTTTTCAAGCCCGCTGAAAGAACCACCACAAATGAACAAAATATGATTGGTATTAATCTGTATAAAATCCTGATAGGGATGTTTACGTCCTCCTTGGGGAGGTACAGAAGCCACAGTTCCCTCTAAAATTTTCAAGAGGGCCTGTTGAACGCCTTCCCCACTGACATCACGGGTAATGGAAGGGTTATCAGATTTTCTAGTAATCTTATCAATTTCATCGATATAGATGATACCGCGTTCTGCTCTCTCAATGTCATAATCCGCAGCCTGTATCAAGCGCAGAAGTATATTCTCGACGTCCTCTCCTACATAACCGGCCTCCGTCAAACTGGTGGCATCGGCAATGGCGAAGGGGACGTTTAACATTTTAGCCAAAGTTTGAGCGAGGTAGGTTTTGCCGACACCGGTAGGGCCCAAAAGCAAAATATTGCTCTTTTGAACTTCGATTTCATTTACAATGTTGGCGTTGATCCGCTTGTAATGATTGTAAACCGCAACAGCCAAGGCTCTCTTTGCATCATCCTGTCCAATCAGATACTCATCCAGTTTCGCCTTGATCTCCTTGGGCTTCATCGAAGTCATATCCTCCGAAGGGGCATTTTTAAAAACCTCTATGCCTTCCTTGTCCAACAGATCGGAGCACAAGTCTATACATTCGTTACAGATGTAAGCGCTTGGCCCGGCTACTAGCTTTATAACCTCATCTTGATGCTTTCCGCAGAAGGAACATCGAAGATGACGGTGTTTATCTTCGTATTTTGGTGCCATCGCAACCTCCTTTATGTTTTACCTTTTATTTGCTATCACATCATCCACGATTCCATATGCCTTTGCTTCCTGGGCATTCATAAAGAAATCACGCTCTACATCTCTTTCAATGATTTCAAGAGGCTTTCCGGTGTTTTCGGCCAGCATCTGATTCAGGCGTTTTTTGGATTTTAAAATGTGCTCGGCATGGATAATAATATCGGTAGCCTGGCCGCGGGTGCCGCCCAAGGGCTGATGAATCATGACCTCGGCATTGGGAAGGCAATAACGCTTTCCTTTAGTACCACCAGACAGCAAAAAGGCTCCCATACTAGCCGCCATACCTACGCAAATAGTAGACACGTCCGACTTAATATGCTGCATGGTATCATAAATAGCAAATCCAGATGTGATGGAGCCTCCTGGGCTATTGATATAAAGGTTGATATCCTTTCCGGGTTCCTCGGCGTCCAAAAAGAGCAATTGGGCCACAACCAGGCTTGCGGTAACATCGTTAACCTCGTCGCTCAGGAAAATAATTCGATCCTTTAACAGCCTTGAATAAATATCGTATGAACGTTCTCCTCTATTGGTTTGTTCAATGACATATGGTACTAAACTCATGTTTTTCCTCCTTTTTTCAATGACGCTTGGTTACTCCATTTCGATGGCGTTATCCAGAAGGTATTTGATGGTCTCACGGTATTGCAGTTCTTCAGTAATGCCTTCTTCCGTTACTCCAAGCCTATTCTTGACATCTTCTTTTGTTATTTTATACGCTTCAGCAATTTTGTTAAGCTCTTCATCAATTCTTTCCTGGGGAATATTCAAGTACTCGTTCTTGTTTTCCTTCTCTTGCTTTAAAATGGCTTCTATTACAAGCTGACCTCTTACAAAGTTTTCAGCATCATCATGATACTCCAACTTCATATCGTCAATGGTTCTACCCATGTATTTCAAGTAGGTTTCCAAATCATAGCCTGAATATCTCATATTGCGTCTAGTTTCATCAATCATACGGTGCACACGGTTTTCAATCATAACCTCTGGCAGTTCGAAGGGGT
This sequence comes from uncultured Defluviitaleaceae bacterium, assembly GCA_964611385.1. GTDB lineage: Bacteria > Bacillota > Clostridia > Lachnospirales > CAYPQA01 > CAZSXS01. The sequence continues at coordinate 40,489 of CAZSXS010000028.1, forward strand.
TTCTTTCTATTATATTAGCAATGATTTGATTTTCCTTATTTGCCTCTGCATTTTTTTCTTTGTTTTCAAGCAGCTTTTTCTTGATACTCTCGGTGTATTCGTCCATCGTTTCAAATTCAGAAACATCCTGGGCAAACTCATCGTTCAATTCAGGCAGCTCTTTAAATTTGATTTCATTAATATGGACATGAAATTCGGCCGCTTTCCCGCTCAAGGAAGGCTGTTGATACTCATCTGGGAAAGTAACATTCACAACAACATCCTCGTCGGTCATATGGCCGATTAACTGGTCTTCAAAATTATCAATAAAGGTATGAGAGCCAATGGTAATTTCATAACCCTCGGCTTTACCGCCCTCAAAGGCAACCCCATCCACAAAGCCCTCAAAATTAATATTAACGATATCCTTTTCTGCGACAGCCCTATCGGTTACGGTTACAAGTCTAGCATTCTTATCCCTGTCACGTTCCAACACGGAGAAAACTTCTCTTTCCGAAACACTTGTATCATACTTTTGGTATGTAACGCCTAAATAATCATGCACAGAAATTTCTGGCTTGGTAAAAGCAGTGAAGGAAAGGTCAACACCATTCTCTTTAGACACTTCCATTAAATCAACCTGCGGCAAAGAAACGAGCTTAAGGTCATGTTCTTTCACAATGGCGTCTAAAATTTGGGGGAAAATATGGTTAATAGCGTCCTCGTAAAAGACCTGGGCGCCATAGGCAGCCTCAATCATTTTTCTGGGCACATGGCCTTTTCTGAAGCCTTGCATTTGGAAAGATTTCTTATTCTTATTATACGAAAAGTTCATACCCTCTTCGAACTTTTGATTACCAATATTCAGTGTTACCTTTATCTGATTTTTATCAATGCTTTCAATTTCTTCTTTCAATGTAAAATCCAGCTCAACGTCGTTCCCTTTTGTCTGGTGCATGACAGCTTCCTCCTTGGAATTAAAATTTTTAGCATTATATCATTTTGTTTTTATTTTGCCAAGAGTTTATTTTTTGTCAATGTTTTAAAGCGGTTACTGATAAAAGTATTACCAGCATTTAGAGCCGTCAAACCTTACGCTCTCGAAAAAATTAAACAAGAAAACAAGCAACAATTGGCACAAATCCAGGAAGAAGAATGAATTATTTCCCGGGAAATAAATATGAAAGGAAAAAGGAAAGACCTTGGGGG